>NZ_JBXEQE010000004.1:0-364241 GCF_056858335.1 Agaribacillus sp. DX54
CTTTATCTTAATAGGAAGGCTGTACTAAAAATTGAACCCCACAGTCAAAATAGCATTTGTATTGTTCGTGGCAATATTAGCTACAGGGCCGGTGCCATCGAAGAAAGTGTAGGGACTATAATTTCTTTCCTCCGACAAATTAGTAACTACCCCGAGATCTGCATAAAATTTCTTGAATCTCACCCCAGCTCCCAGGGATAGTTCAGTTCTGCTTAAATCGATGTCCTCAGTAGTGTAAGGATCACCATGATAACCTAAACCAGCCCTGAAGCGGAAAACGTCATGCCTGTATTCTCCCCCAACCCTGAAATTGACAACCGAAGTATACAAGGACTCGATCGTTCTGTTGTCAGCAGTTGTGGAAAAATCATTGGAACTCAAGCTGCTGTTTCCGTAATCGATGTATTCAACATCCGCACTGATAAACCCATTTTTACCAAAGAAAAAAGCAACCCCACCATTTAACCTCAACGGGGTGGTAAGGTCATAGGTAGAAATAAATAGGTCTGATTGAACAGTTTCCTCTCCCAAAGTAATGTTCTCAGGTTCATAAAAGAAGTCGTCGTAACTGGCATTGATAATTACGTCACTTTCTTCGTCAAACTGATAATAGGTAGGAGTAACCAAAGAAGCCCCTACCCTGATGTGATCATTTGGTCTGAAAATAAAGCCTACAGTAGCATTAATTCCACTACCATCTATATTTAACCTTTCCCTGATCGTAAAATCATTAATTCCGGGATCAGGGGCATCAAAATTCGACTCGCTGTAGGATTTGGTTTGTTCGTAGTTAACAGAGGTAATACCCAGGCCGATTCCAAAATAAAAACGATCGGCCACATTGCCTCCGTAGGAGATACTCCACTGGCTTTGGGATCCTTCGGTGGTTACTATTTCCCTCTGGACAGGTAAGCCAAAGATAAACGAGTCATAAGCCCCGTCAATAGGATTTCCAACATCATCGATGGCTGGGTTAATCAGAAATATGTCGTAAGCTAGTCCTGTTAAACCATCCAGGTCATTAATCAAAATTCCATTGGCATTCTCAATGAACTGATCTATAATGGAAGAGTTGGGGTTTCTGCCCTCATAGGTAAATTGATCATTAAAGTTATTGGTTTTTGTATAACTAATTCCAAACGATCCCCCTCTCCATGAACTGTTGGCATTGGATCTGGGCGAGCTGAATACAACGCCCAGATTATCGAAACCAAAACGGCCTCCATTGTCTCTTGTATTTAACCCGAAATATTCTGAATCATTGCTGTATAATTTCAGGGATGGGGTAAAAGAAACCTGTGAGCGGTTGAAGAAGCCCAAACCCGCAGGGTTAGAATAAATGTTGCTAACGTCTCCTCCTAATGCAATTTGCGTTCCTCCTATCGCCTGAATACGGGCAGTACCTCCGGGAACTGTTCTGCTGAAGCGTAATGCCTCGTTATAATAACCAATGGCATTTTCATCTATCTGGGCATTGACATTTTCAAAAGTCAATAGCATACCCATGCTTAAACATATAAGCTTTAATATCTTTTTCATACTACTTTTTCGCTATAATTAAATATCGCGGGAATCCAGGCAATGAACTTTTAACTTATCAACCAACCAGGGGGCCAGCCAGAGGGAGTACTAATTCCCTCTCCGGCTGCGGCTTGAACTCCTTGACCCTGAACTGCTGGGTCTGGAGGAGCTGCTTCTTGAATAGCTGCTTCTGCTACTTGAGCCGTAAGAGCGTCCGTAGCTTGAACCACTGGACCGGGTTCTGGAACTGCTTCTTGAAGGTGCGCTTCTCTGGTAGGAGGAGCTACTTCTTCTTGGTGCAGTATAACTACCTCCGGTTCTTGAATTACTCTGTCTTCCGGAGCGTATGCTGCTTGAAGAAGGTCTGCTTGTGTTTCTGTTATACGTAGCGCTCCGGCTTGTACTACGGCTGTTTGTTCTGTAATCATTGCGACTATAACTTCTGCTGGTATTGCCGGTAGGACTTAAGCTCCTGGCCCTGGCTACATTTCTGGACCGGGTAGTTGAGGGTCTCGACCGGTAATATTCATTCTGTGTTCTTGTCGTAGGATTTCTCCGGCTTACCCTGCTGGTGGTGCCACTACTATTTGCCGCACTTCTGACACGGCTTCGCGAACTGTTTTCAATGCTTCTGCCGGGTGTGCTTGCTGTCGTAGTTCGTCCGATACGACTACCCTGGCTGATTCTTCTTCCGGCGCTGTTGTAAAACTCACCATTGTTGTTAACTACATATACATTATTGAATCCACGGTTGAATCCCCACCATCCTCGATTGAAGGCATTGAATCCTATGAAACCTCCATTGAACATAGTAGGTCCGAAAAACGGATCATAGAAAAAGGGATCGTTAAATGGGTCATAGAAAAAGGGATCATAAAATCGGTTCCAACGGTTCCATCTATTCCACCGGTTCCAATGAATGGGACTGCCAAATGACATCCCGATGCCGAATCCCGGCCCCCAGCCGAAGCGGTTGAATCCCGGCCCCCAGCCGAAGCGGTTGAATCCTGGTCCGTAAAAGCCACGCATGAAGGGATCATTGAAGCCAAATCCCGGATTGAAGAAA
Organism: Agaribacillus sp. DX54; assembly: GCF_056858335.1. Taxonomy (NCBI): domain Bacteria; kingdom Pseudomonadati; phylum Bacteroidota; class Cytophagia; order Cytophagales; family Splendidivirgaceae; genus Agaribacillus; species Agaribacillus sp. DX54. The sequence continues at coordinate 2,588 of NZ_JBXEQE010000004.1, forward strand.
GGGTCATGGAAAGGATCATAAAAGGTATTGAAATTATTAAATGCCCCAGCCCTGGCATTTGGTACCCTGAAGTTATCATAAGAGTTGTTTGGGCGGTAATTTTCACCTTCGTTGTAATCTTCTTTGAAATATTCAGTATCGTCTTCACCGGTTTCAGCTTCATCTGCCGGAGCACTTTGGTATTTAGCCACATAATCCGGATTTAATGTCCTTGCTGAATAACTATCTTCCTCGTACTGGTATTGCTTACCTTGTTGCTGGCTGCCGGAAGACCTGGTACTGGCAACTGCCGCACTCCTTTTGACTCCGCGATCGCTTGCAGTGAAATACATATCATCATATTCAGATGTCTGGGCAAACTGGTTTTGGCTGCATGACCAGAACCCCGCTGCGGTGAATATGACTAATACTAAATTTGTGATTACTGAAGATTTCATGATTTCCCTTTCTAATTTAGTGAACCTTTACATTTAAATATACGACAAATTTAGAATTTTGGCTTAATTATAAACTGTAAAACTTATATTTGCCGATATTTTTCACATTTAAAAATTAAACAAAATTCATACCAAAAAATGAGTAAGGGCCTACCTAAAATGGGAGATGATTATTCCCAATGGTATAATGAATTGGTAAAAAAGGCGGATCTGGCTGAAAATTCCCCTGTCAGGGGCTGCATGATTATTAAACCTTACGGTTTTTCTATCTGGGAGAAAATGCAATCTGTCATAGACAAAATGTTTAAGGAAACCGGGCACACCAATGCCTATTTTCCTTTGTTTATTCCCAAGTCCTATTTGAGTCAGGAGGCAGATCATGTAGAAGGTTTTGCCAAGGAATGTGCGGTTGTTACTCATTACCGGCTTAAAAACGATGAGGGTGGCCTGGGATTGATTGTCGATCCCGAAGCGAAGCTGGAGGAAGAGTTGATCGTCAGACCCACTTCGGAGACAGTTATCTGGAGCACGTACAAAAACTGGATTCAGTCTTACCGGGATCTGCCATTGTTAATCAATCAATGGGCTAATGTAGTACGCTGGGAAATGCGAACCAGACTTTTTCTACGGACGACAGAATTTTTGTGGCAAGAAGGGCACACCGCTCATGCTACTGAACAGGAGGCAGTGGAAGAAGCTAACAGGATGCTTGATGTATATACGGATTTTGTGGAAAATTATATGGCGGTACCAGTAATCAAGGGAGTAAAGACAGAAAGTGAGAAGTTTGCCGGTGCAGTAGATACCTACTGTATCGAGGCATTAATGCAGGATGGTAAAGCGCTGCAGGCGGGAACATCACATTTTCTCGGTCAAAATTTTGCCAGGGCTTTTGATGTAAAATTTTCTAATCAGGCAGGTAAACTTGATTTTGTTTGGGGAACGTCATGGGGGGTGACCACCCGGCTTATGGGGGCTTTAATTATGGTTCATTCTGATGATAACGGTTTGGTATTGCCACCAAAACTGGCCTCGGATCAGGTGATTATCGTCCCGATATTTAAAAATGACGATCAATTAAATGCCCTCCGCGAAAAAGCTAATCAAATTATCACTAAATTGAGAGGAAAAGGTATCACAGTAAGACTGGACGACAGAACGACTCATAAGCCAGGTTGGAAGTTTGCAGCATATGAATTGAAAGGCGTGCCTGTCAGAGTGGCCATTGGTCCCAGGGATCTTGAAAACAATACTGTGGAGATAGCAAGACGGGATAACCTGAGCAAAGAGGTGGTTTCTATGGATGCTTTGGAGGAATACATTGAAAAGCTGTTGATAGATATTCAAAAGAGCTTGTTCGAAAAAGCCAGGCTATTCAGAGATGAACATATTACGAAAGTCGATACCTACGAAGATTTTAAAGAGGTTTTGGAACAAAAGGGAGGGTTTATTTATGCCCATTGGGATGGCAATGCCATGACGGAGCAAAAGATCAAAGAAGAAACCAAGGCAACCATCCGGTGCATTCCGTTAGATGGGAAATTGGAAGAAGGCAAATGTGTATATAGTGGCAATCCTTCCAAACAACGGGTGTATTTTGCCAGAGCATATTGATATAGTTTTTATTTATCAAAATAATAAATATTTTGTACCTTAATTTTTCTTAACTTCCTTTATGATCACTTGGTTAGTCATTATAGGATTAATCCTACTTGGACTTGGATTAATCATTGTTGAAGTAATTTTTGTCCCGGGAACTACCATTGTTGGAATCCTGGGAATAGTATTAGCCGGGGTCGGTGTTTACCTTAGCTTTTCGAATTTCGGCAATAATACAGGAACTCTTATATTAGTGGCTACCGGAGCTGTCGCCTTGATCGCACTTTTGATCAGTTTTAGAACAGGGGTATGGAAAAAATTTGCCTTAAAAGACCAGATCTCAAGCAAATTTAATGAGCATATTGAGATTACCACGCAGGAAGGAGATGAAGGAGTGGCGCTTTCCTCTTTGAAACCTATTGGTAAAGCTGAAATTAACGACAAGGTTTTTGAAGTGAAAACCAATGGGAATTATGTGGATGCAGGTGAAAAAGTTAAAGTAATAAAAATTGATAAAAATAAAATAATTGTTGAACCTATAAAATCAAACGAATAATATGGACGGTGGCTTTTCATACATTCTTATTATCATAGCGGTAATAATTGTATTTTTCATATTTCTTTATTTTGTGCCCCTGAATTTATGGATTACTGCTATCTTTTCCGGCGTCAGGGTAGGTCTGCTGGAACTGGTGGCTATGCGTATTCGTAAAGTTCCTCCCAGCGTGATTGTCAACTCATTGATCACGGCTAGAAAAGCGGGGCTGGAAGTCAGCACCAGAGAGCTGGAGACTCATTATTTGGCAGGGGGCCATGTACCATCAGTTATCAAGGCATTGATTTCAGCAGACAAAGCCAACATCAACCTGGGCTTCAAACAGGCTACTGCGATAGACCTGGCTGGCCGGGATGTATTTGAAGCAGTTCAGATTTCAGTGAACCCCAAAGTGATTACCACGCCAAAAGTGGCTGCTGTGGCCGCGGATGGTATACAACTGATAGCGATTGCCAGGGTAACTGTTAGGGCCAATATTCAGCAGTTGGTCGGAGGAGCCGGTGAAGACACTATTTTGGCCAGGGTAGGCGAAGGGATTGTTACCTCCATTGGATCAGCGACCACACATAAAGAGGTACTGGAAAATCCGGATAAAATCTCAAAGCTTGTGCTGCAGAGAGGATTGGATGCCGGGACGGCTTTTGAAATCCTTTCCATTGATATCGCTGATGTGGATGTAGGGGCTAATATTGGCGCTAAACTACAAATTGATCAGGCCAATGCCGATTTAAAAGTTGCCGAGGCCAAGGCAGAGGAGCGAAGGGCCATGGCTGTTGCCAGTGAGCAGGAAATGAAAGCCAAGTCACAAGAGGCCCGGGCCAAGGTTATTCTTGCAGAGGCTGAAATTCCAATAGCCATGTCAGAAGCATTCAGATCAGGTAACCTGGGCGTAATGGACTATTATAAACTGGAAAATATTAAAGCCGATACCGGTATGAGAGAGTCCATATCAGGCGAAGGTACCAAAAAGACCCCCGGGAAAGGGGACAAACCAAAGCAAAATGATTAACCCTAAAAGGAAAGATTAAAGCTTTTGAGCCCTGACTCCCCTTTGTCAGGGCTTATTTTTTATTCATTAATAGTAACATTTTCCCAATCTACGGCCTTTAATCCAAAAAAAAGATCACTGGCTTTATCGTATTGTAGTTTTTTATACTTGACAGGGATTGTCCCTGCCCCCTTTTCATTGATTAGTCCGAATTTGCCATAATTGCCCACGATAAAATATCCATTTCCCAGATCAGTTACCGATTCATACTTTGGAAAGATAACCTCATAGCCGTTATTACTTACAAGCCCTGCTTTATTTCGTAAATAAGTAAGATAATTTCCGAATGAATTTCTGGCTATTTTATCGTAGGTAAGCTTCACTAACTCCTGTCCGCTTTTGTTGATGATCCCATAACGGTTATTTTTGCCAACTACCGCAGTTTCATTCTTAAAACTGCCAGCTTTCTGATATTTAGGTTGAATCTTCAGTCTTTCTATTTTATCAATGTATCCCCATCTTCCCAGTAGATTGATGGGTGCCATACTTTCACTGAATTCACCAATTGAATCATAACGATTGGCCACTCTCAATTTTCCATTAAAATCAATAAAACCGTATTTTTTGTTAATCCGAACGCCTATAAAGTCCTCGCTGGCGAGTTGAACTTCCTCGAGCCCGTCTTCCAAACCGATTAATATTCCACCTGCCCGTTTGAGTAAGCCCTTTTTCCCATCTTTTCCAAACACATGCAGCCTGCCTCCCACAGCTACTTTTATATCATCGTATTCACTGGTTAAAATTCTTTGGCCTCTTGGATCAAACAATCCTACCTTGCCGGAGTTGGTTTTTTCAATGATAAAACCATTTTCTCCGTAAAGGGGATAATAGCCCTGGTAAATTCCACCTACTCCTCTTTTATAGATAGCAAAAATAAAATGAGATTTAACCACAAAAACATTAGGATTGATGATCTCGACCCTGTGAAAATTCGGTGGCACTATATATCGCCCGAATTTATCAATAACAGCATGTTTCTTTTTGTGATGAACCACGGCAATACCCTCATTGAAGTTGAAAACAGCGTCATATTTAGCCTTGATGACTTCATGACCGTATTCATTGACAAATCCCCACACACCGTTTTTTTTAACACTGAAATACCCGTCACTCCATTCGCCGATTTGATCATAACTTATTTTGTTGATTTTCTGTCCTTTGCTGTTAAAAATGGCCCATTCATCATCCTGAGAAACCTGCCTTCTGGTAACAAAAAAATCCCTGTATTGGATAATGGAATCATAAATAGCCGGAATGACTATTTCGCTGTAATTGGCAATCGCCCCGTACTTACCCTCTTCTTTAAAAGTAGCAAAACCGTTTCTAAACTCCCCAAATTTTCTTTTTCCCAATTGGATTACAGGGTGATCTCTGTGGTCGATGATGTATTCATACTGTCCTATTGTCGCCTTCAACAAAGAACGGTTGATGGCTTTTAAGGTGTCATATGCAAGGTGTTGCAACAATTGATTTTCCGCGGTCAGCAAATCCCACCCCGAAAAAGGCAGTCCCTGCAGGTTCCCATCTTCTTTTCTGGCAATTTTTTTATAGGTAGGGTTTACCAAGACTTTTCCGTGGGTGTCGATAACACCTTTTTTGCCATTTTTATCGATTAAATGTAAATTTTTATCCAACACTAAAATGGAATCATATGCAAAAGGTGTAAGCTGAATACCATCATTTGAAAACAATGCTGTTTTGTTTTCATTATTAACCACACTCAATTGTCCACCCACCAGTGCAGATATTTTATCATAGACAAACGGGATAATCACACCCTCCTTTTTGCTGATAAGACCATATTTGTTTTTATTATCAACCGGTTTGGCTGCAATGAGTCGAACCCCTGCAGGTGTTAAGAAATTATATTTAAAAGAGATTACCACCTTTTCGTTGGTGTTGATTACACCATAGCTTCTCTGTACAGTTTTCACCCCTCTTTTACTGGCTACTACCAGGTTTTCGCCATATGGAATGACAGATGTATAGTTGGCAGAGGTGACTTTAGTTGATTTGAGATGCAGCAAGCCCCACAAGTCGTTATTTTTGTAACCTATATAACCATTTACCGGTGTATAAGAACCATTTACCCATCCCACTTGTTGATAACCAACAGCAGTTACATGCCTGCCATTTTCATCTGTAATGGTGTGCAAATTGTTCTCAACAATAATTTTATAACCATCAGTTAGATCAATGACAGCAGGACTTTCCGGCGCTTTGTGAGATTCATATAAAAAAGTATCGTTTGTAGTTTGGTTGTATGCTAAAAAGCTGATCCCCAGACACCCAAAATACAGCACTATTATCTTAAAAAATAAGTCCCTTGTTTCCAACCGTGCTAATGTATAAATGTATATGAAAGCAATATAGAAAGTTTATCTGATATAGTTTTCTATGACTTTGCTGAAATTCTTACAATTTCGGTAAATAGCGAATATTTATTAAACCATGGAAAGAAGAGGTTAAAAAACAGGCAATTATGCAGACAGACTTTTCTTATCCTGTTTGTCGGAAGGTGATTTTTCCAGGTCAAACAAATCGCTTAGCACGTCAATTAACGTCTCTGCTTCTCCTCTTTTACAGGCGGCCTTCAATTGTAAAACCGGAAGTTTAATAATTTTCTGCATGATACTTTTAGTCAACTTATCGACCATCTTGGCCTGTTGCAGATCCGTCCCCTTCAAATAGCGGGCTACTTCCTCCTGTCGTATTTCTTCCAGGGCATCTTTTAATTTATTAATGGTTGGGGACACTACCATTTCGCTGGACCATGTAGAAAATTCGGTGATAGACTCCTCGATAATCTCCTTTACCCTGGGGATGGCCTTCATCCTTTTTTCCAATGCTGCGTTGGCTTTGGATTTTATATCATCGATATTATAAAGTAATGCTCCGGGTAGCTCATCCACCTCATCTTCAATGCTGCGGGGTACCGATAGATCAAAAAAGTACTTGTGTCCCTGAATATTCAGGTTTTTGACCATTTTTGCAGAGATAAAAGGCTGTTCGGAAGCGATAGACGAAATTATTACATCGGTATGGATAAGTTGGGATACTGCTTCATCGAATGGGATTGTATCGAATCCGCACTCGGCAGCCAGCTTTTCTGCTTTATGGGCTGTTCTGTTGGCAATAAAAACATTTTGGAGGCCTGCATCGGCAAGGTTACGGCATACATCTGCCCCGATTTCACCAACCCCCAGTATTAAAATATTTGGATTGATGATCTCTGCTGCCAGATCCTTTACCATATCCGCTGCTACATAGGATACTGAAGCAGCGCCATCGCGGAAGGTTGTCTCCTGTACCACTTTTTTGTTAGTGAAAAAAGTGGTGTGCATTAACCTGTGTAAAAAAGGACCCGCTAAACCTGCATCCGCACTTGACTGATAAGCCCTTTTAACCTGGTTAGAGATTTGCAGGTCCCCGACCACCTGGGCTTCCAACCCTATCGCCACGCGAAAGAGATGCTGAACAGATTGCTGATGATTATCTATATCAACAAAATACTTTTGATATTTTCCGATCTTTTCTATCCCATTCTCAATACCAATGAGTTTGATGATTTTCTTGCTTTTATTGCCGATCGCCTGATAATATATCTCAGTGCGATTGCATGTGGAGAGAATTAGCGCTTCTGAAACATCTCCGAATTCCTTAAAGTATAAAAGCAATTTATTGACCTGATCATGATTCAGGGCCATCAATTCCCTTACCGCTATCGGTGCGGTTTTATGAGAGATAGTAACTACTCTGAAATTAAATTGCATAATACTCATTAACAACTCACAAAAATAAACGATATAGTATCAAAATGAAACAAAGCCTTACGCTAAGTATTAATTTATAACAGTTTTAAATAGAATTAACTCGATTTAAAACAATATTTTTGATATAAAAATGATTTTGATCATTTATCACATCCATAGGAATAAGCCTGTTTCAGGTTTCAATTCTTTGATAAAAACTTTAATTTAGAATTTTTATGATAAAGCAATTGAAATCCCGGATCAGAAAGTACTTTGGTTTTTCCGGAACTGAAACCAAAGGTTTCATGGTTTTAGTCATGCTATTCCCCATTGTACTGACCCTGCCAGCGTTTTTAAAGATTTTTATCAACCAAAATACCACTGACATCACCGTTAAAACAAAACAACTGGATAGTTTAGTTGCATTAATGGAAGAAAAAATTGTTTCGCGGGAACAGGCAAAGTATAATAAAAAAGCAACCGGGAGCGTTGAGCTCACCCGGTTCAATCCCAATCTTGTCAGCTATGAGGAAATGCTGGCTCTTGGGTTGACCCCCAAAGTTGCAGGCAGGATCATAAATTATCGCAAAAAAGGGGGGCACTTCAAGGTAAAAAAAGATTTCAAAAAGATTTATGGCCTTACAGAAGCTCAATTTAACCGGTTAAAGGGTTACATTGACTTACCTAACGACTATCAATACAAAGAAGAAAGGCCGGAAATCATCGAAAAAAAACATGAGTTTTCCGATAAAGTTTTAAATTATCATTTTGATATCAATCGGGTTGATGAGGAACAGTTAAGGTCGATTCGAGGTATCGGACCTACGTTATCCGTACGTATTGTAAAGTTTAGAAACAGATTAGGAGGGTTTGTAGCCATTGAACAGGTTGAGGAGGTTTATGGGTTATCCGTAGAAATAAAGGAAGTGTTGCAGGAACGAGGTTATGTGGAAAATGATTTTCGGCCCGAACTAATTAATATAAACCATGCCAATGCCGATGAACTTAGTGTACATCCTTATATCACCGGGAAGCTGGCAAACCAAATGATAAAATACAGATCGCAACACGGAGCATTTAAGAACCTGGAACAACTCATGAATATTCATATCATCGGGAAGCATGATTACGACAAACTGAAACCCTATCTTACTTTATAAAATATTCGTTAATATTCTTAGTTATAAAAAGGTTAAATAAATACAAATAAGGAGTAAAATATTCATGAGACGTATTCTGCAATCTTATTTGAGAAAACTTACTAATTTATCGACCAACAACAGGTCACTGTTTCTGTTGCGATTGGTAAATAACCATTTTTTGGATTTACATGAACTGGATTTTATCAATAATGCCCCTTCATTTGGGATTATTGAATCCCTGTTGACACAAAAGCCAAAGATTAACATATGCCAGGAGTCTGATAGCCGTCATGAACCTACCAATATGATCAGCCATCAACTAAAGAAAATTGACCGGACTGAAAAATTCATATACGAGGAGCGCGGAGCAAAAGATTTGTATATAGCCTGGCCATTTGTACGAGGTAAATTTAAAGATGGAACACCCGTTCGTGCGCCACTGATATTTTTTCCGGTTACCCTGGAGTTAAAACAAGGGAAATGGATATTATCATCACGGAGCGAAGTCAATGTTACTTTTAATAAAAGTTTTATTCTGGCTTATGCTTATTACAACAAGGTGAAGCTGGATGAAACATTAATAGAATATAATTTTGAAGAAGGATTTGAGGATAGCAGGGAATTCAGGACGTCCTTGTATCGACTGTTACAAGAAAGCAATCTGGAAATAAACTTCAATCAGGAAAACTTTGCGGATCAGCTTTCATCATTTGAAATCTTCAAAAAGAGGGATTTTGAGGTACAGCAGAAAAATGGAAGGCTAACGTTATTTCCCGAGGCTGTTCTGGGCATTTTTCCCCAAGCCGGTTCTTATATTGTGCCTGATTATCTGGATTTAATCGAAAGGCCTTATGTACCTGATCTGGAAGAATTCTTTAGTAAAAGATCAACCGAGGATGCACCTGACCAAAAAGCGGGGTACGCTGATGTTTACAGGTTTTTGGATAAGGTAAAAGAAGAACAGACCTTTACCCCCTACCGTCTGGATGCCTATCAGGAAAATGCATTGAAGGCCGTTAAAAAAGGGAACTCTGTGGTTATTCAAGGCCCGCCAGGCACCGGCAAATCGCAATTAATATGTAATCTCATATCTGATTTTATCGCCCGGGGCAAAAAGGTTTTGATGGTTTGTCAGAAAAGGGCCGCTTTAGATGTAGTATACAGGCGGTTGAAGGAAAAGGATTTGGCAGACTTTGTCGCTTTGGTTCATGATTTCAAAAATGACCGTCGTGACATATACGCGCAAATCGCCGGCCAGGTAGATAAATTGTACGAGTACAAATTGAAAAACAACAGCCTGGATTCGATTCAAATGGAAAGAAAATTTCTTCAGAGCAGCCGAAGGATCGATCAGATCAGTGAAGAGTTTGAGGAATACAAATTTGCTTTGTTCGATGAAGCAGAGTGCGGTATATCGGCAAAAGAATTATACCTGACCTGCGAACTGGTAGAGGAAACTATCAACCTGAAACAGGAATACCGCTTTTTTAAGTTTGATACGCTCGACGATACACTGAGAAAATTCAGAAACTACTTTAGCTATGCCCTTGAGTTTGACCGGTTGGGCCACCCATGGTATGGCCGGAAAAGCTTTAAAGACTTTGGCATTGCTGATTTAAAAAAAATAAGCAGCATCCTCAATGAAATACCAAAATTTCAGGAAGAAATCTCCAAAGAAGCTACCGGTATTGTCAACAGTGAATTAAAAATAGAGGATTGTGAGGCGGCCTTGTATAAAGAAAAAGAGATCCATAAGCTTATCGATACTTTGAAGTCTGAGAAAGTGTACAAGTACTTTCGTCAGATGATGGCTGTGGATAAGGTGGAGACGGATCTTTTATGGCTTACCAACACAGAGCGGGTATTGTTGGATTGTTTTAAGGGGGAGGGGCCGGAGATCAGTTTGAAAGCCTCTGAATTAGGCAGATTTCAGGAGGTATTGCAGCGGGCCATTGCCAGCAGGAAAAACCTTTTCCGGTCTTTGCATTGGCAATTATTTTCGAAAGACAAGTTTTGGATCAAAAGGGTTATTGTTGCCAATGATATATCCAGTGACAAAAAATCATTCAGCAAATTGATCGAAAAAGTGGATAACCGCTTAAATTTTGAGCATAATTTAAGTAAGCTGATAGCATGCGAGTGGTTGATAGATTTGCCCGAAGGGTTCAGAAAGGCAGATTTTCAGTCCTGGTTTTACGATCAAAAATCGGCTTTGGCCTCCAAACTGGCCTTTGTTTCACTGAGAAACTTTAAAGCCTATTTTAATGTGCTGAAGCTGGATTATCCGGACCTAAAATCCGGAATGGAAGCATTGCTGGATTTGTTCAAAAAGGTTGTGGAAAGAAAACAAACCTGGCTTGAATATCTGACACCATTTCAGATAAATCATATTCTGGAAAATTCCGATCACATAGATTTATTGGATAAATCGTTAAAAGCAGACTTTGATTCTATTTGCGAATTCGATCAATTGAGTGCGAACCTTGAAAACCATGAGCGGCAGGTGATTAATAAACTACTTGAGTCAAGTGAGAGCCCGCAGTTGGATGAATTGCTGGCACTTTTTGACAATAGCCTGCGGTTAACCTGGCTTGATCATATTGAAACCAAATATCCTATTCTGAGATCAGTATCTTCCCTGAAATTTGAGCAGATGGAGCTGGAAATGCAGGAAAATGTAGCGGAAAAACTCATTATCAGCAAAGATATTCTTTTGCTGAAAACCCGGGAAATTACCTATGAGGATGCGCAATACAACCGGCTGAACAACATGATTACCTATAAGGAGTTATATCACCAGGTTACTAAAAAGCGGAAAATCTGGCCTATTCGTAAGGTTATTGCCAATTTTTCCGATGAATTGTTCAGGTTAGTGCCTTGCTGGATGTCCTCGCCAGAGTCGGTTTCAGCGTTGTTTCCCATGGAAGAGTTTTTTGATCTTGTAATATTTGACGAAGCATCTCAATGCTTTGCAGAAAAAGGAATTCCAGCCATGTACCGGGGCAAGCAGATTGTAGTGGCAGGTGATGATAAGCAGTTAAGGCCCAATGATTTATATAAAGTCAGGTGGGAGGAGGAAGAGGAGGAATTGGCTGAACTGGAGCTGGACTCCCTGTTGGAACTATCGGCAAAACATTTAATGCAGTTACAGTTGCAGGGACATTACCGGAGCAAGTCTTTGGATCTTATCGATTTTTCAAACCGGTATTTTTATGATGGCAATTTAAAACTACTCCCTGATTTTAAAGATATTAACTACCCCGAGCCACCCATACATTACATAAAAGTAGCGGGTATCTGGAAAAACAATATTAATGATATCGAAGGTCAAAAAGTGGTCGGGCTTGTACGGGAATTTATAAAGGATCATCCGGAAAAGGAAATTGGGGTAGTGACTTTTAACATAAAACAACAAGAGCACATACTGGACTTGTTGGATAATGCCGCTAGCAATGAAGGTTGGTCTTTACCGGAGTCTTTTTTTGTTAAAAACATTGAAAACGTACAGGGCGATGAAAAAGATATCATTATTTTTTCAACCGCCTATGGCCCTGATGAAAGAGGTAAAATCATTATGCAATTTGGTAGCCTGAATGCCACAGGGGGCGAGAACAGGTTAAATGTGGCCATTACCAGGGCCAGGGAAAAGATTTATATTGTCAGTAGCTTGTTGCCATCACAGTTAAAAGTAGATGACAGCAAAAATGAAGGTCCGAGATTGCTTAAAAAATACCTGCAGTTTGCCAAGGATGTCTCTGAAGGTAATTTCACGCCACAGCCAAGAGCCACCAAGGCCTATCATATTAACTGGTTTCTGAAATCAAAAATAAATGAGATAGCCGCCGGAATGGATGACAGGTATGAACTGGCCAACGAGTTACCGTTTACCGATTTGTCAGTGAAGGAAGGGCAGTATTACAAAGGGCTGGTGCTCACCGATGATGATATTTATCACCAAAGCATTTCGGTGAAAGAACCACATGTTTACAGGCCTTTTACCCTGCTTAGCAAAAACTGGAAGTTTATTTCCTTTACAAGCCGTCAATTCTGGCAAAACAGAGAAGGCATGAAAGAAAAACTGATGCGTTTTTTCAACCGTCTGGAAGAATAGCTGCCAACTATTCATTATCGACCCGCTTAACCCGGATGCCTATGGCCAGGATTTCAGGTAATGTATCCCTTCTCATAAATTGTTGAATGGTGAACGTGTATTTACCGGGCTGGTCAAATGAATAGTTCTCAACAGATAACACCTGTAAATCAAAAATATCTCCCAGGCCATTTCCCAGTGGCCTGCCGGTTTTTTCGTCAAAAATATTCATATTTTGCAATTCAGATAATAGCTTGTTGCCATTGGTATCTTCCAGCGAGTAGGTTAGATACAGGTTGTGAAAAGGGAATGCTACGGAGCTCCGGATGTTGTAATAAATGTTGTAGGGTTGGCTGGTATCGGTAATCTCGAAGTCAAAACGCTTGATATCATCTTTGGGCCATTTCCGGTTCTCAATATCGATGTTCTGCTCAAAAACCATTTGGCTGTTACATCCCCATAAAAGAAAAAGTGAAATGAATGAAGTGAAAATAATTAACCTGAACTGCATATTTAATCTATTGAGGGCGATTCTTTCCTCTTTTTCGGCTTTGCCGTTTCTTTTTTTTCTTTTTTGATTTCTGATTGAATTTCTTGTCCATTTTTACCAGGTCACTATTAAGTTGTGCCTCTTCAATATTGTTGGTCTCTTTATTTTCCAACAGCGAAAATGGTTTTTTGCCCTGTTGGTTAAACTTGATTATTTCAGCTACCCTGGTAGCGGGCACAGCGTGCCAGGAATTTTCATTTTCATAACCGAACCACATTATTTTTCTGAAAATATCGGTTTTTTGCAGTTTAGCATCACCTTTTTCAGTCAGCAGGGGCTTCTCCAATTCCGGGATATCTTCCAATGCTTCCATATATGTCTCCAGTTCGTAATTCAGGCAGCACTTAAGCCTTCCGCACTGACCTGACAATTTGCTGGGATTGAGCGAGAGGTTTTGATAGCGGGCAGCGGTAGTAGAGACGCTTTTGAATTCACCGAGCCAGGTAGAGCAGCATAATTCCCTGCCGCAGGAACCAATCCCCCCCAACCTTCCGGCCTCTTGCCTTAAGCTGATTTGTCTCATTTCCACCCTGATCTTAAACTCACCTGCCAGTACCTTTATCAGTTCCCTGAAATCCACCCGATCATCGGCTGAATAATAAAAAGTCGCTTTGGTATTATCCGCTTGATATTCAATATCGGATAATTTCATCGACAGGTCGTGTTTCTGGATAATTTCACGCGTGCGATAGAGCGTGGGCATTTCCCTTTTTTTAACTTCTTCAAATTTCTGGAGATCTTTATCGGTTGCTAACCGATACACTTTCCGGATATCTTCGTTGTTTACTATCTTCTTGCGTTGCATTTGTAACCTGACCAATTCCCCCTGCAAGGAAACATAACCTATATGGTGGCCATTCGGAACATCTACCACCACCGGGTCTCCTGTGGTAATATCCAGTTTATCGGTATTCCTGAAGAAATCCTTTCTGCCTCCTTTGAATCTGACTTCTACAACATCAAAGCTACTCGTCACTGGCATTTCCATGTTAGAAAGCCAATCAAATACATTCATTTTGTTACACCCGCCGGTAAGGCAACCCCCATTATTTTTACAACCGGCTACCGAGGCATTACTGCCGCATGATTTACAACCCGACATTACTTCCTGTATATATTTATACTTTTTCCGGTCAGGGAAAAAGGTTGGTTCAAAACTTTATAACTATCCTAAAGTTAGTTGTAAAAAAAATCAATTTCAAATTCACAGCAATTAAAAGTTCAAACATGGATTGTCTCCTTTAATTGCTGATTCTGAGTATATCCTGTCCTATATCCTTTCTGAAATTCACTTTTTCCCAGCTAATTTTGTTTACATCCCTGTAAGTTTTCTCAAGACTTTCCTGAACGGTTTCCCCCATGCCTGTAATGGCCAGCACCCGTCCCCCGTGGGTAAGCACCTGGTTTTCTTTCCCTAACCTCGTACCGGCATGAAAAACGGTTGTTTCCTGAATGCCATCCGCGCCGGTTATCGGAAAACCTTTTTCATAGGCACCCGGGTAGCCACCGGAAACCAATACTACTGTAGTTGCTGTTTTAGGATTTATTTTGATGTTTTGGTTTTTCAGTTTTTTGTCTGCGGCTGCCTCCAACAGATCAACCAGATCATTTTCGATACGGGGTAAAACGGCTTGTGTCTCAGGATCACCCATTCTTACATTGTATTCAATCACATAAGGATCCCCCCCCACATTCATTAATCCAATAAAAATGAACCCGCAGTAATCAACTCCGTCCTTCTTAAGCCCGGCAATGGTTGGCTGTATGATTCTTTTTTCCACCTTTCCCATAAATTCATGATTGGCAAACGGCACCGGTGAAACGGCCCCCATACCACCGGTATTGGGCCCGGAATCATTATCCCCTATTCTTTTATAATCTTTGGCCTCAGGCAGGATCACATAATCCTCTCCATCCGTTAAAACAAAAACGGATAATTCGATGCCCGATAGAAACGCTTCAATCACCACCTTGGCACTGGCTTCCCCAAATTTTTTCTCAACCAGCATTTCAGTCAAAACCCCGGAGGCCTCCTCCCTGCTTTGGGCAATGATTACGCCTTTGCCCGCAGCAAGGCCATCGGCCTTTAGCACAATAGGCAATGATAAGTCTTCCAGGTAACGTAGCCCCTCATCCAGTGATGCTTTTGTGAATGTCTTAAAACCGGCCGTCGGTATTCCATATTTTTGCATGAAATCTTTGGCAAAGTCCTTACTTCCTTCCAATTGTGCACCATTTTTCCCCGGGCCAATTATCCTGATATGGCTTAGCTCTTGTGTTGCTTTAAAATAGTCTGCGATTCCTTTTACCAACGGCGCTTCAGGTCCGATTACCATCATAGCTATGTCGTTTTCCAATACAAATTCCCCTATCCGTTCAAAATCGTCAATAGCTATGTCTACGTTGCGACCGATAGCAGAGGTGCCTGCATTTCCGGGCAAAATAAATAGATTTTCACATTTTTGACTTTGTCTTATTTTCCAGGATAAGGCGTGTTCCCTGCCTCCGGAACCGATGATAAGTATATGCATAATAACAGGACTGAAATAAAACCTCGCCAAAAATACTTTAATAAAAAGAATTTGCAAGTTAATCAGGCAATTGATTGGGACCCGTCAATTGGCAAATTCAGAGAGGAATTTGATACGCATAATTCTCAGCTCCTCTTCCGCGTAGTCTTCATCTTTCAGCTCCTGCATGGCGACATTGATATTGTCGGTTTCGGCATTCATAAAATAATCATATATATCCTCCTGCCGCTCGTGATCCATGGTTTGATCAATGTAGTAATCCAGGTTTAGTTTTGTACCTGAGTAGCATATGTGTTCAATTTCATCGATGAGCTCTTCCATGGTGATGCCTTTTGATTCGGCAATTTCTTCCAGCTCCACCTTTCTGTCGATTTGCTGAATGATGTATATCTTGGTTTTGGATTTGTTTACAGTAGATTTTACTACCACATCTGAGGCGGTTTCAATTTCGTTCTCATCGACATACTTATTAATGAGATCAATGAAATACTTCCCGAATTTTGCCACTTTACCCATTCCTACCCCATTTATCTGGGCAAGTTCCTCTTTGGTTGTCGGATATATCGTTGCCATTTCTTCCAAGGATGGATCCTGAAAGATTACATAGGGGGGAAGGTTTTTTTCCTTGGCGACCTTTTTTCTCAATCCTTTGAGCAGTTCAAAAAGGCTTTCATCATAGGCCTTGGAGTTAATCACTTCCCTTTCAGGCTCTTCTTCCTCACCCAGGTCACTGTAGTCGATATCTTTCGACAATATGAGTTTGTATGGATCTTCCAGAAATGACCTGCCTTTTACAGATATTTTCAAAACCCCGACATTGTCAATATCTTTTTCCAAGAGCTCATTTAGCATCGTTTGCCTTAACACGGAAGCCCAGAATTTATCGCACTCATCTTTCCCTGAACCAAATACAGGGAGTTGATCATGGCTATAACTCTTGGTATATTGATTTTCAGATCCGATCAGCACATTGGCCAGATGGTTTATTCCGAAACGTTCGCCCGTTTGTTCTGCCGCCTGGAGCGCCTTCAATACATAATCCTGACCTTCGAATTTTTCCCTGGGTTTTAAACAGGCATCGCATTTGCCACTTTCCTTGCAATTCTTCTCATCGTATTCCTCACCGAAATAGTGCAACAGTTGTTTCCTTCTGCAAACGGAAGATTCAGCGTATGAAACCATCTCATCCAAAAGGATTTTGGCATTTTCCCTTTCCGTGACGGGTTTATCTTTGCTGAATTTTTCAAGTTTTATAATGTCATTATAACTATAAAACATGATACATTCACCTTCCAGGCCATCTCTTCCGGCTCTTCCCGTTTCCTGATAATATCCCTCCAGGGACTTGGGGGTGTCATAGTGCACTACAAATCGTACATCAGGCTTGTCAATACCCATACCGAAGGCGATGGTGGCCACAATAACATCTACCTCTTCATTGAGGAAGTCATCCTGGTTTTTCATCCTGACAGCAGCTTCGAGACCTGCATGGTAGGGGGCGGCATTGATATCGTTGATTTTAAGAAGATTGGCAATTTCTTCCACCTTCTTCCTGCTTAAACAATAGACAATACCTGATTTGCCTTTGTGGTTTTTAATAAATTTTATCAGTTGCTTTTTCGTATTTTGCTTTGGTCTTACCTCATAGTACAGGTTGGTGCGGTTAAATGATGATTTAAACACGTCCGCATTTTCCATCTGCAGGTTTTTCTGTATATCAAGCTGTACCTTTGGTGTAGCCGTAGCAGTGAGGGCGATGATTGGTAACTCACCCAGTTGCTGAATAATGGATTTTATCCTTCTGTATTCCGGACGGAAGTCATGACCCCATTCCGAGATGCAGTGGGCCTCGTCGATGGCAGCAAATGATATGTTGGCTTTTCTCAGAAAATCAACGTTATCTTCCTTGGTCAGGGATTCGGGGGCGACATAGAGCAGCTTGACCTTTCCTTCCAAGGTGTCATTTTTGACCCTGGTCATTTCAGCTTTGGTCAGCGTTGAATTTAAGAACTGGGCATTAACCCCCAAAGCGATGAGTTGATCTACCTGATTTTTCATCAGGGCGATCAAGGGTGAGATGACTATGGCAGTACCCTCCATCATAACTGCAGGTAATTGATAACACAACGATTTACCGGCGCCTGTCGGCATAATTACGAATGTATTTTTACCATTAAGGATGTTATGAATAATGGCTTCCTGGGTTCCTCTGAAGTGTCCGTATCCAAATACGTCTTTAAGCTTATCTTTTAATTGATCCAACTGTGCTTCCACCTTGAATTAACTTTATTTCTTATAATAATTGTTGAATTGTTTATCTTTACGGCAAAAATAAAAAGAAGCTTGCACATTTTGAAGATAGCAAAAAATATTAAATATACCGCTAAAGAAGTATTATTAAATGAGGCTAAAGCGGTTGAAAAATTAGTCGATTATTTAAACGAAGATTTTGAGTTATGTGTTGCAGAAATTCTGGCCAGTAACGGAAGAGTGGTAGTCACCGGCGTCGGAAAAAGTGCTATCATCGCCAGCAAGATTGTTGCTACTTTTAATTCTACGGGCACACCGGCCCTTTTTATGCATGCAGCAGACGCTATCCACGGAGATTTGGGCATGGTACAGGATAATGATCTTGTTATTTGCATTTCAAAAAGCGGTAACACGCCCGAAGTAAAAGTATTGGTTCCGTTACTCAAAAGAACCGGAGCCAGGCTCATTGCCCTTGTGAGCAATACGCATTCCTTTCTGGCAGAGCATGCCGATTTTGTGCTCAATGCAACCGTGGATTCCGAAGCCTGCCCCAACAACCTCGCCCCTACCACCAGCACCACTGCACACCTGGCGTTAGGCGATGCGCTGGCGATATGCCTGCTTAAAGCCCGGGGATTTTCTGACGAGGATTTTGCCCGTTATCACCCGGGAGGAGCCCTGGGGAAAAAACTGTACCTGAAAGTAAACGACATATACCCTGGCAATCAGGTGCCGGTGGTACAACACGATGCACCCATAAAGGATATTATCATAGAAATTTCGGGCAAAAGACTAGGGGCCACAGCGGTGGTTGGCCCCGATACAAAGCTGATTGGCATCATCACAGATGGGGATCTCAGAAGAATGTTGGAAAAAAACATAGAAATTGGTAATATACAGGCCAGTGATATAATGACTCAAAATCCGGTCACTATCGACAAAAACGCATATGCAATAAGGGCACTTAATATCATGCAAAACAAAAATATCACCCAACTGATCGTGGAAGAACAAGGCGGCGTCATAGGATTTATCCATTTGCATGATATTCTCAAAGAAGGGATTGTTTAAGAGGTGATAGGGGTGATTCCCGGATTTTAATTTAGAAAATACCACCCTCTTTTCAATATTGCCCTTCACGGTTAAAGATTTCTATGGTTTAAAAAACAATCGGTAATGTGAAATGAAAAATTATTATGCAGTAATTATGGCTGGTGGTATCGGCAGCCGTTTTTGGCCCTATAGCCGGGACAAGTTTCCCAAGCAGTTTTTAGATGTATTAGGTACCGGGAGCTCGCTTTTAAGACTGACTTATGAAAGGTTTTTAAACATTTGCCCGGTAGAAAATATTTACATAGTAACCAGCCGGAATTATGAAAACCTTGTAAAAGAACAATTGCCGGAACTGACATCTGACCAAATATTGCTTGAGCCTTACCGAAGAAACACAGCCCCGTGTATTGCTTATGCCAGCTACAAAATACGAAAGCAAAATCCTGACGCCATCACCGTAGTCACCCCATCTGACCATGCTATATTTAAAGAAGATGTATTTGTCAATGCCATAAAAATAGCGATGGAGGAGGCCTCTGACTCGGACAAGCTTATTACGCTCGGCATTCAACCTACGCGCCCCGAAACCGGATATGGCTATATTCAGTACCTCCCTGGCGACGAAAGACTTAAAAAAGTAAAAACTTTCACAGAAAAGCCAGCCTATGAGTTGGCAGTAAAATTTTATGAAAGTGGGGAGTTTCTATGGAATGCCGGCATATTTATCTGGAATGTAAACGCTATTGTCAAATCCTTTGAAAACTTTTTGCCGGACATAGCCGAGGTTTTTGAGGAAGGGATTGTTAATTACTTTACCGACCAGGAGCGTTATTTTGTTAATCAGGCCTATGCGCAGTGCAAAAATATTTCGATCGATTATGGTATAATGGAAAAATCCCGGAACGTTTATGTGGAGTTAGGGGAATTTGCATGGTCTGATTTGGGCTCCTGGGGATCGTTGCATGAGATGCGGGAAAAGGATACGAATAAAAATGTGGTAGCAGCTAATGCATTAATTTATGATAGTGAGGATTGTGTGGTGATGGGGCCCAAAGATAAATTAATTGTAGTACAGGGATTGAAGAACTATTTGGTGGCGCAATGTGACAATGTAGTGCTGATTTGCGATAAAGATAATGAAAAACAATTCAGGACTTTTGTAGCTGACGCAAAAGATAAAAAAGGAGAAGATTTTGTTTAATGCCATTATTGCAATTTACAGACCGTGGAATATATTGCAAACAGGCCGGTATTTACATCGATCCGTGGAAACCGGTCGATAAAGCGCTAATCACCCACGGGCATGCCGATCATGCAAGATATGGCCATGGTCACTATCTTTGCCACCATCATAGTAAGCCTGTATTACAACTCAGGCTGGGAACTAACATTGAAATACAAACGGTAACTTATCATGAATCCATCAACGTTAACGGGGTTACCATTTCTTTCTACCCGGCAGGTCATATCATCGGATCGGCACAAATAAGACTGGAATACAAAGGATGTATCTGGGTAGTTTCCGGAGACTATAAAATTGAAGACGATGGGCTTTCCGGGGCTTTTGAGCCGGTAAAGTGTCATTATTTTATTACCGAGTGTACTTTCGGACTGCCTGTTTACAAGTGGCGTCCGCAAAAGGAGGTATTTGACGACATCAATCATTGGTGGCAAAAAAACAAAGAGGCAGGCAAAACCACTGTAATTATCGGGTATTCCCTGGGAAAAGCGCAAAGGATCATCCAGGGGCTGGACACTTCCATTGGCCCCATATTGACCCATGGGGCAGTAGAAAACATCAATCAGGCTTTGCGGAATGATGGAGTCAGTCTCAATGAGACCATTCGGGTCACCGCAGATTTCAATAAAAACCAATTAAACGGCAGCATTGTTGTAGCACCGCCATCGGCAGCAGGCACAACCTGGATGAAAAAATTTCATCCATATTCAATAGGAATAGCCTCCGGCTGGATGGGGCTGAGAGGGGCCAGGAGGAGGAGGTCGGTAGACCGTGGATTTGTGCTGTCGGACCATGCAGACTGGATTGGTTTGAACCAGGCAATTAACGAGTCCGGGGCTGAGTATGTGATAGCCACCCATGGCTACACCAACGCCTTTGCCCGCTGGCTGAATGAAAAAGGAATTCAGGCGGGGGTGGAAAGTACTATGTTTGAAGGAGAGCTATCGGAAATTAACGAAGGCAGCGGTGGTAAAGTGGTAAATGATGAGGTGCAAAATTAGCTATGCAGCGGTTTACAAGGCTTTTTAATGAATTGGACCAAACCACCAAAACCAACCAAAAGGTGGAGGCACTGGTTGATTATTTCCAGGATGCTTCTGAGGAAGATAAAATCTGGACCATCGCTCTTTTATCCGGGAAGCGGCCTCCCAGATCAGTGAATACCAACTTCTTGAGGGCCTGGGCCGCAGAAGTCGGAGAAATTCCCGATTGGCTTTTTGAAGAATCTTATCATGTGGTTGGCGATTTGGCCGAAACCATTTCCCTCATTTTCCCGCAGTCACAGCAAACAGTCAACAGATCACTGACTTACTGGATCAATTTTCTGAAAGACCTGAAAACAGCAGATGAGGAGGAGAAAAAGAAGCAGGTGATAGGTGCATGGTTAAAAATGGCCCCTTATGAAAGGTTTGTATTTAACAAGCTGATCACCGGAGGGTTTAGAGTTGGGGTATCGCAAAAGCTCATGGTCCGTGCCTTATCCAGGCATACCGGTATTGAAGAAAACAAACTGGCCCATAAACTGATGGGTAACTGGCAGCCCGAAAACATTGATTTCCAGAAGTTTTTTTTTAGTGACAATCCCGAGGAAGACCTGTCCAAACCTTATCCTTTTTATCTTGCCTACGCCCTTGATGGTGAAGCCAGTGAATTAGGCGATCCATCACTTTGGCTGGCCGAGAGGAAATGGGATGGTATCAGGGGGCAGGTGATTGTTCGGGATCAAAAATTATATGTTTGGTCGCGCGGTGAAGAACTTGTCACCGAAAAATTTCCGGAATTTGGGAGCCTGAAAGATAAGCTTCCCGACGGTACGGTTATCGATGGTGAGATCCTGGCATTTAAAGAAGGCAAACCCTTATCCTTTAATCACTTACAAACGCGTATCGGAAGGAAAAATGTTTCCGGAAAGGTACTCCGGAATGCCCCGGTTGTATTGATGGCTTATGATATCATGGAAGCCCGGGGTAAAGATATCAGAAACCTGCCACTGATGGACCGCCGGGACAAGCTGGAAGCGTTGGTGGATGAGGCCGACTGCCGGGAAGTTCTAAGAATTTCGGAAATAATTCATGGTAAAGACTGGGACGATCTCGCTCACGAGAGAAAAAGTTCAAGAAAGTACAATAGCGAAGGGCTGATGCTTAAAAAGAAAGACAGCACCTACAAGGTAGGCAGGAAAAGGGGGGACTGGTGGAAATGGAAGGTGGACCCCATGACCATTGATGCAGTCATGATCTATGCCATGCGTGGTCACGGAAGGCGCGCTAACTTATATACTGACTATACTTTTGCAGTTTGGGATAAAGATCGACTGGTGCCTTTTACTAAAGCCTACTCCGGATTAACCGATCAGGAGATCAGGGAAGTAGACACCTTTGTGAAAAAAAATACCATTGAGCGCTTTGGCCCGGTAAGAAGTGTAAAACCTGAACTGGTTTTTGAAATAGCTTTTGAAGGGATCAACAAATCCACCAGGCACAAATCCGGGGTGGCCTTGAGATTTCCCAGAATGCACAGATGGAGAAAAGATAAGCCGGCCAGTGAAGCCAACAGCCTGCGGGATCTTTATGCTTTACTCGAACCGTAGAACAGACTTCTCCGGAATTTGGCTATATTTTCAAAAAAACGGGGTTTTCTTTCATGAAGAAAGTCATGGAGGATCACAACAGTTTCATAGGTACGCAAATAACCAAACGATTTGTGCGGATTTTTTCTCCCTTCATACTCGTAATCGTTTTTCACAAGTATGTCCTTTGGCGCGACCCCTGCCGAGTTGGCCGAATAATCATCCAGGAGGTTATAATCGAGCGCCACATTATCGTCCGGATCCGCCAGGTTATGCCAGGCTTTTTGGATGTTTTCGGGGGTAGGTAATTGCGTTTGGATGGTGTAATCTAATTCAAATTCTTTAAATATTTCCCTTTTTATCATGGGTAACCCAAGCGGTGAACCCAGCGTTACCAGGCTATGAATGTTAATTTCGGGTACCATAAATGTCAGAACATCGTAAGCCACAATGGAACCCATAGAATGGGCGATCAATAAGATTTCCCGCTTTTGATGTATGGTAAGCACATTTTTCAACCTTTCGCGAATGATTTTTTTGGCAGATTCCTCGGGTTTTTTGTTTACACTGATGCCCTTCCTGTAGTAAACATGCAAATCCCTGAAAGTACGGCTTGTGACCCAATCAAATATGTACTCGACATTGATCAGGCTATTTTTACTTAGAAAAAGGCCGTCAGTAAACTTTTCCAGCCGGTCAAGCAGCTTACGTTTAAATGTCGGGGATTCCCTGTTTGGACCGGACAGGGTCGATGGATGATAGGGTTCGTCAAGGTAGAGCCCGTGCTGCTTATCATCGATCAGGGGGTCCAGTGGCCGGGTGTATAGCAGGTCGGCCCAATAAACCACCTCAAAATCAAAATGAGGGAGGTTATATCCGTGTTTTGAAAAACCTTCTTCTATGGCCTTTAAATACCACTTTTTTAATAGTTTTTTAGGTGGTTTATTATCAAGACCGTGGATAAAAATGACAACTTTATTGTTTTTTCTTTTTTTAAAAAGAAACATTTGCGAATACTGGAAAGCTTTTTCTGATTATTCATCAGAGAAATGGGCCATTCTGACTAAATTTGATTATGACAGCAAATATACGATTGTAATCGGTGTTTACTCAACACGTTTACGGAGATAAAAACGCACAAAAATGATAAAGTTTACAGAATGCCTGAATGATTATAAGTAACACCCAGCCTGGTTAAAGGTTTGGAGATAAGCACACATTTCCTTCAAAGGAAAGGACCGATGATACACAAAATACTATTTAATAAATTACCTTTCAATTTGTCATTGATTTTATTCATGAAGGTTTAACCGGCCATATGATCAACAGGGCGCAAAAATGGTTTAAGGAAAAAGGCTGGAGACCTTTCCCATTTCAGGAAGAAGCATGGGAAAGCTATCTTAAGGGTTTTCATGGGTTGGTAAATGCTCCTACCGGTAGCGGAAAAACTTACTCTTTGGCTGTGCCGATATTGTTGGAGTATATGAAAAATCACCCTGACAAGCGACCGGGTAAACCTGGCTTACAGGCTATTTGGATTACGCCTATCAGAGCTTTGGCTAAGGAAATACAAATTTCTGTAAAACGGGCTTGTGACGCTTTCGGAGTAGATTGGCAAGTGGCCATCCGCACAGGCGACACCCCGGCAGGCGAGCGCGCGCGGCAAAAGAGGAGCACACCCGAATTTCTAATCACAACGCCCGAAAGCCTGCACCTGCTCATAGCGCAAAAAGGCTATGAGAATGTGTTCAGGGATCTTAAAGCAGTGGTGGCGGACGAATGGCATGAATTGGTAGGATCAAAAAGAGGGGTACAGGTAGAACTGGCCCTTTCGCGTTTTAAAACCCTTTGCCCTCAGCTAAAGATCTGGGGCATTTCTGCTACGATTGGCAACATGGATGAGGCTTTGCATGTATTATTGGGAAGAGATTACCGGAGCGACAAGGTAAAAGTGATTAAGGCCGACATTGATAAAAAGATAGAAATCTTATCCATTCTGCCCGATACTATGGAAAAGTTTCCCTGGGGAGGACATCTGGGGATTATTTTACTTGAAAAAGTATTACCTATCCTGTATAAAAGCAAAACTACCCTGATTTTTACCAATACCCGTTCCCAGGCCGAAATCTGGTATCAGAGAATTTTACAGGTGGCACCTGACCTTGCCGGTGTCATTGCCATGCACCATGGCTCTATTACCAAAGAATTGAGGGACTGGGTTGAAAACGCTTTGCATGATGAAAGACTAAAAGCAGTAGTATGCACATCCAGCCTGGATTTAGGGGTGGATTTCCGGCCTGTGGAAACCATCATACAAATCGGTGGCCCCAAAGGGGTTTCCAGGTTCATACAACGTGCCGGACGAAGCGGTCATCAGCCGGGTGCCAAAAGCAAAATTTATTTCGTCCCCACCCAGGCCCTGGAATTGGTTGAAGCTGCCGCCTTACGCCATGCCATCGAAATAAATGAGTTGGAGGAAAGGATCCCATTTATCAGATCTTTTGACGTGTTAATCCAATACCTTGTTACGCTGGCTGTTTCAGGGGGTTTTGATCCTGCGGTAATCTTTCCTGAAATCTTGTCTACTTTTTGCTATGAAAGTATGTCGGAGGAGGAGTGGCATTGGGCGCTTAACTTCATCACCACCGGGGGCAGCACGCTGAATGCTTATGATGAGTTTAAAAAGGTGGAGGTGGAGAACGGTATATTTAAGGTGACCAGCAGGCGTACCGCTTTGCGTCACCGGCTTTCTATTGGCACCATCGTGAGCGACAGCATGATGGAAATTAAGTATTTGAGTGGCGGCCGGATTGGTGCTATTGAAGAATGGTTTGTTGCCTCTATGAACATTGGCGACACCTTTTGGTTTGCAGGCAGGTCGTTGGAGCTGGTAAAAATCCAGGGAATGACCGCACTGGTGAGAAGATCCAAAAAAAAGAAAGGTAAATTTCCTAGCTGGCAGGGTGGAAGGCTGGATCTGTCCTCCAAGTTATCTGCCATGTTGCGCATGAAACTCAGCGAAGCTGCTTCGGGAAATTCAAAGGATGTTGAGCTGCAATGTATTATACCCCTGCTCGAAAAACAGCAGGAAGTATCTATGGTACCCGGAACAGATGAGTTTTTGATTGAATCTATCTTCACCGGTGAGGGCCATCATCTTTTTTTTTATCCTTTCGAAGGCCGTCATGTACATGAAGGAATCGCGTATTTACTGGCGCACAGGCTTTCGCAAATCCGCCCTTTCTCATTTTCCATCGCCATGAATGATTATGGCTTTGAATTATTATCGGACCTCGAAATACCTATAGAAGAGGCCCTGGGGATGGATCTTTTCGGTATGGATGACCTGTTTTATGATATTCAGGCCAGCGTTAACACCAATGAAATGGCACGGCGCAGATTCAGGGACATCGCCAGCATTTCAGGCCTGGTATTCCAGGGATACCCGGGCAAAAACATCTCCAACAAACATCTGCAATCTTCCTCCGGTCTGTTTTATGACGTTTATCGCGAATACGAACCCAACAGTCTGCTGATCAAAGAGGCCTTTGAAGAGGTAATGGATTTTCAATTACAGGAAACCAGGATGAGAAATGCGCTGGAAAGAATCAATAATCAGAAGCTCATCTTAAAGTTTCCGGAAAAACCCACACCTTTTTCTTTCCCTATTCTGGTGGAGCGGATTCGCGAGCGGTATACATCAGAAGCGTTGAAGGACAGGATTAAAAGAATGACTTTAAGACTAGAAAGGGATTGATTAATCTGATAGGAATGACTCAAAAATATTGCTGATTAATGCTGAATTTCTTTTCTTTGGAATCCTTTCATCTTTAATTCCGCATGAAGTTCACTTCGGTACAAATTATGGAACAAACCTTTTTACTCCACCCCCTTAAAGCAATGTATTGGGTAGAGGAAAAAGCATTGTTAGTGGCTGATTTTCATTTGGGCAAGGCCTCTCATTTCCGCAAAAATGGCATTGCCGTACCACAGCAAGTGGCTTACTCGAATTATGCGAAATTTAGCCGCCTTTTAAAAGCATTTCCCATGGAAAGGATTATCTTCTTGGGTGACCTCTTTCATAGCGATCACAATGAGGATTGGGAAAAGTTCGGGGCATTGATTAAGGGATATGGTCAGTACCATTTTTCATTAATCTCAGGCAACCATGACATCATGGCGAGAAGGGAATATGATAAATTTAACATACAAGTCCTTGATGAACCCTATGCCATAGGGGCATTTTTATTAAGCCATCACCCGATGAATGAGGTGCCTGAGACTTATTATAATCTGGCGGGCCATGTGCATCCCAGTATTAAACTCAGGGGCAAAGCGAGGCAATCATTGCGGCTTCCGTGTTTTTATTTTTCTGATCAAAACGGGCTGCTGCCGGCATTCGGTAAATTTACCGGCACAGCGATTATAAGACCCAAAAAGACGGATCAGATTTTTGCCCCCGTCAGCGACAGCGAGATTATGGCCTTTTGAAGTAACAGTTATGAACATCGATTATCAGGAAATATTAGACGAAATTTACCAGGAGATCAAACCTTTTAAAGGTGAAGGTGAGGTTGCCGACTACATACCTGAATTGGCAAATATTGACCCGGATAAATATGGTATCAGCCTGCATTGCTTTGATGATCAGGAATATGCCCTGGGTGATAGCCGGGAAAAGTTTTCTATTCAGAGTATTTCAAAGGTACTTACCTTGTCGTTGGCTGTATCGCAGATGGGTGATCGTATCTGGGACAGGGTAGATGTGGAGCCTTCCGGGGATCCGTTTAATTCATTGGTGCAGTTGGAATATGAAAGGGGTATTCCCAGAAATCCGCTAATTAACGCCGGGGCTATCGTGGTGGCCGATGTTTTGA
Organism: Agaribacillus sp. DX54; assembly: GCF_056858335.1. NCBI lineage: Bacteria > Pseudomonadati > Bacteroidota > Cytophagia > Cytophagales > Splendidivirgaceae > Agaribacillus > Agaribacillus sp. DX54. Next base: position 30,282 of record NZ_JBXEQE010000004.1, read on the forward strand.
TTTCTATTCTTGACAACCCCAAGGACGACCTGCTCCGTTTTGTACGCAGTATTTGTGGCAATGATGGTATTGATTTCAATCCGAAAGTAGCCGATTCGGAAAAGGCGACCGGCTACCGCAATGCAGCCCTTGCCCATATGCTGCGGTCTTTTGATAATATCAAAAATGACGTGGATACTGTGCTGGACTTTTATTTTCATCAATGCTCCTTGGAAATGACCTGTCAGGAGCTTTCAAGGACCTTTTTACTATTTGCTAACCACGGAGCCAGCTATGAAAGCGGTGAGCAGTTACTTTCAAAGCGGTTGACGAAAAGGATCAACGCCATCATGCAAACCTGCGGATTTTATGACGAAGCCGGGGAATTCTCTTTTCGTGTTGGCCTGCCCGGAAAGAGTGGGGTGGGTGGCGGAATTGTAGCTATTTACCCACAGCAATACAGCGTAGCTGTTTGGAGTCCAAGACTGAACCCTAAAGGTAATTCCGTATTGGGCATGAAATCCTTGGAATTGCTTACCACCAAGACAGGACTTTCGATTTTTTAGTTGTCAATTGAAAACCTCTAAGAAATCGCCACATTCAAAAAATCATTAAAGGGTTTCATCTCTTTAAACATTTTGATGCAGTTTTTGGTAAAATCATCGGCCAGCACCTGGGCATCGGTAAAGCGGTGAACGACAATATAGCTTTTGTGTTTTAACAACTCAATGTTGGGGTCGTCCGGATTATAGCCTTTGGGGGCTTTTTTAAGTTTTTCACCCTCCATTTCAGGAAAGTATTGTTTGAAACTCTTTTTGTTCAGGATTTTTTTGAAATCGTCGGCATTATAATCAATTTCCTGCCTGATCTTTTTGAGCTTGTCGGCTTCGGGCATATAAAGCCCCCCGGCGATAAAAGAATTATTACCTGGTTCTATCTGAATATAATAAAAAGCGTTGGCAGACTTCCGGCCACCTTCCCCCATGACTGCCCCAAAATTAGTTTTGTAGGGCGTTTTATCTTTGCTGAAACGAATGTCACGGTAAATTCTGTAAATACATTGTTTTGGCTCCACCTCGGCCAGACTCTTGTCAAATTTGCTAATACCATCCAGCAGTTGTTGTACTGCCGGCTCAAAAGCGTCTTTGGCCTCCACAAACTTTTTTTTGTTGTCGGTAAACCATTCACGGTCGTTATTTTTTTTCAGTTTTTTCAAAAAATCCAGAATAATTTTGAATTCCATAGGTTTATTAATTGTAAAGTTCATGTATTCCTTGAGCGAAAGCCACCCCAAATTCCTCCTCCCCAATTATCCATTGTCAATTGCCAAATCACCCCTTAAAATAATTTATCCCCTCAAAAAACAATAAAATTTCATCATTTGATTTAAGATTAATGCCAAATCACATGAAAAACTTTAACAAAGCCAACATTTATTGGGAATGGGGCTTATTTCCGGTTGCTCTGCTACTTGACCTTGATAAAAAAGAAAAAGCAATGCAAATTGGCCATTACCCTGATGAGTCGCGCAGGTCTGGCGTCGAATTACCATCCGGAGAAGCAGGTAGCCTTGTCTTCCATGCCTGTTCGTGAAAACCTGTTTATCATGAATTACCTGGCCAGGACTTTCCTCCGGATTTTTAACGTCCTATTATCACCTTTTTTCTGTATTGATTTCTACCGGTATACAGGGTAATTATATAAATACCATTTTGCAACTGATCGGTATCTGTTAGTTCAATTTTCCGGATAATCCCTTTTTTCAGAAAGAAAGTTTTGTCAAAAGCCAGGTTTCCTTTTAAGGCATTTAAGGTAATCCTGACAGTATGATGATTGATATTTCCTATTTTAAGCTTCACATTGCCTTCTTTTATAATGGTGGGAATTACCTGGAAAATAATAGAAGATGGTTTGACATGAACAGCAACCGGAGGGAAGTATGTATGTTCACCTTCGAAATCGACCTGTTTGATTTTGTAATAACTTGTGCCAATTACAGGACAGTCATCTACAAAAGTATATTCAATTAAATCGGTAGTGGTTCCATGTCCGGGAACTTCCCCCAGGTATTTAAAATCGACCTCATTGGTTGATCGGTAAATTTCAAACCTGTCGTTATTTAATTCTGAAGAAGTGGACCATGTAACCTTTACTTTTTCACCGTCAAATGAAGCATCGGTGGAAATAAGCCGTACAGGTAATGTGGCATGTACAAAATTATAAAGGCTGCTATTGTTAGCGCTGAGGTCAGATTCATTCAGTAGATTTGCGGAAGAAGTGTTGGGACTTCCATTAAATAAAGCACCTCCCGAACCGCTTGCCGGGCCATAGACGTAGAAACCATCCGTTCCACCAGAATGATTGTTTACGCGGGCACTACCTGAAGATGTCAGACGACCCTTTACAATGATATTACCATTGTTTGTTGAAGAGGCTACCCCCCTACATGTCATGTTTCCATCTACGACAAGAATCCCGCCGGCACGTACATCAATAGATGAACTTTGTGTTACATTGAAGTTACCCGTTATCCAAAGCGTATCATAAACTGTTAACAAGACCGTACCCCTCAGGGTTAAATTACCGCTTCTTACTACATAACCATATATATCGACAAAACCGGTTGCCCCGCCAACATTCGTACCCGGTGTTGTGGGCAGCCAGGTTTGGGACCTCGACCATATCCCGGCATCTGTCCAAAATCCGGTAGAATTGTTATCGGACGTATACCCTCCCTGAGCAAGTATACTTAAAGGGATGAGTGAAATAATCAGAAAAAATATAACTGCTTTTTTCATGTCAGTCATTCGTGATTACACAAATGTTATGACAATGATTAGTCCAAAGTTTCAAAATGAATGTTATTTGTAAAAATTTTATACAAACTGCTTATAAGCAGAGAATTACAATTAAGATATTTTTTTGCTTGAAAAAGAAAATGCTTGAAAAAGTCCAAAAAAAGGAGCAAATTCCTAAAATGGGAATTTTTTGGTAGTTAAATGTATGGGATGTTATGTAAGGTTAATTGGCTGATTAAGTCAGAAAACTTCATCATGAAATCTTTCCTCAACAACCAAATCATCATTTTTATCCCAAATGTCGACCTATTGAACTGCGCCTGAGCCGATGAACTTAAAACGCATACCTGCCAGGTCTCCCAGGCTTTCATTGTAGGTCATTTCATATATTAGGGAACCATTGAGCAGGATGCTAACCTGTTTCTCTTTCATTTCACAACGAACCGTATGCCAATCTTTATGCTGATAACCAAAAGCTGATGATAACAAAGACCATTTAACAACAAACCGACCCAGATTCCGGTTTTCAATAGTTTCGGTGATTTTTTTTGGGGTGTGACCGATTCAACATTTTCAACGGCTTCCCGGATTTGGGGTAGAAGATGTGTATTCCTGAAGGCCGGCCAGCTCTCCCGGAAATTAATGGCGATTAAAACGCTGATCCTGTTAAAAAAAGTTAAACAATATGCATCACCCCGATAAATTACGGACTTCGCTATATTTATTAAATTAATCAGCTATTTTTGCCAAGCTAAAATAATCTTTTAGAAATTTTTTCTCATCCATGGATAATTTTCGAAAAACAAACAACATAGTGGGATGGGCATTGTTTGCGTTGGCATCTATGGTTTATATCATCACTATAGAGCCTACAGCCAGCCTGTGGGACTGCGGGGAGTTCATTGCCGTTTCTTATAAATTACAGGTTCCCCACCCTCCCGGGGCACCATTTTTCCTGCTGCTGGGCAGGATGTTTTCATTTTTGGCTTTTGGAGATGTGGAGAAGGTGGCTTTCTGGATTAATATGTCCAGTGCATTAAGCAGTGGTTTTACCATTTTGTTTTTGTATTGGACCATTGTATTGCTGGGACGCAAGGTGATGAAAATTAAAAGAGGGAAGGAAACAAAAGAACAGGCTTTTCTTTTAGTAGGTGCCGGAATTATCGGCGCTTTGGCTTATACTTTTTCCGACTCATTTTGGTTTTCTGCGGTGGAGGCTGAAGTGTATGCAGTATCCTCATTTTTCACAGCTTTCGTTTTTTGGGCCATGCTTAAGTGGGAATTGATTGAAGACCCAAGCACTGCCAACAAGTGGTTCATCCTGATTGCTTATATGATGGGACTATCCATAGGGGTGCACCTGTTAAACCTGCTGACTATTCCGTCACTGGGCCTGATTTACTACTTTAAAAAATATAAACCCACACGCAATGGCATATTGCTCACTTTGGCTATCTGCGGTATTATCGTGGTTCTGGTGCAATATGGTGTAATCATCGGTTTGCCAAGTGTGGCAGGAAGTTTCGAGATATTTTTTGTTAATAATATAGGCTTGCCTTTTGGTGCAGGTATTATTGTATTTGCCATTCTTTTCTTCGGGGCCCTGATTTATGGTGTATTTTATTCTATCAAGCATCAAAAGGAGGTGCTGAATACGGCGTTGCTTTGCTTTGTATTTATTTTGATTGGTTATGCTTCCTATGCAATAATCGTGATCAGGTCCAGCTACAACCCACTCATTAATGAAAATCATCCTGAAGATATTGTCAGTGTGGTTTCATACCTCAAAAGGGAACAATACGGGGAATGGCCGATACTTTATGGGCCCTATTTCACAGCCGAATTGCAAAGTCAGGAGCAAGGGGACCCTGTATATGTTAAAGGCGAAGAAAAGTATGAAATATCGAGGCACCGGATCAAAAATGTCTACAATGATGATGAACAGACTATTTTTCCAAGGATCCATAGCAGCAGGAATGACCATGTGGAGGCCTACCGGCAGGTGTTGGGTTTGAGGCCCGGGGAAAAGCCGGATTTCGCCGACAACATCCGGTTTTTATTTGTACGCCAGTTCGGACATTTTTATTTCAGGTATTTTTCATGGAATTTCATAGGCCGGGAAAGTGATATACAGAATGCGGGGGTTTTGTGGCCGTTTGAGAGCAGCAAAGACCTACCGGAGGTGCTTGCTGACAATAAGGCAAGGAACAACTATTTTATGCTGCCTTTTATCCTGGGATTAATTGGGATGTTCTTCAACCTGAACTCAGAGAGAAAAACTTTTGCCGTGGTAGCCATGCTTTTTTTTATGACAGGTATGGCCATAATTCTTTACCTGAATCCGCCCCCTGTTGAGCCCAGGGAAAGGGATTATGCGTATGTCGGATCATTTTACGCTTTTGCTATCTGGATTGGCTTCAGTGTAATTCCCATTGCACAGTTTATTGGCAAACACTTAAAATCGGTTACCAACGGGGCTATAGCAACCACGGCTATTTGCCTGATCGTACCGGGAATCATGGCGCAGCAGGGATGGGATGATCATAACCGGTCTAACCGGTATTTTTCGGTGGATGGGGCAAAAAATATTTTAAATGCCTGTGCTCCCAATGCCATCTTGTTTACCGGTGGAGACAATGATACTTTCCCGTTGTGGTATGCCCAGGAGGTGGAGGGATTCCGTACAGATGTCAGGGTTATCGTGCTGACCTATTTCAACACCGATTGGTACCTGCAGCAAATGCGCCGTCAGGCCTACGAATCGGAACCGTTGCCCTTTACCCTCGAATTGGAAAACTATAAACAAGGCGTAAACGATTACCTGCCTTTCATAGAAAACCCCAATTTAAAAGCCGATGCCATCAATCTTACCCAGTTTATGAAACTGATAAAGGATGACCATCCGGCTTTAAAAATAAGGGCTTCATTTGGCGAATTGAACTCTGTACCCGCCAGGAAATTTTACCTGAATGTAGATACTACCGAAGTGTTGAATAAAGGCATTATTCCGGACAATTTCAGGGATAAGGTAACCAACCGCATGGTTATTCCAATGAAAGGAGGAAGTTTGCAAAAACAGGATCTGATGATACTCGATTTAATCATTGCCAATAAATGGGAGCGTCCGATTTATTTCAACAACACTTCCATGCTGGGTGTGAATCTCGATTTCAACAATTACGTGGTTCAGGAAGGAAGCACTTTCCGGCTGTTGCCTGTTTATAATCCCGGTGAAGGTCGTCTCGTGGATACTGATAAAATGTATGAAAACCTGATGAACAGATCTTTCTGGCGGGAACTGGACAACCCTAAGGTATATTACACGACCGAGGATTACATTCAGCGGTCCATTACCCCTTTCCGTTCGCAGTTTAATACCCTGGCAGAGGCATTGTTAGCAGAAGGTAAAACTGACAAAGCCGCCGAAGTAATTAACAAAAGTCTTACCCTGATGCCGGATAACGTGGTTCCCTATGACTTTACGGCCGCCCAAACCATCGACCTGCTGTTGCAGGTAGGCCAAAAAGACAAAGCCATGGAAATTGCCAAGGTCTTTTCGCGACGTACTTTGGAGTTTTTGGAATATTATGTGAATCGTAATATGAGGGGCAATGTGAGGGAATTACAGGTCAATATATATTTATTGAGTAATTTGATTCGCTCCCTGAGTGACGGAGGTGAGTCTGCCCTCGCCACTGAATACCGGGAAAAACTGGATCGCTATTATGAACAGTTGAACAGGTAGTCACGAAACAACCGAAACGGGAACCCTTAGGTTTTCATCATGGAGGACAACCATTCACATCCCGTAATCAAACAAGGCTGGTTGAGGGTAATTATCCTGCTGGTGCCTTATATGCTCATTGCCGGGATGTTTCAAATGCTGGGGATGTTGATAATGGGTTGGGTAACCGGAGATGATCTTATCGAACTGCTCGGTCAACAGGAAAACAACAGGGGCGATCTCCGGCAGTTGTTGATTATACAAATGTTTACGCTGGCAGGTGCTTTGTTGGTCATTTGGATTTTTTGCAGGCATATTGACCGCAGATCGCTGTATTCCCTGGGATTAGATCTGAAAGGTAGGGGAAAGGACATCGTGCTGGGCGTGGCAGCCGGAGCCATTATTATGACCATAGGCACAGCTATTTTGATGGTGACGGGGTTGCTTGTCATAGAACAGACAGGTTTTGTGGCTTCTTCTTTTTTTTTAAGCCTGGTTTTATGTGTATTGATCTCACTGAATGAAGAGCTATTGGTGAGAGGTTACATCCTGGGCAATTTCATGGCGTCATTTAACAAATATGTAGCCCTGGTGCTTTCTGCCATTTTGTTTGCTATTCTGCATATTTTCAATCCCAACACCTCTCCGGTTGGGATACTCAATTTGTTTTTGGCAGGAATTTTATTGGGTGCCAGCTATATTTATACCAAAAACCTTTGGTTTCCGGTGGCGCTGCACTTTAGCTGGAACTTTTTTCAGGGGCCAGTTTTTGGGTTTCATGTAAGCGGACTCGATATGCATGCCATTATTATTCAGAAGCCTCCGGCAGACGAGCTTTTCAGTGGGGGGGAGTTTGGTTTTGAAGGTTCGCTGCTGGCTACTTTTTTGTCGTTGTTAATGATTGGGTGGGTGATCTATTATTTCAGGGGGGAGTGACTTTCACCATCCGCCTCCAGACTGTCGAAATCAATGTACTCATCCTCATTTAATTCTATGGTCTCTTTCTTTTTCCCTTTGTTCCGGAAGATTTCTTTTAGCTCCTGTCCTTCTTTCCTGATGTCCTGCCTGATTTTTTGCTTTACCGCCTGGGTGTTGTATACCACCCTGTAATCTGTGGTCGAGCCTACAATGGTGAGAAAAAGGTTGGTATTTCCCTTGCCATCTTCTTCGATGGCTCCAAAAGCCTCGTCTTTGTCTCTCTTGTCAGGGTTGCGGATGGGTATTTTGAGATCGTAGTTAATCATCTGGCCGAACGTATGAGTTCCTTCTACTTTTATGGTCCTGACATTGGAGCTGATTTCCATAGGAGGTACATAAATAACCTGATTTTCGATACGGATATGGTTTTTTATTTCTGAAAATCTCAGATGGTCGAGACTTTCCCTTCTCACATACTTTGCCACACTTTTCATAGGTTCGAATTTGTTGAGCTCCCCGTTTTTTATAGAGGATTCAACCTTGGCAACCAGGGAGTTAGGATACCATTTCAGGTTTTTGTTGAAAGCCAGTTGTGTATTTACCGTAGAATAGAACTGCCCTTTCAAATGACGGTCTTCCAGAAATGACTGGTTAAAGTTTTCGAATATATAAAAGATACTGTCGACTTCTATATGGTCAAATTTTGTGCGGGTTGAAATCAGGAGGTCATTTTTTGGTTTGGCATCAACGGTACCATTGAGGATTACGGTTCCTCCGGCAGCGTTGAAAGATAGATTCCTCGCTGTGGCTTTCTGATTTTTTACCCAAAGCCCCCCTTTGATATTTTTACCCCTGAACCGGCGAAATTTCAACTTGTCCACATCACAGTTGAAGTCCAGGTTTAACCGTGGTGTGATGTCAAAATAATATTTTACCGGTCCGGCACTTTCATTCCTTCCTTTGTCGATTTCGCTGGATAAAAGCTCGTCCAAATCGATCATCGGGGATTGAAGGTTGGCCTGAATAATTAAGGGTTGTTTTTTGGAAAGTAATTGCCCCAGAAAATTTTTAAAATAACCATCAAGCACAAAGCCACTGTTACCAGCACTAGCCCTGAAATTATTAATCGCCAGATCATTATTTTTAAACAAGAGGTTGCCATGAAAATTTTTGAAATCCAGCTTGTTGGTAGCCAACCTGAAATTCAGGTTTTCAACATTGATTTCCCCGGAATTTTCCACCCTGTTAAGACGGCTGTTTCCCCTAAAATCATCAACCCTGCCTTTAAAGTTGATATCGACATCAATGATCCCACTGGCCCTGGCTATTTGCCTGACCGGAAAAAAGCCCAGAATAGAATTCACGTCGAGTGATGCATCTATCGTACAATCGATATAGTAATTTTTAAAATTTTCCAGAACAAGTTTTCCTGCGATAGGCCTGTTGTCCAGTATGGCTTCGATGTTTTGAATCGATAGCCGTGCCTTGCCCAGGTCATTCACCGAAGGGGTATGAAATGATCCTGTCAGATACACTTGTTGAATTTTTTTGTTGTTTTCAGGATATATGAAAGTCGCATCGGTACATCCAAAATCTATTTGTATTGCGGGTGAAACATTCCTGCCCAATTTGCCATTTACCCTTCCCTGAAAATATAACGCTCCGCGACTCTTGTATTTCTTAAACCTTTGATAAACCTTATCCGGTAGCAGGGAGAACAGGGTCTGTACATTAGCCTTGTCCCCGCTTACCCTCAGATCGATTTCATTTTCTTTGGCTATGAGGTAGTGGCCATCGACGATAAACCTGGCCTGGTTAACCAGCACATCAGAGGGGGAGAAGGAAAGCATCTGTTTTTCCATTTCATAGGTAAAAGCAGTTTTTACCTCGAGGTCTTTGTCTTTGAAATAGCTGTTGTTGTCGACCTCGATCTGTCTGCTCAATATTTCACCGTCAAGATTGATTGACAATACTTTTCCTTTTTGAGACAATTTGGCTTTTGATTTTTTGGCTACCAGATCTATGCGCTCCTCTTTTCTTTGATTATGATAAGTCACAGCTACATTTTTTAGGGATATTTTGTCGATATCAAATCCAAAATCCCGGTTGGCGGTACCCTCGGCTTGCTTTACGATAACGTAATTCAGCTTTCCTTGCCTGGTAACTTTGAGGTGTACTTCCGCGTCCTGCAATGATATCTGATCCACCACATACCTGCCCCTCAGCAAATTGTAAATACTGAAAGTCAAATAGATTTTATTGGCCACTCCGAGTGGATCTTTACTGTCGCTTAAGCTTTCCCTGACATAAACATCTTCCATGACTATGGCCATGTGTGGGAATTTTTCCAAAACCGAAAATCTGATTTTTTCTACTTTGATCGGCGTAAGCAGATAGCTGTTGGCTTCATTAATGAAGATGTTAACGATTTTGTCCTGATAGACATAAGAGGCAACCATACCACCCAGGGCAAAAAGGATAGATAGAAAAAAACCATAAATCAATATTTTTTTCAGCGCTCGCAAAAGAGTATTGTAAACTTTAAAAAGTGATTTTTTGATTTAAGTATAAAGAAAACGATTAATTTCTATTATATATACAAATGCAGGGCCATGAATTTTTGTTTTTAACGGGCTTATGACGGTTTGGCGGCTTTTTAACAGGATAGAATCGGGGCATAATTATCAGGTTAAGACTCCCAATAATTAATAACTACAGGATAAATTACCGGTAGAATTATTAATTTTTTAATCAGCTTCTTCTTTTTTAAAAAAAATAAAAATATTCATCTATCCCTTTGATCTCTCATTTTTATTTGACTTATCTTTGCATAAATGTTTGAATGTTAAATTGTTTGTTGAAATGAGTATTAAAAAACAATACCTAAAAAGTAAGCCGCTATGTAAAGTTACATTCAGCTTACCTAAAGAGTCTGCTAACTCCGCAAAAAAAGTAAATGTTGTCGGTGAATTCAATGATTGGAATGAGAAAGCGCTCCCCATGAAGAAATTGAAGGACGGGTCTTTTAAAGTTACACAGGATTTGTCGGTTGGACAAGAGTACCAGTTTAAATACTTGCTTGATGGCGAGGTTTGGGAAAATGACTCAAATGCTGACAAATACGTGGTTAACGAATTTACAACCGAAAATTCTGTTGTTGTATTGTAAAAGAAATGATGTGGAGACGCAGGATTTTGCGCAAGACGCAGGGTTTTGCTTCTCTACAATGAAGAAATAGCCAGCAACAGATCCTGTTGGGTTAAAATATGTACCCGGTTGGATTCATCCCTTACCAGTAACGCTTTATTGTCCTTATCGATTAAGGATGACAACACATCTACGGTACTATTTAAAGCCACAAACTGGAAAGGCTTGTCCATCACCTCTCTAATGGGGTCATTTTTGATTTCAGGGTTTTCGATGAGCAGGCCCAGAAGGTTGGAGTCTGTTACACTACCTACAAAATGGTCGTCCTGATCAATTACCGGTAATTGGGAAATGCCTTCTTTGCTGAATATTCTGATGACATCTTCAATTTTCACATTGTCCTGTACTGTATACAGGTCGTTATGACCATTGCCCCGTGCGATAATATCTTTGGCAGTAGCAAACTCCCTGGCCAGAAATCCATGATCCTTCATCCAGTTATCATTATAAATTTTTCCCAGGTATCGCGTGCCATGATCAGGAAGGATGATGACCATCATATCATTTTCAGTTAAATTTTCCCGAGCATATTCCAGGGCTCCATACACTGCCGATCCGCAGGACCATCCCACAAACAGTCCTTCTTCCCGTGCTAACCTGCGGGTCATGATCGCACCGTCTTTATCTGTGACTTTTACAAAAGTGTCGATCAGGCTAAAATCTACATTTTTGGGCAGGATATCTTCGCCGATACCTTCTGTGAGGTAAGGATAGATTTCGTTTTCGTCAAACTCACCTGTCTCCTTGTAATGCTTAAAGACCGAACCATAAGTATCGATACCTACTGAAACAAGTGCAGGGTTTTGTTCCTTCAGGAATTTCGCTACGCCGCACATAGAACCACCGGTACCTACGCCGGCAGCGTAGTGGGTGACTTTACCTTCGGTTTGTTCCCAAATCTCCGGGCCGGTAGTTTCATAATGTGCCTTGGTGTTGGACAGGTTATCGTATTGGTTGGGATAAAAAGAGTTTGGCGTTTCATTGTTAAGCTTCCTGGCTACCGAGTAATATGACCGCGGGTCTTCCGGGGGAACATTAGTGGGGCATACAATTACCTCAGCTCCCACAGCCCGCAGAATATCTATTTTTTCCTGAGATTGTTTGTCGGCCAGGGTGAATATGCACTTATAACCTTTTGCAATGGCGGTCAGGGCCAGACCCATGCCTGTATTACCGGAAGTTCCTTCAATGATGGTGCCACCTGGTTTCAATATGCCTTCCTTCTCGGCATCCTCAATCATTTTCAATGCCATCCTGTCTTTCATGGAATTGCCCGGGTTGAAATATTCAACCTTGGCCAGAATGGTACCTTTTATACCCCGGGAAACACTGTTGAGCTTAACCAAAGGGGTGTTCCCGATAGTTTCTACAATTGAATTATAGTACATAGGATTTGATAAGTTTACGCAACAAAATTACTTATATAATTACTCAATTTATAATACGTACCGTACTAATTTAGGAAAGATAATCATACAGTAAAGTGGCGTAATGTTAATTATCAGATGCGATGCCTGCCAACAGGTACAATACGGCCATCCTGACGGCCACGCCATTTTCTACCTGGTTTAGAATGATTGAGTGGTCTGAGTCAGCCACATCACTACTTAATTCAACGCCCCTGTTTATCGGTCCCGGATGCATGATGGTGATGGAGCGGTCCAGTTGATCGAGCAATTGCCTGTTGATGCCGTAATACAGGGCATATTCACGTAAAGACGGAAAATATTTTATTTGCTGGCGTTCTAATTGAATTCTGAGTACATTGGCAACATCACACCATTCCAGTGCAGCTTTTACGTCAAGCTCGACTTTTACACCAATATCGCCAATAAATTTGGGCAACAGCGTGCTGGGGCCGCATACCATTACCTCGGCACCCAGTTTTTGCAGGGCAAAAATGTTGGAAAGGGCTACCCTGGAGTGAAGGATATCTCCAATGATAGCTACTTTTTTACCCGATACAGCGCCGAGCTTCTCGCGTATCGAAAAAGTATCTAACAACGCCTGGGTGGGATGCTCATGGGTACCATCGCCGGCATTTACAATGTTGGCATCGATATGCCTGGCCAGAAAATGCGGCGCACCGGGACTTGAATGCCTGATGACTACCATGTCTACCTTCATCGCCAGTATGTTGTTTACCGTGTCCAGCAGGGTTTCGCCTTTTTTTACGGAACTATTGGATGAAGAGAAATTGATGACATCTGCCGAAAGCCTTTTCTCCGCAAGTTCGAATGACAATTTTGTCCTTGTCGAGTTTTCAAAAAAGATGTTGGCGATCGTAATATCCCTGAGTGAGGGGACTTTTTTGATAGGACGGTTAATTACTTCTTTAAAATTGTCTGCAGTATGGAAAATCAACTCGATATCATCGGCGGTAAGATCCTTGATGCCCAGTAGATGTTTCGAACTTAATTGCGGCATTTTATTTCTCTTTCTTGTCTATTAACCAGATATTATCTTTTTTCTTGCCCTGTTCTTTCAGCTCTACCAAAACTTTTTGAGAAAACAGGGTATTCACATATTTCCCTACATATTGTGGTTGTATGGGTATATCGCGGCTGTAAGTTCTGTCAATTAAAACCAGCAACTCCACCTTTGAAGGTCGCCCAAATGCTGTCATGGCATCGAGTGCCGCCCTTACCGTACGGCCGGTAAATAAGACATCATCGATCAGTACAACTTTTTTGTTTTCTATGATAAAAGGAACATGCGTGGTGTTGGCTTTTAGCGGGGTTTCCCTTCTCCGGAAGTCATCCCTGTAAAAGGTGGTATCGAGTTTACCTGTCTGTATTTCATGCTGAAGCAGGCTTTCCAGTTTTGTCTTGATCCTTTCAGCAACAAAAATACCCCTTGGCTGGAGGCCTAAAATCACTGTCTCTTCAAATCCGCCATGATTTTCTATGAGTTGCTGACAAAGCCTGCTTATGGTAATGTCAAGAAGCTTTGCGTCTAGTAATAGTCTTTTCTGCATGATTCTTGTCACGCAAATATAGATAAAATGCCTGACTCTGATCCATCAAATGCAAAGATCTTTATGGCATTGATGAAAAGCCGGCTTACTGGTAAGTGATTTTATTGATGTAAAATACCTTTCGGCTTAGTTTTGCTTCCCGGTCCTTTAGGTTTTTGATTCGCTGTACCCCGTAGGCATAAAAGAACTTATCATACCATAAGGATAGTCCACCTATTTCATAATCGTTGTTTTTGGCTACATCATCTTCAAATTTCATCTTGATATCGTCGAAGGTTTTGCCTTCCAGAATTTCATCTTCATTGATCAATTTGGAGCGAATGACGTTTTCGTAGAGGTATAAAAGTATCACTCTTTTTTCTTCGATACTGGCATTTACATACTGGTCCAGGCTGAAAGAGGTAACATCATTGATTTCAAAACTGTTGTCCCATAACACTTTCCCTTTTTTATTGAAGGCCACGACCACGGCATGTGTGTATTTATACCCTGCGAAATACATGTTGTCGCCCCACCTTCCCCTGGGAAAATAAGGCCCATAGGCTATGGATGAAAGTGCAGTGTTATTATATTTGGGGTAAAAGGCCTCGCCGAACAGCAGAAACATGTCATCCTTTTCAACAATATCATGTACGAGCAGGCGGTACCGGAATTTCACTTTTTTGCCTTGAACCCTTCTCCTGTTGATCCTGTCTCTCACCCTGGCTTCCCTCTTGGCTTTCATGTAGCTGAAAAAGTTTTTCAGGTCACCATAGCTGATGTAGGTGATGTCCTGTCCGCCTAACGCATCGAGCTTGGCGATAAAGATGCCGCTGGAATAACTCGATTTATTGTTGGAATAAGTCCCTGCGATAAATTGTTCCCTGGCATTGAACCTGGTGGATCTGCCGAAAATTATGTTGTTCGTCCCTTTGGTTTCCAGGGTCCGGTTTTGTAAAAGGGTGCCGTTTTGGTCAAAGGTTTTTATAGCCAGTGTATTACGCTTGTCAAATGTTTTTTCAGTAACCAGGATATTGAAAATGCCGGTATCCTCGTCTACACTGATATCAACCAACTCACTGCGATTGTTATAAATACCGGGCAGGACTTTGACCTTTTTGGAAGATAAATCATAATGAATTACCGCAGGCATGTAGTTAACATACCCGCCCAGAATAGCGGCATTACCGGAGACGGTAAATTCGGTAAGATTTAAAGGGAAAACGTAGTTGATTTCAGCCTCTTCCATATTGCCTGTCCCCAGTGAAAGAACCTGCAATATCATCTTATCATTTTGGTAGTTTACCGGTTTATATAACAAATATACCTTTCCATTCCTGTATTCATAGCCTGTAAAATCATAATTGATGTTAACCAACAGGTTCCTTCTCCAGGACAGGGTCAAATCTGTATTGTATTTCAATACCTCCCAGTTATTTTTACGCGGTTCGGTTTTGTTTTCAACCTGCCTGACCAATACCAACCCTTCTTCCCGGGCTGATATAACTGTGTAGTAATCATCATAGTCATCCAACTCAATCTCCACCCTGTCCGGTTGAATAATCTGGGCATCAGAAGCTATAGCAATTACCATGAGCCACGCCAGTAACAGCCAACTGCCGGGGCTGAATATTGCCCGAAGAGTAAATGTTTTGCACATACGCATTTGGTTTACCAAGTCACAAGACTTTCAGTCAAAAACTTACCCAAAAGAATTGTACATCATGGAAAACCACTTTCGGTTTTCCTTCCCACTTTGTACCCTCTTGTCTCCTTTTTGAAGAGGCATAAACCCTCTTTATCTAAAAACTCATCTTGTTGATGTAAAATATATTACGTTTTTTCTTTACCTCGAGGTTATCCAAATTCTTAATTTTTTGATATCCCCACGCAATAAAGTAATTGTCATACCAGTATTCGGCAGAGCCGATATCGGCCCTTTTTACCTGGTCATTTTGGTATTCGGTCGCCAATGTCAGGGTTTCTTCACTATTGTCAACTTTGTTATTACGTATGGTTAATTTGTTAATGTTGCCTTCCAGGTTGTAAAAAAGTGTAATGTCTTCGGGTTCCACATAAGCCTTCACTTTTTCATTGAGGGCCCGGGTTTTGATGTCATTGATTTTGAAACTATGATCCCACATTAAATCACCACTTTTGCTAAAACCTGCGATCACTGCGTGTGTAAACTGGTTGCCATCGAAAACTGTCTGGTAGTTGTAATACCTCCGGTACCCGAAATAGTCCATGAACCTCTCTGTTCGATATACCGGATAATAAGCCTCTCCAATCATGACATATTGATCCCCCTGACTTACAAGTTCATGAGTCAGCAACCGGTAGTTGATTTTCAGATCCTTGCCTTTTTGCTTTTTTCTTTCAGCTTTATTTTCAATTTTGACCTTTTCGCGGTCATTTAAAAACGAAAAGAAGTTATCCAGTTCGGTAAAACTATAAAACTTCAGGAATTCCTGATTGTCATCAATGAACTTAGCGATGTAAAAACCCTGCGTGTTGGCGTTTTTTCTGTATCCGTAACTACCCAATACCAGTTTGATCCCGGCATCTAAGCTGGTGACCTTTGCCGTATGAAAATCAAACTTTTTGTTTGAAGTAATGACCAGGTCGTCAAATTTGCTTGGGTTTTGTCTGTAGGTTCTGATGATAACATTTTTGTTTTTGTCGAATGTACTTGAAATCACAGCACTAATGGCATTGGTTTTAGCATTTATAAAAACCTCCTGTACCGCCACTGACTTACCTTCCACGATGCTGGGCAATGTTTTGGTTTTTTTTGTTTTAAGGTCTATTTGTTGAATGAGGGGTGTATTTTTGATGGCTCCTCCAATTACCACCTGGTCGTTTTTTACAACAAAGTCTTTAATTTCAGTGCCTTTCACTACAAAAAACTTATAGCTATCGATGGCTGCGGTGGCCGGATTTATTTTCACCACTTCCAAAGATTCCTTGTTCCGGTTATTGAAGATTAAATAAAAAGCATTTTCGAAATAATCGTAAAAATTCAGGTTAAGCTTTTTATTGGTTATTACATTTTTTTCCCAGACTTTTTCGAATTCAGTATTGTAAAAAGCAAATGTTATACTCGATAACCCGTCCTCTTTTTTTTCCCGGGCCGGATTAAAAACAATAATGCCCAGCTTTTCGATGGGCACTATTTCAGGTTGTGGCTCGTTGGGCCTGATTTCAAACTCCAGTCTTGATTTTGATTGTCCATATACATCTCCCAGCCATAAAAGGCCCATCGTTACTATCAAAATTTCTCTTATCCTCATTCCAAATTGACTTTACGTTTTCAACATTTGTTAACTGCCCATGCCCACAACAATATCAAATTCCTCTTTCCTGACCGGCTGGACCGAAAGCCTGGAGTTTTTAACTAAAACCATGTCTTGCAACCTTTCGTCACCCTTAATTTGTGCCAGGGTCACCGGGTTTTTCAATTTTTGCTTTGGTACCACATCGACAACTACCCAGCGGTCATCGGTGGTGGTGGGGTCGGGGTAAAATTCTTTAACCACTTCGGCAATCCCTATAACAGATTTTTCATTAACACTATGATAAAATAGCGCGAGATCACCTTTTTTCATGGCTTGTAAATTGTTTCTTGCCTGGTAGTTTCTTACGCCATCCCAATGATCTCTTTTTAATTTAACGAAGTCATCCCAGGAATAGGTATTGGGCTCTGATTTTATTAACCAATAGTTCATGCTTAATTTTGTATGATTTTTAGTTTTAAAAGGTTTTTCTTATATGAGACAAATTCCAGCCTGAAGTTCCTGTGGCTCCCGTTTTCCCCAAACAAAACAGCGAAGGTGTGATCATTCTCCTTTTCCCACCTTCCCTTTCTTTCCACAATGCCATCGGTTGGTGCAATTTCATAATTGATAAATGTCTTATCCCTCAACATTTTAAATCCCCTTCTTCCCCGTGAGGGTGGAAACTGATAGGTATCGGGGCGGTATGCCTCCACATCCTCATGACCATCTTCGTGTGCATGTACCCATTTAACGTCAAATACCTTATCCATTGGAATGTCCGGCTTTGGTGCGGCACAGAGTTGAATAACCAGCGTCAGTACAACTACCGGACTAAACAACAGGGAGGTCGATGTAAAAAACAGATGATCTTTCATTTAAATCGGAGCTTGGAGTCCATAATATAGTTATGATTCGTTTACTTTGTTAACGAATTTTTTGAAATTAAAGGTAATTTTATGGTCAATGCCCAGGCATTGACCGGTTTCCTATAACTTACAAGCAAATAGTTTACCAAAAATTAAGGCATTACAATTGGAAAACAAAGAAATCATAAAGCGATTAGGATTAATTGCTTCTCTTTTGGAACTACATGGTGAAAACCCCTTTAAGGTAAGAGGTTATAACAGCGCCGTTTATCACCTGGACAAGGCAGATGTACAGGTAACCGGGAAGAGCCGGCAGGAGCTTGAGAAAATTGAGGGCATCGGAAAGAGCATTGCCGCCGTCATCGCGGAAATGAATGAAACGGGGGAGTCAGCCATTTTGAATGATCTATTGGATAAAACACCGGAAGGGTTACTGCCAATGCTTGAAATCAATGGCTTCGGACCTAAAAAAATCCGGGTAATATGGCAGGAACTGGGCATCACGGATGGAAAAGCGCTGTATGAGGCCTGTGAAGCCGGTAAAATTGCCCAGGTAAAAGGTTTTGGTGAAAAGCTCCAGGAAAAGCTGAGAAATGCATTGCAATTCACTTTTGTCAGTCAGGGAAAATTTCGTTACCGTCAGGCCGAGCCATTTGTAATTTCATTGCTGGACGGATTGCGGTCAAACCACCCGTCCGATCTGGTGGAGGTGGCCGGGGAATTCAGAAGAAATATGGAGATCATTGAAACAGTTTGTGTGGTTGTCGGTACCGATAACTTTGAAAAGAGTCAAAAGTTTTTGGATGGTCTTTCATCAATTTCAAAAAATGAACGATCCTCTGGCCCGTTTACCTGGAGAGGGACATTTCAGGAACTCCCCCTAAGTCTGGAAATCCATCTGACCGGTAAAGAAGGATTTCATAATTTATTGATGAAACACACCGGATCTGTGAAGCATTTATCTACTGTTGTTGCGGAAGATAAAACGTTGTACCAGCTTATCTCAGAGCAAATCTTTGAAAGTGAGGAGGCTGCCTATGGTTCAGCCGGGTTGCAATACATTGAGCCGGAGATGCGGGAGGGTACTTTTGAATTTCAGTTATCCAGGGAAAATAAATTGCCCGGCTTATTAAAATTGGAGGATCTCAAGGGTATATTACATAACCACTCCACCTACAGTGACGGCAACAACAGCTTGCGGGAGATGGCCACCTATTGTAAGGAACTGGGTTATGAATACCTCGGGATGGCCGATCATAGCAAAACGGCGGTGTACGCCAATGGGCTGGATGAAGATAGAATCATCGAACAACATGAGGAGATAGATGCGTTGAACCGGGAACTGGCCCCATTCAAAATCTTTAAAGGTATTGAGTCTGATATTTTAAATGATGGAAGCCTGGATTATGATGAAGAGGTGTTGGCTACTTTCGATTTCATTGTGGCCTCAGTTCATGCCCAGTTGAATATGGATATCAATAAAGCAACCAGCCGCTTGTTAACTGCTATTGCTAACCCTTTTACTACGATGTTGGGCCACCCGACTGGCAGGTTGTTACTAAAGCGGGAAGGATACCCTATCAACCACAAAGCCGTAATAGATGCGTGTGCCGAACACCAGGTGATTATAGAAATAAACGCTCATCCCTTCAGGCTGGACCTGGATTGGCGTTGGGTTCATTATGCTTTGGAAAAAGGGGTAATGCTCAGCATTAATCCGGACGCCCACAGTACTGCGCAATATGAACTGATGAAATACGGGGTGCTGGTAGGCAGAAAAGGCGGATTAACCAAAAGTCAAACTTTTAATTGCCTGAGTTGTGATGAAGTGGACAGGTACTTTAGAGAACGAAAGGAAAAGTTGCTAAGCAAAGCAACCTGATAAAACGCAAGTTATGAAAACACTTTATCTTGTAAGGCATGCAAAATCAAGCTGGCGTTTTCCGGAGTTGCGGGATTTTGACCGGCCATTGAACAAAAGAGGCAAGAAGAACGCTCCTGAGATGGGGAAAAGGCTTAAGGCGAAGCAAATCCTTCCGGGCCTTCTCCTGGCCAGCCCTGCAAACCGGGCCATTACCACTGCCCGGAAAATTGCTGAAAAGATTGGATATCCGGAGGCGGGTATCAGGGAAAATGACAAGATCTATCACGGCAGCGAGGCCGAATTGATGGATGTCATCAAAGCTACCGACAATAGCATTGGTGAGCTAATGTTGTTTGGGCATAACCCTGGCTTCACGGATTTGGCTAACCTTCTTGGTGATCAATGGATCGATAACATTCCCACCTGTGGCGTTGTGGCCATTGCTTTTGAGGTTGACAACTGGAAGGAGGTAGCCCCAAAGAATGGCAGGAATTTGTTTTTTGATTATCCTAAGAGGATAATGCATTGAGTTTCACTTCCTGGCCTGGCGCCTTAAATCGCGCCAGCGTCCCGCGGGTGTTGCACAAGTTTTCGACCAAATGCTTTGTGTCTCTTTGTGTCTTGGTGCCTTTGTGGTTAACCATTTTTCACCACGGAGGCACCAAGACACAAAGGGGACATTTGCCTTCGTAAAATTATGGTCTGAAACGGCTCTACAAAATGAACTGGCTCAGGTCTTTGTCTTCAACCAGCCCGGCCAATCTTTCGCGAACCATTTCCCGGGTAATCACAATTTTCGCGTTAGCGCTGATTTGATCCGGGACTTCGAACAAGAAATCATTAAGTAAGTGGCTCATGACTGTATGAAGTCTTCTGGCACCGATATTTTCTACTTCTGAATTAATTCTGAAGGCGATTTCAGCTATTTCTTCGAGTGATTCGTCGTTAAAATCCAGGGAAACTTCTTCGGCCAGAAACAGGGCTTCATATTGCTTGCTCAGGGCATTTTTAGGTTCCTTTAATATACGGAAAAAATCTTCCCTGGTCAGATTTTCCAGCTCCACGCGGATGGGAAACCGACCCTGTAATTCGGGGATCAGGTCCGATGGTTTGGAAATATGAAATGCCCCTGCTGCAATAAAAAGAATATGATCTGTGTTGATGATTCCATATTTTGTGTTGACAGTACTGCCTTCTACGATGGGCAACAAATCGCGTTGAACCCCTTCACGGCTAACATCCGGTCCGCTGCCTTTTTTTGATCCACTGGCAATTTTGTCCACTTCATCAATAAAAATGATGCCCGTATTTTGTGCCTTGGAAATGGCTTCTTCTTTCACCTCATCCATATCTACCAACTTGGCCGATTCCTCCTCCAACAAGATCTTTTTAGCCTCTCCAATGGTCACTTTCCTTTTTTTAGGTTTCTTGGGCAGCATTCCATTGATCATTTCCTGGATATTCATCATGGATACGTCATCCATCATACCCCCACCGATCATCCCAATTCCCGGATTCATCGGTTGCCTGACTTCTATTTCGATTTTTCTGTCATCCAGCTCTCCATTCCGGATTTTTTCACGGAATTTTTCCCTGGTCCTTTCATTCAGTTCAGCATCACTGGTCGGCGTTTCACCCTCCCTGGTGGGAGTCAAGCCGGGGGCAGCCATTGAAGCGCTGCTTTTCAAAGGCGGAATCAGTGCATCCAATATAATTTCTTCCACAATTTGAGTAGCTTTTTCCCTGACTTCTTCTTTTTTCCTGGTTTTTACAAGATTTATAGAATGATCAACCAGATCCCTTACCATACTTTCCACATCCCTGCCGACATAACCGACTTCGGTAAATTTGGAGGCTTCTACCTTGGTAAACGGAGCGTCGGCTATTTTGGCAAGGCGTCTGGCTATCTCCGTTTTGCCGACACCCGTAGCCCCAATCATAAGGATATTATTTTGTACTATTTCACCTCTGATATCCGAAGGTGTATTCATTCTACGCCACCTGTTTCTCAAAGCAATGGCAACATTTCTTTTAGCGTCTTTCTGCCCAATAATGTATTTATCGAGTTCTTCTACAATTTGTATGGGCGTCATGTATTTTTTGTTGTCGATCATTTTCTTTCAGATTAATCAAATTAAATACGTTTTTTTCTAATGAGGCTATTGAAATTGCTCGTCACCGTCAAATGGTTGGTGCTGCCGGCCACATGGTACAGGGCTTTTGAATAAGCAAATTCAAAAGCTTTGACCCGGAACATCAGGCCGAATGAGAAACCGGCGCCTCCTGAAACCTCTTCCTGCCTCAACTCACGCCTCATTAAATGGTTGTATCCCACTCTGATATTGAAGTTTTTGCTAGGTACAAATTCTGCGGCAAATACCATATGCCGGAATATTTTATCCGCCACACCCGGTTCATCGTTTGCCTGGCTATTAATATTTCCACGAGGGTCAAAAAAAGCGATATCTGCCTGATACAGGTGATAGGCAGTTGCCGAAAACCTGAATGGCATATAGGTAGGTTTAAAGCTAATACCCAGTTGAGCATCAAAAGGCAGGTCAGATTGGCTCAGTTCGTCGTAATCATTTAATACTACTCCCAGATTCCTGATAACAAGGCCGACTGTCAGGTCTTTTTCGGGATGTTTGAATGCGCCACCTATATCCAGCAACAGGGCACTGGCCTTAAACCCTGCGATATCAGATAATGCAAATTTTAAGCTTCCGCCAAGGCTGAAGACCCCCGTCTCCCGGGCATGTGAGACAGCCAGTACAAATTCATTGGAGTTAAACGTGCCTAATTCAAAGCCTGACGGATCGTAACCGGTGATACTTCCGTAATCGATGTACTTAAGGTTGACACCCCAGGAACCATACTTTTCCAGTGTCCTGGCATAAGACAGGTTACTGAAGTCAACCCCTCCCAGATAGTTCAGATAGCTTATTGAGAGGTGATTGTGCAGGGTAGTGTCCAGTAAGGCAGGGTTTTGTGCAAAGCCATTTACATCACCATTGGCCAGGGTTACATTAGCGCCACCCAGGGCCGCAGTCCGGGCATCACCGGGAATGTTGAGAAAATCGAATGAACGTTGCCCCCCAACCTGTGCATGCGCATAATGGCAGTAAAGAAATAAAACCACAAGAAGGGGCTTTCGCTTCATTCAATCAAATTTACGATGGGCTCAATTCTATTTTTTAAATGTGTTTCACCGTTTCAAGGACGAAATTAATTGGGTTGTCAGCTTTCTTTTTCATCAGTGCAAATTCCAGCACTTCGTCCACCATGTCTACATAGTGAATTTTTAATCCTTTCAGGTAAGTTTCCTGGATTTCGTCGATGTCCTTTTTATTTCGACTGCATAGAATTATTTCTTTAATTCCGGCTCGCTTGGCTGCCAAAATCTTTTCTTTGATCCCACCTACCGGCAATACTTTTCCTCTCAAAGTAATTTCTCCGGTCATGGCCAGCTTATTTTTGACAATTCTTTGGGTATATAAGGAGGCTATCGAAGTTAAAATAGTGATGCCTGCAGACGGGCCATCTTTTGGGACAGCACCGGCGGGGACGTGAATATGAAGGTCATAATTATCGAAAATGGCATGGTGTATACCCAGGGTTTCACTTTCGGATTTGAGGTAAGAGAGCGCGGTCATCGCCGACTCTTTCATGACATCCCCCAATTGGCCGGACAGGGTCAACTTACCTTTACCCCGGCTCAAGGACGACTCTATGTAAAGAATTTCACCACCTGCAGGTGTCCAGGCCAAACCTGTCACTACCCCCGGGGTTTTGTTATTCTGGTAGAATTCTTTATCATAAATTTCCGCCCCCAGTATGCGCACGACATCGTCAGGGGTTATTTTTTTGTTATAGTCTTCTTCCAGGGCGATGGACTTTGCTATATTTCTGATTACGGCACCAATTTTTCGTTCCAGCCCCCTGACTCCGGATTCGCGTGTATAATCATCGATAATTTTACTGATCGCCTTGTTTTCAAGGCTCACCTGATCGGCTTTCAGCCCATGTTCATTTCTTTGTTTGGGGATCAGATGCCTTCGTGCAATCTGCAGCTTTTCTTCGGCCGTATAACCTGAAATTTCTATGATTTCCATTCTGTCCCTCAAAGCCGGATGTATCGAATCCAGGGAATTTGCGGTCGCGATAAATAGTATTTTGGACAGGTCATATTCCACCTCGAGATAGTTGTCCACGAAAGCATTGTTTTGCTCAGGGTCGAGGACCTCCAGCAAGGCAGAGGAAGGGTCTCCTCTGAAATCTGAATTTACTTTGTCAATTTCATCTAAAACAAACACCGGGTTGGAATATTTAGCTTTTTTAAGGCTTTGTATGATCTTTCCCGGCATAGCTCCGACGTAAGTTTTTCTGTGTCCCCTGATTTCTGCCTCGTCATGCACACCACCTAATGACATTCTGACATATTTTCGGTTTAAAGACTTGGCAATGGATTTGCCCAATGAAGTCTTACCCACGCCCGGGGGGCCATAAAGGCAAAGTATAGGGCCCTTTAAGTCGTTCTTGAGCTTTAATACAGCCAGATACTCAATGATTCTTTCCTTCACTTTTTCCAGGCCAAAATGATCCCTGTTCAAAATTCTCATGGCCCTTTTCAAGTCGAAGTTGTCTTTGGAATACTCCTCCCACGGCAGTTCTACAAGGTACTCTGCGTAATTGAGCGCTACGGGGTATTCAGCCGATGCCGGATTCATCCGCAAAATTTTATCCAGTTCCTTTTTGAAATGGTCCTTTATCTGAACCGGCCAGTTTTTCTTTTCGCCTTTGAGCCGCAATGATTCATACTCCTGGTCCGGCCCTTCAAAACCCAGCTCATCCTGAAGTACCTTCATTTGTTGCCTTAAAAAATAATCCCTTTGCTGAGCATCGATGTCAGAATGCACCTTGTTTTGTATCTCCTGCTTCAATTCCAGCATTTGAATGTCTTTCAGCATAAACTCAAGCAGCAGGGTGGCCCGGGTCATACCGTCATCGATTTCCAGCAATTTCTGCTTATTTGCCACCTCAGCGTTGATATTGGAGGATAAAAAGTGCGTTAAAAAACTGGGGCTGTCGATGTTTTCCAAAGTCACCTGCGCCTCCTGGGGTATCTCAGGGTTCAGCTTCAGAATTTTGAGGGCCGCCTCCTTCAACGATTGCACAATGGCCTTTAACTTTTTGTCTTTCGCATCGGGAAAGGCCTCTTCTACCAGATTTATACTGGCCTCCAGGTACGGATTTTCAGAAATAACTTTGTTTATTCTAAACCGCTGCTTGCCCTGAATAATGATGGTGGTATTCCCATCCGGCAATACCAGCATTTTAATGATTTTTGCTACTGTTCCCACCCGGTAAATATCATCCTTTCCGGGATCTTCGGCTTTTTGATTTTTCTGCGCAATTACTCCGATGATGCGGTCGGATTTATAGGCTTTTTTGACCAGCTTCACTGATTTGTCGCGTCCCACGGTAATAGGTATAATTACCCCCGGGAAAAGTACGGTGTTTTTTACCGGCAGAATTGAAATATTTTCAGGAACGTCAAGCAGGGTTTCTACTTCATCCTCGGGGTTTATCAATTGAATCAACTCGCCCGAGTCCTCTTCAGCAAAATCAGCTAATAGTATTTTATCAAGGTAATTATTTCTTTCATCCATTTTTAGTACCCGTCAAGTGTGTCAAAATGACATAATTTTCTCCGCTACAATGTTTTTAAGGGATTGTTATATATTAGTCAAGACCTGTGCCAAAGTAATTTCTTAGGTAAATATGACTTGTTATAAACTCAAACTTGTCACATATTTGATTGTTTGAGCCCAAGATTTTTATTAAATATAATTATTTAAGAATAAAATTTGGCTGACATGTGTGTAAAAAAAGCCGTGATAATTGTGATGACCATCTTTCTTTGCCTCCCAGCGATCGGGCAACAGAAAAAGAGGAAATTCATGCGGCTTCCTACACTTAGTGACTCTTCCCAAACGGCGCTGTCATTTCAACTGTTTCCTTTTCCAAACGTTAACAAGGTAGCGTATTATGTGGATAAGAACAAGGCAAAATCAATTAATAAATTAGATGGAGCTAAAAACTGGGAAAAGCTCTATCAGCCTCTTGAAGATTACATCAAAAACTTTGGTATTGAAAATTTTTACAAAGAAACAAGGTGGCTCTGGCGTTACGGAAAACTGACAGAGATGCGTGGAGAAATCAATAAAGCCAAGGCGATATACCGCCTTATTTTGAAACATCATAGAAAAGAGCACGATTTAAAAGCGGTTTTCCGGCATCTCGATTCTATGATGGTTAATGAAAAAGACTATTTTGTGCCATTGGAGCATTATTATGAATTGGTAGAATTTCGAAAGCTGGTAGATACCCTTATCCCCCCGCGTGGTGTGCTGCTGAACATGGGCAAACACATCAATTCCGACCTGGCTGATTATGGCCCTACACTGGGGATTCATAACAATACTTTGATTTTTACATCCCAAAGAAACCAGTCAGAAGATGTTTTAAGTAACAGGTCCAATGAGGATTTGTTTTACAGCAAAGGCGAGGATGGTTACTGGGAAGAGGCGCAGGAATTTGAAGGGATCAACTCACCCTACAATGAGGGGTCGGCCTGTTTGTCACGTGATGGCAATACATTGTATTTTGCCCGTTGTAATGCTCCGGGTGGCTATGGTAATTGTGATCTCTACCAGGCCAGATTACAGGATGACGGTACCTGGAGCGATATTAAAAACCTTGGAAGTACAGTCAATAGTAGCGGCTGGGACTCGCAACCATCACTTTCACATCAGGAAGATACACTTTACTTTGCTTCAGACCGGATAGGAGGGTTTGGGCTTTCGGATATATATTTTACCTGTAAAGACAGTAAAGGCAATTGGGCCGAAGCCAAAAACCTGGGGCCTACGGTAAATACCCGTGGGAATGAAGTGAGCCCGTTTTATCACCCGTCCAGTTCGCTGCTGTATTTTAGTTCTACCGGGCATTTGTTAAATTTTGGCGAATATGATATTTACAAATCATATTACCGTGGAGGACGTTGGAGCGAGCCTAAAAACATCGGACCCTTGGTAAACGGGCAGGGAAGCGAATATTACTTTACCATCGATCCCAACTCTCACTACCTGTTTTACGCGAAATCAAAGGATGAAAACCTTAACAACCTCGATCTTTTTTCGTTTCCACTGCCAATGGGTGCACAACCCGATGCTATTGTAAAACTGGAAGGCTCGCTAAAAGAGATAGGAACAGACAAACCACTGGCCGGAATTGTGTCAATCATTGATTTGGATCACGGTATTGAAGTAGCCCCTAAGTTTTTACGGCCTGACGGGTCTTTTAGCTTTGACCTTATCAACAATAATAATTATCTGCTGATTATTCATGGAGATGATTTTTTCAGGATTGAAGAGCTGTTTTATCTGGACGGGGATGCCGAATATCATCGCAAGACCGAGACTTTTTCCAGCAGAATAGAGTTTGCCACCCTGGAGTTCGATAATGGTAAGTCCGACTTGAAAATAGAGATGTATAGCGATTTAAACAAGATTGTGGACTTTATGATGGATAATCCGGAGTTTAACTTAAAAATCTCTGGGCATACGGACTCTGATGGCAGCGAAAAGTTAAATTTGAAACTCTCACAGGACCGCGCGGAATCCATCAAAGAGTATCTGACCTATTTCGGGAAAATTGAAGAGGACCGGATTGAAGCCAGGGGTTATGGCAGTTCCAAGCCCATAGTCGAGGAAAAAACTGCACAGGATAAGAAATTAAACCGTCGCGTTGAATTTGAAATTATACGAGAGGAGGCTATTGAAAATGAGTAACTCAAAGGGGCTGTCGAACAGGTATGACGTTACTTATTGGACAGCCCCTCAAAGGTCATATGAATAAGTCCTTGATCCATTTGTAAATGTCATTGCCAATCGCAAAGGCC
This sequence comes from Agaribacillus sp. DX54, assembly GCF_056858335.1. Classification (NCBI taxonomy): domain Bacteria; kingdom Pseudomonadati; phylum Bacteroidota; class Cytophagia; order Cytophagales; family Splendidivirgaceae; genus Agaribacillus; species Agaribacillus sp. DX54. The sequence continues at coordinate 57,835 of NZ_JBXEQE010000004.1, forward strand.
ATCAATCCCAGCAAAATAACCATGCCCACTTTTTGGGCCACCTCCAGAAACTTATCACCGGGCTTTCTGCCTGAGACTATTTCAAATAATAGAAATATGACATGTCCTCCATCCAGCGCCGGAATAGGAAGCAAATTCATAAAGGCCAGCACCATGGAAAGGAAACCGGTCATGGTCCAAAAATTCAGCCAATCCCAGGTGGAGCCGAATATCTGAGCAATGCCAATAGGGCCACTCAATGATTTAGAAGCCGAAACCTGGCCACTTAATATCTTTTTGAAAGCCTTTATCTGATCGATGATAATTTTAAAAGCTTTTTTTGTGCCATGGGGAATAGAGGCCCAAAAGCTATATTCTATTCTGCTATATGCCAACTGGCTGTCAATGGCGAAACCTAGCTGCCCTTCCTCATTAACATAGGCTTTGGTGGATTGGAGGGCGCCATTTCTCATATATTTAAGGTCTATTTCCTCATCTTTATTTGCTTGTAAAACCTCATATATTTCCTGAAAATAGTCAATTTTGCGATTGTCAGCTTCAACGATGATATCACCTTTTTTCAGTCCGGCATAATCAGCTCCCTTTCCAGTGAGTACTTCACCTACCTTAAAGGGCCTTAAAGGTTCTACAAAAGGCAATTTATCTTTGTTGTCGGAAATAATATCCAAAAAATTGGAAGGAATATTTATGATAACGGTGTCAGCGCCTCTTAATACTTCATAATACCCATTGTCTGAAAGAATTGCATCGGTGCTGGTGATGTCCGAAAACCGCTGATAGTCTTTGCCATTAATTCTCAATACCTTATCACCAATCTGAAATCCAAGTTGTTTTCCCAATTCGGTGGGGTACAATCCATGTTTGTTAGCTTCTTCTTTCGAAAGATAAGGTTCGCCAAAATTGAATGTCAGGACAATAAATACAAAAATCCCTAAGAAAACATTCATGATCACCCCTCCGAGCATAACGATCAACCGTTGCCAGGCGGGTTTTGCCCTGAACTCCCAGGGTTCCGGCTCATTGGCAAGACTTTCCGTATCGAGTGATTCATCTATCATTCCGGTTATTTTCACAAATCCTCCCAAGGGAATTGCCCCTAAGGAATATTCCGTTTCCCCATATTTAACCCCAAAAATTTTCGGAGGAAATCCGATGGAAAACTTCTCGACCCTCATCCCAAAGAGCTTTGCGGTGATCATATGCCCAAACTCGTGTATTCCTACTAAAATCGATAGACCCAATATTAACTGGGCCGCCATTATCAATGCTTCCATTTACCTTATATATTCAATTGCTTTTACTCTAGTTTCTTTATCGGTCGATACATAGTCTTCCAGGGTAGGAGATTTTATATGACTGACTTTCGACATACATTCCTCAACCACCTCCGACATCTGTAAAAACCCTATTTTATCATTTAAAAACGCAGAAACAACCACTTCGTTGGCAGCGTTGAGTATGCAGGGCATATTTCCACCCCTGTCAATGGCCTCAAAAGCTAAACGAAGATTCTTAAAAGTATCTGTATCCGGTTTTTCAAAATCAAATGACGGATAATCTGCAAAGTTAAATCTGGGAAAATCAGATTTTAACCGTTTCGGATAACTCAGCGCAAACTGTATAGGAATACGCATATCCGGCAAACCTAGTTGCGCTTTAAGAGATCCGTCCTCAAATTGCACCATGGAATGAATGATGGACTGGGGATGGATTACCACCTCGACCTGATCGGTTTTTAAACCGAACAACCATTTAGCTTCGATTACTTCCAGTCCTTTATTCATCAAAGAGGCAGAGTCAATGGTTATTTTCGCACCCATTTCCCAGTTGGGGTGCCTGAGCGCCTGTTCTTTAGTGACCGAAGCCAGAAATGACTTGTCTTTTCCTCTGAAAGGGCCTCCGGAAGCGGTTAAAATTATTTTTTCAATCCGGTTCCTGAACTCTCCGACCAGGCACTGAAATATGGCGGAATGTTCGGAGTCGATTGGATATATATTAACGCCGTGCTCCAGGGCCAGCCCGGTTACCAACTCTCCTGCCACAACCAGTGTTTCCTTATTTGCCAGCCCAATGTTTTTGCCAGCCTCGATAGCCCTGATCGTAGGTCTTAAGCCGGCATAACCAACACAGGCGGTCACTACCAGGTCGACATCATCCATGGTCACTGCCGAACATATGGCATCATCGCCTGTGTAAACCTTGATATCCAGGGGATCCAGGGCGGCAAAGACCCGGTCGTAATGCGCTTCATTACCGATTACCACCACATTGGGTTTATACTTTTGTGCCTGTTCGATAAGCAGACCGGCATTGTTTTGGGCGGTGAGCACTTCTGCGATGAATCGATCCTCATGTTGCCCTATCACCTCCAGGGTCTGTGTGCCAATCGAGCCCGTGGACCCCAGAATGGCTATATGTCTTTTCCCTTCCTGTTTCAATGCTTTTTCATGTTAGTGATTAATGATGAAGGGAACCAGCCCGGAAGCAATTTTTCTGTCATTTGATAATCGGGGGACTTTATTTTGACCACCTAACTTTCCCTGCGCCTTCATGTAGTTTCTAAATGCATCTTTTTGCAACTTCACCACTTTTAAACTTCTCAAAATGTTTCCTGAAATAAGATCGTCATAATAGGTGTTTAACTTTTGCAAATGCAAATTTAAAGTTTTTTCAAAAGCGATCAAATCAGAAGGGGCATTATTGAATTCCACGTACCACTCATGCAGTGGTAACCCCTCCGCCGGTGTCACCTGTGGCGCAACGGTGAACTCAACTAAGTCTACTTCCCGATGCTCCTGCATGGCATACTTCATGGCTTTCTCCACTTCTTCACCGATAACATGCTCTCCAAAGGCGGAGATAAAGTGTTTTATTCGACCCGTGACCAATAACCTGTAAGGATTTTTGGAGATAAATTTTACTGTATCACCAAGAGAGTACCCCCACAAACCTGCATTATTATTTAAAATAATGGCATAATTGACACCTGTTTCTACTTCTTCTACAGTAAGGCGCCGGGGATGATCGGTGAAATATTCTTCGGCAGGAATAAACTCGAAAAATATACCACTGTTCAGGTTAAGTAACAACCCCTCCTGGGTCTGGGAGTCCTGAAACGCCACAAACCCTTCGGATGCCGGATAGGTTTCCACTGAGTCGATCACCTTGCCTATGGCATCGAACAGCCGGGCCTTATAGGGTTCAAAGTTCACTCCACCATATACAAACAAAGAGAATTGCGGGAAAACATCTTTAATTTTTTTTCCCGTCCTTTCCTGTATTTTATCGAAATACATTTGCACCCAAGGCGGAATACCGGATATGAGCGTCATGTTTTTGTTCAGGGTCTCATCGATGATTTTGTCCAATTTTGCCTCCCAGTCCTCCATACAGTTGGTTGCATAGCTCGGCATTTGATTTCCTCTCAGGTAATCAGGCACATGATGGTTAACAATGCCGGAAAGCCGCCCGGTAGGTATTCCGGCCGTGTCGGTAAGCTCAGGACTTCCAGACAAAAAAATCAGCTTTCCATCTACAAATTTTGAATTTCCGGTTTCATGGATATAATTCAGTAATGCATTTCTGGCAGTGTCAATATGGTTGGAAATAGACTCACGGGTAATGGGTATATATTTTACACCGGATGTGGTGCCTGAGGTTTTGGAAAAATAGATAGGCGAACCCGGCCATAACACATCCTTTTCCCCTTTTTTTACTAACTCCATGTAGGGTCTGATGGCCTCATAGTCACCAGTCGGCACTTGTCGCCTGAAATCATCATAATTCTTGATCTCCGCAAAACCGTGATCTTTACCGAACCTTGTGTCCCGTGCACGCGCGATCAGGCGGTTGAATATTTTGGCCTGATAAAAACCTGGTTTTTTTACCCATTTGTTTTGCTGATGGATAATATAACTGGCAAAAGGTTTGCTTAGTACAGATCTAAATCCCATAATCATGCAAATCTAATAAAGGGATTTCACATTATTGCATTTATGTTTCTATTCCTTGACCGTACCGGCAGGGGAGTGACGGATTAATGTTAAATTGTGTTAAAACCACTTTTTAAATAATTGGCAGGGTTTATTTTTGAGACAAAATAGATAATAACTACTTAATTATAGCTATGAAAAAGAACCTATTATTGATAGTAATTGCATTTCTAAGCGGGATAGGAGGTGCCTTTACCTACGATTATTTCCAGCCTGGCAATGATATGGCATTATCAGATAGCCAAAATACACCGCAGGCGGATCCCAGTTACGTCGCTCTTAAGGAAACGGTTAGTAAGGCAACGTCCGGGTCATCCGTAACAGAAAATTCAGGTTCGGCCATAGAGACAATTGTATCAAGGCCTGATCTGGTCGAAGCCTCTCAAAAAAGTACTAATTCTGTGGTTTTTATAAAAACTATATCCGGCCAGGAATATGGCAGGGGAACATGGCTGGACTGGTTTTTTGAAGGAGGCAGAGGACAAACTTCAGGAAGTGGGTCAGGAGTTATATATACTGCCGACGGTTATATCGTCACCAATAATCATGTGGTAGATGACGCCGATATCATCGAAGTTATACATGGTAAACAAATTTATCCCGCACAAGTGGTTGGAACGGATCCCTCCAGCGATCTGGCTGTATTGAAAATAGAGGAAAAAAGGCTCCCGGCCATCCGGTTGGGCAGTTCCGGGGATCTTGCTGTGGGTGAGTGGGTTTTGGCCGTAGGCAACCCGTTTAACCTGACTTCAACGGTAACGGCAGGTATTGTCAGCGCCAAAGGACGGGACATCAACATTTTAAAGGGGCGGTTTCCTCTCGAGTCTTTCATTCAGACTGATGCGGCCATTAATCCGGGCAATAGCGGAGGTGCCCTGGTTAATGCCCGGGGTGAGTTGGTGGGAATAAACACTGCCATTTTGTCCAGGACCGGTTCTTATGCAGGGTATGGCTTTGCTGTACCGGTCGACATTGTGAAAAAAGTTGTCAGGGATTTGATCAACTACGGGGAAACTCAGAAAGCATTTTTTGGTGCAGAGGTACTTGACCTCACTCCGGAAATAGCTGAAACCATAGGTGTAACTGATCTCAACGGCGTGGTCTTAGGCTATATCCAAAGAGATGGCGCCGCAGAAAAAGAAGGATTGCAAAAGGGTGATGTTATTTTGGAAATCGATCAAAATGTAGTGGACAGCAAAAGTGAATTTGATGAGCGGATAAGCTATTATTCGCCCGGAAACCGTATTAATATCCTGTTCAAACGCGACAACCAAATTAAAAACAAAACCCTTACCCTTACCAACAGGGAGGGCACCACAAGTCTCATTAAACGTGAAATCTACACTTCCAAGGCCTTGGGGGTGGAGTTTGAAACAGTTTCACTGGCAGAAAGGGATCAACTGGACATTGATCACGGTATCAGGGTACTTAAGGTAAAAGACGGGTTTTTCAGGCGGTTAGGTATCAGGGAAGGATTTATTATTACGGCAATTAATCGCAAACCGATGAAAACCCCGAAACAACTGGCCGAAACCCTGGAAAATATTGAGGGAAGTGTCAGGGTCGAGGGGATTAATGAAAGGGGAGTCAGGGGTTATTATTCGTATTATTTTTAGGGGGCGTTGGGGGATAGTGAAAATGAAAGTGAAAATTAAAATGGGGGGTTAGGAGATTTGGAAGGTGAAGGGGAGGTCGAATAGCTCTTCGTATTGTTTGCCGGTTTCTTCCATGTCTTCATCGTCTTCATAATAACACCATATTACCTTGACACCCTGGTTTTTTTGATGGATTTCATTGAGAATATGAAAAATATCCAATAGAAATTTGGAAGAGCTGGTATTCATGTATTCCAGGGCAAAGGTAAATTCGGTACTGTCATTTGGGGTCGATTTGTATGCATTCAACCAGTCCATAATGGGTGTATAAAACGCAACGGTGTCTTCCATAAAAGAAGTGCCTGATATTTTCAGGTTACCTTTTTTGTGATCGAATTTAACTTCCGGAAATTCACCCGATTTTTTAATAACTAAATGTTCCATCTTGTAATCTTGGCATTTAAATGCTTTAAAATTAGCGAAAACTTCAAACATAAATCTGTGTAAGTAAGATTTTTAGATATTTGTTTATTCTGCGAGGCTCATCCTGTCGGGTGAAAGGGAAATTTAATATTGCTTCACTGATCACAGGCGTTTGGCATTGTAAGATTTTCACATAGTTTTTGTTTTAATGCCTATGAGTACTGCTAACAGAAGGGCAATTCTTTCAAAGTCTTCTTAAATTAAAAATAATTTTTAAGTATATTTATTGGATGGTGGGCCGGGCTTGATATTTTTTTAACAAATGCAGGGTGACGAAATGTAATTTGACCTCATTTGATAGCATCGGTATGGCAAATCGATGTAGTTTGAATGTTAGGCTTAAAATTAAGCTGGAAATCAATTAAATCACCAATGGAGCTTTTACACCTGTTCTGCGGGAATGGCTCTTTAGAAATGTTACAGTCGATGAAGGTGAACATAAAAAGACGATCTTTGTATTTTGGCATTTCCACATTGCTTATAGCAGCAATTTTTTTTACGCAATGCCAACCCTCTGCCGGAGTAGCGGATATTCCGGATAAAGTGGATTTTAATTTTCACATCCGGCCGATTCTTTCCGATAAATGTTTTGCCTGTCACGGACCCGATGCCAATCAAAGAAAAGAAGAACTCCGGCTGGACACCAGGGAAGGTGCATTGGCGGCGTTAAAAGACTATCATAACCGTTATGCCATTGTTCCGGGTAAGGCAGAGGACTCTGAGGTTTACATCAGGATTAATTCTGCCGATACCACCCAGGTGATGCCACCCGCCTCTTCTAACATGAAGCTTTCCGATCGCGAAATAAAACTGATTAAAAAGTGGATTGATCAGGGTGCTGAGTATAAACCTCACTGGTCTTTTGTCGCCCCCCAGCCTGTAACACCACCAGCGGTAAAAAATGAGTCCTGGATTACCAATGAGATCGATCATTTTATGTTGGCCAAAATGGAGGAAACGGGTTTATCTCCCAATCAAAGGGCAGACAAATATCATTTACTGAAGCGGGTATCATTCGATTTGCTTGGGCTTCCTCCGTCGCTGGAGCTTCAGGAAAGATTTATAAACGATACGTCTCCCGAAGCTTATGAAAAACTGGTGGACGAATTGCTGACAAGCCCACATTATGGAGAAAAGATGGCCATCCACTGGCTCGATGTCGCCAGATACGCCGATTCACACGGGTATCAGGATGACGGTTTAAGGACGATGTGGCCCTGGCGTGATTGGGTCATTCATGCTTTTAATCAAAATTATCCGTATGATCAGTTTCTTACCTGGCAGTTAGCAGGTGATTTATTGCCAGACAAGACCAAAGAGACGATTTTGGCCACCGGTTTTAACCGAAACCATAAAATTACGCAGGAGGGTGGGGTCATAGATGAAGAATACAGGATAGAATACGTAACAGATCGTACCAATACGTTTGGCAAGGCCTTTCTGGGATTGACTTTCGAATGCGCCAAATGTCACGACCATAAATACGATCCTATCTCTCAGAAAGACTATTTCAGCACCTTTGCATTTTTTAATCATGTCCCTGAAAAGGGCATTTTCGGGACGATCGATGCTTCCTTTGCCGACCCACCCAACATGCAGATTACCGAAGAGGATATTAAGAATTTATTGGCATTTGTCAATAAAAAAGACACCACTAAGCTTGAAGTGATGGTGATGAAGGATTCCATGGGATTACGGAACACCCACATTCTGACCAGGGGCAATTATGATGCGAAAGCTGAAGAAGTATATGCTGACACACCTGAAGCGATTTTAAAATATGATACCACCAAACTCGGAAGTAACCGTCTGGGTTTGACCAGGTGGCTGCTGGACCCGGCCCATCCACTTACCTCCAGGGTCTTTGTCAACCGGATCTGGCAGGAAATCTTTGGCCGGGGCATCGTGAAAACTGCAGGCGATTTCGGCATGCAGGGCGATCTGCCTTCACATCCTGAATTATTGGATTGGCTGGCCCTCGATTTCATGAATAACGGCTGGGACATTAAAAGACTGATCAAAAAAATTGTCATGTCCTCCACCTATACACAATCATCTGAAATAAATAAAAAAAAGCTGGAAAAAGATCCGGAAAACATCTATTTGTCAAGGGCAAACCGGACCCGGCTGGGTGCAGAAATGGTAAGGGATCATGTGTTGACCAGCAGCGGATTGCTAAACCCTGAAATTGGTGGCCCCAGTGTAAAGCCTTATCAGCCGGAAGGTATCTGGGAATCGTCGACCTCGGGCCGGGGGCTGTTGCAAACTTATATTCAGGACCATGGTGATGATCTGTATCGCAGGGGAATGTATACTTTTATTAAGCGCACTGTACCTCCCCCCATGATGTTGATGTATGATGCTTCGAACAGGGACCAATGTGAGGTAAGGCGTCTGACAACCAATACGCCGCTACAGGCACTCGTGATGCTGAATGACCCCACGGTTCTGGAGGCCTCCAGGGTACTGTCTGAAAAGCTGGTGGTGACCCCGCTTTCGGTGGAAGAGAAGGTGGAAAAAGCCTTCCGGTTGATTCTGTGCCGTCAGCCGAATGAAAAAGAAAAAGTTTTGTTGACGACGTATTTTCAGGATGAGCTCGAACGTTTTGCCGGACATCCGGAAGAAGCCGGTAAATTTATCACCATCGGAGAATTCCCAAAACAGGAGGCGGAAGATGATATAGAAGTGGCTGCACTGATGCAGGTCATTCATACGATATATAACATGGAAGAAGCCATCACTAAAAGCTAAAAATACAAATAGTATGGAAAAACCTTTTTTGGAAAATCGCTTAAACGTTAATCGCCGCCATTTTCTGGGCAAGCTGGGGTTGGGTGTAGGCGGAGTGGCACTGGGTTCTTTGCTGGCACCTGATATCTTCAAAAGTACAGGCGAAGCAGGTGAGGGGGTGCCCCTTGGCTTCAAGCACTTTGCCTCCAAAGCCAAACGTGTTATCTATCTTTTCCAAAATGGTGCGCCCTCCCAACTGGAGAGTTTTGACTACAAACCCAAGCTCAACAAAATGTTTGGCGAAGATTTACCTGAGTCCATAAGAGGTGGCCAGCGTCTTACCGGTATGACGGCCAATCAGGAAAAATTTCCGCTGGTTGGCTCCAAGTTTGCCTTTAGCCAATACGGCCAGTCAGGTGCCTGGGTAAGTGAGTTATTCCCGAACATAGCCAAGATAGTCGATGATATTTGTGTGATAAAAACCATGCATACCGAGGCTATCAACCACGATCCGGCCCTGACTTTTATGCAGACCGGGGCGCAGGTAGGCAACCGGCCCAGTATGGGCGCCTGGCTGAGTTATGGCTTAGGCAGTGAAAATAAAAACCTTCCGGCGTTTTGCGTCCTGTTGTCAAGAGGCCGGGGGAATGGACAGGGGGTGTATTCCAAATTGTGGACTAACGGCTTTCTGGATAGCATCCATCAGGGTGTGCAGTTCAGTTCCGGAGAAGATCCCATTCTGTACCTTAATAATCCGGAAGGCATGGATATGGCAAGTCGCAGGAAAATGCTGGATCATTTGGCGTCTCTGAATGAGATGGGATACCGGGAATTTGGGGATCCGGAAATTCATGCCAAGATCAAACAATATGAAATGGCCTACCGCATGCAAACCGCTGTACCGGAGATCACAGACCTTTCAAAGGAGCCGGATCATATCATCAAGATGTATGGGCCCGATTGTCTGGTGCCTGGCACCTATGCTGCCAACTGCCTGCTTGCCAGAAAGTTGTCTGAATCCGGTGTGAGATTTGTTCAGCTATATCATCAGGGTTGGGATCAACATGGCAATCTTGTAGGTGAAATGCCCATGCAGGCTCAGGATGTCGACCGGGCATCGGCAGCACTGGTAACTGACTTAAAACAGCGGGGCCTGCTGGATGAAACCCTGGTTATATGGGGAGGGGAGTTCGGACGTACAAATTACTGTCAGGGCAAATTAACCAAAGAGAACTACGGCCGCGATCATCATCCGAGATGTTACAGCCTATGGATGGCCGGTGGAGGGATCAAAGCCGGGATAACTTATGGTAAGACCGACGAATTTGGCTATAATATCGTTGAGGATCCCGTTCACGTGCATGACCTCCATGCCACCATTCTCCACTTAATAGGTCTTAATCATGAGAAACTTACCTTCAAACACCTGGGGCGCCGTTTCAGGCTGACAGACGTGCACGGTAAATTAGTGAAAGGAATCATCGCATAAGTATGGCCAGACTGGAAAAGATCGTTTCCAATTTTGTTTTTTTTCTGCTTTTTCTGCTGGCCTTTCTGTTGATTTTCGAATCACATGTAACCATCCCTTACTGGCTTCAACCGGTAGGGCGCATGCATCCGATGGTATTGCATTTTCCTATTGCACTCATCGTTATGTTGGTACTGCTGGATCTTTTCCAGTCGCACCTGGAACCCGCTTCTTTTGAAAAGGTCCACAAAGTCTTGCTTTACGCTACAGCAGTTACTACTTCACTATCGGCTATTATGGGTTTTTTCCTTTCAAAAGAAGAGGGGTATACTTCTGACCTGATGGCACTGCACAAATGGATCGGTGTATCGGTCAGCTATCTGGTTTATTTGCTGCTGCTTACCGATCAGAAAAAGTGGTGGTATAAAATTACGCTTTACAGCAGCCTCGTAATCCTGTTCTTTGCAGGTCATTTCGGAGCAGGCCTCACACACGGAATGGACTTTCTGCTGGAACCCATCACCAAAAACCAGAAAAAAGAGATCACGGAAAACACCCCTGTATTTGAGGCTTTTGTAGATCCGATTCTGGAGGCTAAGTGTAAGGGATGCCATAACCACCAAAAGCGGAAAGGAGATCTGGATATGACTAGCTATGCGTTAATGACCAGGGGCGGGGAGCATGGTCCGGTATGGATTCAGGGAAACCCCGCCGGGAGCGAGATCATCAAAAGAGCCCTGCTTCCCCTCGAGCATGAGCATCACATGCCGCCAGAAGGGAAACCACAGCTTACCGGCTCAGAACTGGCATTGCTGAAAAGTTGGATTAGCGCTGGGGCTGACGCCAATGTTTCTATGGCGCAATTGGATCCATCCGATACCTTGTTAATGCTGGCCAAACAGCGTATGAAAGCCCGGCAGGGAGGCGGAAACCGCCCCCGGTATGATTTTGATTTCGCCAGTAAAGACCTGGTAGCTTCACTTAACAACCCCTATAGAACGATCGTTCAGCAAACCCCCGGCTCACCGGCGCTGGACGTAAATATCTTTGTTAAACAAGCCTTCAAATCCGAATACATTTCAGAATTAAAGAAAATAAAGGATCAGGTGGTTTCCCTGAACCTGGCATATATGCCGGTGAAAGATGATGATCTGACAACCATAGCCGCATTGGATAACCTTGAAAAATTAAACCTGAACCATACCGACATCACCAGTGCAGCTTTGGCCTATTTAGACAAGTGTACCAGGTTAAATTCACTTTCATTGTCAGGAACAGCGGTGGATATGCAACTTTCCGACGGGCTGGGGCAATTGCCAGCCCTTAAGGATGTTTACCTTTGGAACACCTCCATAACTCATGACAATCTTACGGAACTGAAAAAGCAGTGGCCCGCTATCCGGTTCCATCTGGGGTATCAGGCCAATGAAGAAGATCTGATCCGGTTGACACCTCCACTTTTGAAAAATAAGAACAAGGTTTTGGAAAGAGGTGAAAGAATAGTATTGGAACATAAGTTGCCCGGGGTTTCCATCCGTTATACAATAGACGGTTCCGACCCTGACAGCATTTCTTCCCTCATATATCAAAAACCTATTGATATTCAGTCATTTACAGATATTAAGACAATAGCTTACAAAGATGGGTGGTTAACCAGTGAGGTGCAGGTGTTTGAGTTTTTTGTTAAAGGGGCGTCACCGGTGGAGGCAGGATTGATCAACCCTCCGAGTCGAAAATATCAGGGTAAAGGGGCTATGTCACTGATGGATTTCGAGAAGGGTGAGGCTACCAATTTTAGAGGTAAACCCTGGCTGGGTTACAAGGACAAGCCCTTTGCTGCCTGGGTGGATTTTGGCGAAAAACCTCCTGCTTTACAGCAGATGGTTTTGAGTTTTGGCATTAACATGAGCCAATACATTATGCCTCCTGTTCAGGTTGAGATATGGGGTGGGAATGACCTGAACGATGTAAGATTGCTAAAAAGACTGACCCCACCACCACCTGACGCGTATCGACCCGATGCTGTAAGTGGCATGCGTGTACCTTTTGCTACTTCCAGTTTCAGATACTACAAAATAAAGGCCTTGCCGGTTAAAAAACTCCCCCCGTGGCATGCCGGAAAAGGTAGCCCGGGATGGGTATTTGTAGATGAATTGTTTTTTTATTGAGAGTCAGATCGTTCTCATCTTTAACTTTTTACGCATACCATCGATGGAATGCCTGAAATTAGCATCGGTATCCATCATATCATTGACGGATTGCACCGCATGAATGACGGTACTGTGGTCCCTGCCACCGAAATGATAGCCGATAGCTTTCAGTGAGTGATTTGTATATTCTTTTGAAAGGAACATAGCCACCTGTCTGGCGATGACTATTTCTTTTTTTCGGGTTTTGTCCTTAAGGTCATCCAGAGGCACCTCAAAGTATTCCGAAACGGCTTTTTGAATGTAGTCTATGCCAACCTCTGTTTCAATATTATGAACTATATTCTTGAGCGTCTGTTTGGCCAGCTCCAGATCAATTTCCCGCCTGTTCAACGATGCATGGGCGATTAATGAAATGACCACCCCTTCCAATTCCCGTATATTGGTATCTACGCTGTAGGCAATGTATTCCAGCACATTATCCGGAATATAAATACCATCAGCCTGTAACTTTCTTTGAATGATAGCTACCCTGGTCTCAAAATCGGGCTGCTGCAGATCTGCTGTAAGTCCCCATTTAAACCTGGATAACAGCCTTTCTTCCAATCCTTTCAAATCCCTTGGGGGGCAATCACTGGTCATAATGATTTGCTTACCCGATTGATGCAGATGATTGAAGATGTGGAAAAATATTTCCTGGGTTTTTTCCTTGCCCGAAAGAAACTGGACATCATCGATAATGAGGGTATCGACCTGCAGATAAAAATTGGAGAAGTCCTGCACATTATTATTTTTCAGTGCCTCTATGAATTGATTGGTGAAGTTTTCAGAGGTGACATATAAGACAAACTTATCGGGGATATTTTTTTTAACCTCATTGCCGATTGCCTGCACCAGGTGTGTTTTGCCCAGCCCTACACCGCCATAAAGCATCAGGGGATTAAAAGAAGTTATGCCTGGCTTTTTAGCGACCGCATAGCCCGCCGACCTCGCCAGCCTGTTACAATCCCCCTCGATATAACTTTCAAATGTGTATTGAGGATTGAGTTGTGAGTCATGCCGTAACCTGTCGACTGACCTCAGGTCGAAAGGGCTTTTATAATAAGTATTGTGTGCGTAGTTTTCGTTGCTTTTATTATTGGTCCTGTTAGTGGGGAGATTGATAGTATAAGGGCTGTTTTTTTCATCGCCCTGATCTACAATGACAGAATACTCCAGTCTTCCATTGGAACCTAGCTTTTGGTCCAGTGCCTGCTTAATAATATGAACGTAGTGCTCTTCCAGCCATTCATAAAAGAATTGGCTGGGTACTTGTATGGTGAGCACATTGTTATCGAGCTTTAGCGGTTTAATCGGCGCAAACCAGGTCTTAAAGCTTTGATCCCCAATTTGCTCCTTAATTACATGGAGGCACTCATCCCATACCGTACTACAGTTCAATTGCATAGACTAATTAAAGTTTAAGGTGAAAGTTTGAGCCCCTTGAGAGAACAAGGGAAACAAATTTGTGAAAAAAAAAATAAAGAAAAAAATGATGCAAGACTTGACTTTTTAGTATACCGTCAGGATCGGATTTTTGCAATATTTTTTTTTAAAATTCTTTAAAAAATACAATCTATTTCTCCTAAAGTAATAAGCGCAAATATGCATAGAAATGACAGCAAACTTTGTGTTCAGCATTGCTGAATGCAAAATTTACTACGCCCAACATTCACCGGAAATTTAAGTTATTTTTGTATACATAATATAGTAATATTTGTTATAAAATAGCAAATGAATTCAGATAAATCGAAACGGGAAAAACGGGCCAATCAGATAAAGGCGATCGCCGGAGAGCTGGGTTTTGACTTTTGCGGAATTTCCAGGGCGGAGTTTCTGGAAGAGGAGGCTCCGAGATTAGAGTCATGGCTAAATCAACATATGCATGGCAAAATGGCGTATATGGCCAATCATTTTGATAAAAGACTGGATCCTGGCAAATTAGTAGACGGTGCTAAATCCGTCATCTCACTTATTTACAATTATTATCCGCAAGAGGACTTTAATGGGTCTTCAGGATACAAAATCGCTAAATATGCTTTTGGTAAAGACTATCACTATGTGATTAAAAATAAGTTAAAGGTTTTTTTTCAACGCATACAAGCCGACATCGGTGAAGTTAATGGCAGAGTCTTTGTCGATTCTGCTCCTGTTCTTGAGCGTGTATGGGCTAAAAGAAGTGGCCTTGGGTGGATAGGCAAAAACAGTTTGCTGCTTAACCGGCATATGGGAAGTTTCTTTTTTCTGGCAGAGATCATCCTCGATTTGGAACTGGCCAGTGATGGCCCGGCGAAAGACTATTGTGGCACCTGTACCCGTTGTATCGATGCGTGTCCGACTGATGCCATCCCAGCCCCCTATGTAGTTGACGGAAGCCGGTGTATCTCTTATTTTACTATAGAATTAAAAGACGAAATTCCGGCGGAGTTTAAAAATACATATGATGACTGGATATTTGGCTGTGATATCTGTCAGGATGTATGCCCCTGGAACCGTTTTTCCACGCCTCATCGTGAAGAGCAGTTTGTTCCCGGTAAGGAACTTAAAGCCATGAGACAAGATGACTGGCTCGAAATAACCCGTGATGTTTTCAATCAATTGTTTAAGGGTTCAGCAGTGAAACGTGCCAGATATGAGGGATTGAAAAGAAACATTAGTTTTATCAGTAAAAAAAAAGCCAGCCAGAAATGATAGCATAAAACCTAATGACTGAATACCTTCCGTCTAAGAACCGCTCATCAAAACAAACCTCCGCAAATAATTAAGCCCCATGTGAATGGGGCTAAGTGATTAAAATTCAATTAAGTCGTAAGGAAACATTTGTTGAGAATAGGCTGGTAAATGTCCCCATACTTCGCATAACACCATTTCCTCAATTCCTTCAATTCTTCGGGAATTAAAGACTTTATTGCTTTCAACAGCTCTTTTTCGAAGAGCTTCCTATCAAAACTAACTTTTGAAAGAATTAATTTAAAATACTCTAACATTAACGGTTGGTTTGATTTAAAATTCTGGTATTAGTATTAAAATTGTTGAAGGATTGTCATGTAATATACAACAAAACTTTAAACAAAAAAAGTGTTTTTCCATGTTTCTTGATCAAAAATGACTGTGCTCGTGACAATTTGAATTAATCACTATACATGTTTCGTCAAAACATTAAGCGCTTAATAACCAGTCAATTCCAACTACCTTCCAACTACCCTTTGCCCGCCCTGCTTGTGACTGCCAACTACAGTACGATTGATTGTTATAGATTATTGTAGCATAGAATGTTAAATTTTGTTAAACAGCCCGACAAGACCTGTAAGCGGAAAGTTTTTAAACAGAATGTTCATTACCTTTGTTCCCAGGTTAAGACCGGTTCTGCGGGAGTCGTATTCTTGCGAATTATGTTAAAACTATAAATTGTATGCGCAATACTCTATTCAAAGCAGTAGTTTTATCCATGCTGGTGATGGTGGTTTCCGGCTTTGTTGCCAATGCCCAGGAGGTCGCTATTGAACTCGGACCCGATGAAATTGCGCTTAATCAAGGTTTTACCATTACCATTACGGTACACAATGAAAGGCTGAAGAATTATGATGATTTTCCGGAAATAGAGGGTTTCAGAAAAATGGGGACCACCTCTTCATCCAACACCACCGTTATAAATGGCCAAATATCTTCATCGCAAAGCACTATTCAGCAATATGCTGCCCTGCGTGAGGGAACTTTCAGGCTGAAGCCATTCTCCATGACTGTCAACGGAAAAAAGATCCGCTCTCCGGGTAAAACCATCGAAGTAGGCCCCGCCTCCAAAAGAACTGCCAGAACGGATCCTTTTTCCAATAGTATTTTTGATGAGTATTTTGGCCGTAGCAGTGGCGAAGAAGAGTTTATGGATGTAAAAGCCGATGCTTTTCTGGCTTTAACTACGGATAAAGACGAAGTGTATCTTGGAGAAGGGTTTACAGCAACATTGGCCTTTTATGTTTCAGAAGCTAACCGGGCAGAACTGGAGTTTTATGATTTGAGCAGGCAGGTTTCAGAGGCTACCAAGCTGATCAGCCCGACCAACTGTTGGGAGGAAAGCTTTAGCATAGAAAATATCAAAGGAGAATTGGTCGTGTTGAATAAGAAGCGTTATATGCGTTATAAACTGTTCCAGTCAGCCTATTATCCATGGAATCTGGAACCTATCGAACTTAATTCAGTGCCTTTGGAACTCATTAAATATAAGGTGTCAAAACGCCGTTCATTTTTCGGAAGAAATAAAAAAGAAGATTTTCAAACATTCTACTCTCTCCCCAAAATCATTGAAGTAAAAGACCTGCCCCCGCACCCACTGAAAGATGAGGTGGCAGTGGGGGATTATTACCTGGAAGAAAAGGTTAGTTCAACCACCCCGAAAACCGGCGAAAGTTTCAACTATCGCTTTCAGATATTTGGTGAGGGAAACATATCGGCAATTAATAATCCACAGATTCCCGATGATGAAATATTTGATTTTTACCCACCTAATATCCGGCAAAATATTAAAAGAGGGAATGGAAAAGTGGATGGAGTAAAACAATTTAATTATTATGGGATCCCCAATGAGCCAGGAAGTTACAACCTTACAGATTATTTTAACTGGATATTTTTTAATACCAGGACAGAACGCTACGATACATTATCCTCTAAAATTGCATTGAATGTCACAGGAGAAAGTAAAAGAAACCTTTCCATTTCTTCAAACGATTTAGGTAGCTTTTATGACATTATCGATTTTGAAAACAACAAATTAACCAGCCGGATTGGGGATGTTTACACCAAAATTTTTGCTAACATTTTTATTTTAATTATGTTAGTGCTTTCTCTGATATTTATTTTTAGAAAGTAGTTTCATGGGGAACACCTTTGGTACAAAGTTTAAGATCACCACTTTTGGTGAATCTCATGGTAAAGCCATCGGAGTAATCATAGACGGTTGCCCGGCAGGCTTACAGCTTGATGAAGCATTTATTCAAAAGGAGTTGGCAAGGCGTAAGCCAGGACAATCCAAAATTACCACTCAACGGAAGGAAAAAGATGAAATGCAGATTTTATCGGGTATATTTGAAGGAAAGGCTACGGGCACTCCGATACACATACTGATCTGGAACGAAGATGCCAAAAGCAAGGACTATTCACACATAGCGGAGAAGTTCAGGCCATCACATGCTGATTATACCTACCATGAAAAGTATGGCATCAGGGATTACAGGGGCGGTGGTAGAAGTTCTGCCAGGGAAACGGCCGCCCGCGTAGCCGCCGGAGCCATTGCCAAAATATACCTGGATGTTAAAGCTATTCATATCAACGCTTATGTGTCTCAGGTAGGGGACTTAAAGTTGGATAAGTCCTATCAGGAACTGGATTTGACCAACACCGAAAATAACATTGTGCGCTGCCCGGACGAGGACATGGCACAAAGGATGATAACCCTTATCGATAATACACGTAAAGAAAGGGATACCATAGGTGGTGTGGTTACCTGCGTAATACAGGGCGCACCTGCGGGACTCGGAGAGCCGGTATTTGACAAACTGCACGCGGATTTGGCAAAGGCCATGATGGGTATTAATGCTGTTAAGGGCTTTGAATATGGGAGTGGATTTGCAGGGGTAAGCATGAAAGGTTCACAGCATAATGATGTTATCATTAACAAAGATGGAAAGATCAAAACTAAAACCAACTACTCGGGAGGTATCCAGGGAGGTATAAGCAACGGCGAAGATATCTATTTTAATGTTGCTTTTAAACCGGTGGCCACCATTATGAATGACCAGGAGAGTATCGATATCAAAGGAGAAAAAACCGTAGTCTCAGGTAAAGGCAGGCATGATCCTTGTGTAGTACCAAGAGCCGTGCCCATCGTTGAGGCCATGGCAGCTTTGGTCATCACAGATCATTTTCTTATGAACCTAACTACAAAACTAGCATAAATGAAAAAGCTTGCACTGCATTGGAAAATCATCATTGGGTTGATATTAGGTGTAATCTGGGCCTTGTTATCCAGTTCTTTGGGATGGAGTAAGTTTACACTGGACTGGATCGATCCTTTCGGAACAATTTTTATTAATCTTTTAAAATTAATAGCGGTCCCGTTGGTACTTTTCTCTATCATCGACGGGATTTCAGGGTTGTCAGATGTGACAAAAATTGGCAGGATGGGTGCGAAAACGCTGATCATCTATTTAACTACAACAATCACAGCGGTAGGTGTTGGATTGTTTATGGTTAATGCAGGCCAACCGGGTACCTATATCGATGAAGAGCAAAGAATTGACAATCGGATTGAATATGAGCTTTGGGCGGGTAATAATGAGCATGTAGCCATACTGGATGGAACCTGTCTGACCTGTGATGAGTCAATGAGAGACCGGGTGGCTAAAGTTTCCGAAAGAAGCAAAGAGGCTATGGTAGATCAGAATTTAACCAACAAAATGTCTTCCGCCTGGGCTACAAAAGAACAGGGCCCCTTGCAGTTTATAGTGGATATGATTCCCAGTAACATATTTTTCTCGCTTAACAACAACAGCCTCATGCTTCAGGTGATCTTTTTTGCAATATTTTTCGGAATCACCATTATAATCCTGCCTAAAGAAACTACCGAGCCCGTTAGGAAACTGGTTGCGAGCATTAATGAGGTATTTCTGAAAATGGTACATATTGTCATGGAAGCTGCGCCGTTTTTTGTATTTGCCTTGCTCGCCGGAACGGTATCCCGCATGGCCGGGGATGATACTTTTAGGGTGTTTGCGATCTTTAAAGCGCTCAGTTCCTATGCAATTGTTTTGGTAACCGGGTTAGCTTTTATGGTATTCGCTTTTTATCCGACTGTTATGCGGTCCTCTGTAAAAGGAATGACCTATAAGAAGTTTTTCAAAAGTCTTAGTCCCGCCCAGTTGCTGGCTTTTTCTACCAGTTCCAGTGTGGCTACACTTCCGGTTACTATGGAGTGTGTGGAGAAAAATTTAAAGGTGCCTGAAGAAACTGCCAGTTTTGTCTTACCCATCGGTGCGACTGTGAATATGGATGGTACCAGTTTATACCAGGCGGTGGCTGTAGTTTTTCTTGCCCAGCTTCACATGGTGGATTTAAGCATTTCGCAGCAGCTTGTGATCGTCCTTACCGCCACCCTCGCTTCGATCGGGTCGGCAGCGGTTCCAAGTGCCGGCTTAATCATGATGATTTTGGTGCTGGAGTCCGTAGGTTTGAATCCGGCATGGATTGCCATAGTTTTTCCGGTGGATAGAATTCTTGATATGTGCCGGACCGTAGTCAACGTAACCGGTGATGCTACAGTAGCTACCTTGGTAGCCAGTTCGGAGGGTGAACTTACTATGGATGATACAAAAACCGCCGGCCCTGCTCCGGAAGAGGAATTGGAAGCGGCAGCCATAAAACAGGATTGATAATTTTGTCGATTAGGTTGTAAAGTTATCCTTGTTTGAACTATTTTGTTGTAACTTTGTTTCCATTAAAATAGTATGACATGGAAAATACGAATTCAGAAAATAACATAGTCAATTTATACCTGGAAGCTAATCCAAATCCCAATTCTTTGAAATTTGTGGTGAATTTTATGATAGTTCCGGAAGGGAAAAGCTATGATTTTCCAACGGCAGAAAGTGCGGTTGAGGCCCCACTGGCTGCGGAGATATTTAAGCTCGATCATGTAGAGCGGGTCTTTTACATGAGCAATTTTGTGACGGTTACCAAATCAGGTGATGTCGAATGGATAGAAATTCAGAATGACATAAAAAACCTGATTAAGAATTATCTTCAGGCAGGGAAGCCAGTGCTTTCAGATAATTATAAAGAAGCAGTCGCTGAGAATGTCGAGGAGGAAACGGATATTGAAAAGAAAATTAAATCCATACTGGATGATTATATCAGGCCGGCAGTAGAGCAGGATGGAGGGGCCATCAGTTTTCATTCTTATGTGGATGGAACTGTCAAAGTCTTGCTGCAAGGTTCCTGCAGTGGCTGTCCTTCTTCCATGGTTACCCTAAAGGCCGGAATTGAAAATCTTTTGAAAAGAATGGTTCCTGAAGTGCAGGAAGTAGAGGCCGAGGGCGTTTGATAGGAAAATAGCTCGACACCCACGTCACGCACGGTTTGTGCCCTTCAACATCGTGAAGTACACCAGCGTCCCGTGGCTGTTGCGTTATGTTCTCGACAAAACCCTTTGTGTCTTGGTGCCTTTGTGGTTAGCCATTTTTCACCACGAAGGCACCAAGACACAAAGAGACTCAAAGCCGGTTTTAAAAAACATTCAGAGACTGCAGGAATACCAGTATAATCAGCAATGGAGAAATTACCTTCACAAAAACCGGCCATACCTTCATAAAAATTGAGTCTGCGACAGTGGGGCTACCTTTTTTCAGTTCTTCAAGGATACTATTTCTATTCATTACCCAGCCAATGAAAATGCATATTATCAAACCCAGGAGGGGTTGACTGTATTGAGTGGTAAAGCTTACCACCATCCCAAACAAGGTTTCGAAATTTGCTACCAAAATAATACTAATAATCCAGAAAACACCTCCGATTACCCAGGTCGAGCGTTGCCTTTGTAAGTTTCTGGTATCCACCGCATAGGACACCGGCACCTCCAGCATGGAGATGGAAGAGGTTAAGGCGGCGATACTCATCAACACAAAAAACACCAGGGCGACAGGAATTCCTACCGGGCCCATAGAGTTAAACAACTCGGGCAATACCTGGAAGACAAGGGTAGGTCCTGAAATCAGATTGCCAGCCGGGTCAAAAATTTCTGTTCCTGCATTGGCAGCTACGTACATAGCTGGAATGATCAACAAGCCTGCTAAAAAAGCAATGGCAATATCTGCAAGGGTCACAAACACCCCCAGGTATACCAGGTTTTCTTTATTGGCAATATAAGAACCGTAGACCAACATCGTGCCTACTCCCAGGGATAAGGAAAAGAAAGATTGCCCCAAAGCACTTAGGATTAATTGCGGATCGGTTATTTTGTTAAAGTCAGGTAGCAAATAAACTTCCAGACCATCGCTGGCCCCATCCAATGTGAGTACATAGATGGTCAGTAAAATCATCATAAATATGAGTGTCGGCATCAGGCGGGAAGACCACTTTTCAATCCCGCTTTTCACGCCACCGATGATAATACCAATTGTCAATAAGTAAAATAAGGATGTAAACAAAATGTTTCTGGTAATATTGCTTTGGTCTACCACCCAGGCTGCGAGATGATCCGCTCCTATTAATTTAAAAAAAGGTTCTACAGCGTATGCCACCATCCACCCTGCTAAAATTGAATAGAAACTAAGGATGAGTCCTGCAACAATAATTCCAAAATAACCTGCCGGAACGAAAGTTTTGCCTCCTGCCATAGAGCGGTAAGCCCCTACAGGATTTGACCTGGCATGCCGGCCTATGACAAATTCTGCCATCAACAGGGGGTAGCCAATAAAAAAGGCAAGTACTAAATATACTAAAACGAAAGCAGCTCCACCGTTTTGTGCGGTTTGGGTAGGAAACCCCCAGATGTTTCCTAAACCTATGGCGGAACCTGCCGCCGCCATAACAAACCCGAAAGTCGAGCTGAATTCACCTCTTGATTTGGCCATGTTTGAAAAGAATATTGATGAAAAATAGGTTCGAATTCATTGCGTCATGCAAAATAAAAATCGCAAATTATAAAAATTCACCACAAATCATATCAATTTTCTGTCGCGATTTTAAACCTGCCTACCTATTGTATACCTGAAATGATTTCAATTGAGCCTCAGAGCCGTTTTTCCAGGTGTATCCGGTTTTCAGCTACAGATTCCGCCTCATCCACTTTTGTGATATTAAAACCATTGCCCAGCGCAAAGTAAAGCATGGGCCTTAAACAGTTTCTGGTCTTCATTTTGACTTTGGTATACCCTTTTTCTCTGGCCCAGGCTTCCTGGTAATCAGCCAGTTGCCGTGCAACACCCATCCTTCTGAAATCTGGTAATATTCCGCCCATCCAGCTATAAAATGAACCGTCGTGTTCTTTTTGGTACCCCACCTTAAAGCCTATGGGTTTATTTTCAACATAAGCCATGGCGATTAAATGGGGAATATTATGTAACCGCTTTTGATACTCATTGTGCCGATAGGGCTCATGGAACTCGGGAATCTGCATAGAGACTCGTACCGCTTCCTCTATAGACCCTGGTTTTATGATGATGTCAGCCATATCCGGATTTCCTGATAAAGATTTTAATTCTTCTAAGCGACCTTATCCTTTAAAATACCAGCCCGCCTTAAGAGCGCCTGTGGTGAGGGTTCTTTACCCCTGAAACGTTTGTACAAAATCATCGGGTGCTCACTGCCACCGGCAGAAAGGATATGTTTTTTAAACAGATCAGCCACCTCGCGATTAAAGATGCCTTTTTCTTTAAAAAACTCAAAAGCGTCAGCGTCCAGTACTTCGGCCCATTTGTAGCTGTAATAACCTGATGAATAGCCCCCCTGAAAAATATGACCAAAAGCACAACTCATGTTGATTCCGTCTACCTTAGGAAACAAATTGGTGGCATCCAGGGTTTCCCTTTCAAAATCAGCGACATCTTTGATTGTTTCCGGTTCGGTAGTATGCCAGGCCATGTCCAGCAATGCAAAGCCTAATTGTCTGATTGTTGCCAAACCTTCGTTGAAGTTGGCGCTGTCTTTGATTCTCTGCACATATTCTTCCGGGATCTTTTCCCCGGTTTCATAGTGTCGGGCAAATAAATCAAGGCATTCCTTTTCATAACACCAGTTTTCCAGTATCTGTGATGGCAGTTCCACAAAATCCCAGTATACATGGGTGCCAGATAAGCTTTCATAATGCCCATTGGCGAGCATTCCGTGTAAGGCATGGCCAAATTCATGAAATAAAGTAGTGACCTCATTGAAGGTTAGCAGTGAGGGTTTGCTGGGTGTCGGTTTGGTAAAATTGCAAACAATTGACGCGTGGGGCCTTTGCGCTTTTTCCGGTTTCTTGAATTGTCCCTGAAAAGCCGTCATCCAGGCGCCGTTCCTTTTGCCTGCTCTGGGGAAAAAATCTGCGTAAAAAATTGCCACATGTTCCCCGTTTTCATCCGTCACTTCGTATGTAACTACATCCGGATGATATTTGTCGATATCATTCCTTTCTCTGAAATTGAGCCCGTATAATTTATTGGAAACCTGAAATACCCCGTCGACTACATTTTCAAGTTTAAAATAAGGTTTAAGTAATTCATCTTCTATCGAAAATTTTTTCTTTTTCAATTTTTCTGCATAATAGGCGAAGTCCCAACGCTGTAAAGGATCGGGCCTTCCGTTTTGCCTGGCATAGTCCGTCAGCTCTTGTAACTCTTCCCTGGCTACTGGCTGTGCCTGATTGAGCAGGTTATTCAAAAAATCGAATACTTTGTCCGGGCTTTCAGCCATACGCCGTTCCAATACAAAATCTGCATGGGTTTTATAACCCAGTAAATTGGCTCTTTCCTTTCTTAAGGCAACCATTTTTAAAACAATGTCGCGATTGTCATTTTTATCTTTGCCGAAAGCTCTGCGGCTGAAGGCTAAAAACATTTTTTCCCTTAGCTTACGGTTATCAGCGTAGGTCAGAAAGGGGCCATAGCTCGGATGATCCAGCGTAATCACCCATTTCCCATCATGTCCTTTCTCCTGCGCGGTCTGTGCTGCGGCTTCCACTGCACTTTCAGGCAGTCCTTTCAGATCTTCTTCATTGTCCAGTACCAATGTATAGGCATTGGTTTCTGCCAAAACATGCTCCCCGAATTTCAAGGAGAGCCCGGCCAGTTCCTTGTCAATTTCGCGTAACCGTTCCTTATCACCGTCTTCCAGCAGGGCGCCGTTTCTTACAAAACCTTTATAGGCTTTATCCAATAAGGTAGCACGCTCGACGGTAAGGGTTAGCCGGTCTTTCTGATCATAAACGGCTTTTACCCGGGCAAACAACTGCTCATCTAACTGAATATCATTGCTGTAAGCCGATAATAATGGTGAGATCTCTTGTGCCAGCTTTTGTATTTCATCGTTGGTTTCTGCCGAGTTGATGTTGAAGAAAATATCAGTAACCTTATTCAATAAACCACCGGCAGATTCCAGTGCCTCGATGGTATTTTCAAATGACGGCGCTTCGCTGTTGGATTTAATCTCTTCTATCTCCTCCTTCGCTATTTTAATCGCCTCTTTGATGGCGGGTAAATAGTGCGCCTCTTTTATCTTTGAAAAAGGGACTGTATTAAAAGGGGTATTAAATGGTGCCAGTAGTGGATTCATAACTTTGTTGTGTTCCTTCATTTGTTCATGGGTTACAAAAATAAATAATCAGTCGGAGATTAAGGTGATTTTGGATCAATACTTGATCAGTGTTTTAGCGTTTAATCCTTTTGGAAAAATAAACATTTGCCACCCACGCCAACATTTATGCCGGATGATTTATTTTTGAGTCAAAATTTATGATTGAAAACCAGATGAAGCGCCACCTTAGCATGATTAATTGCCGGTTGGATGATAATTAAGCCAAGATCAGAGGGCCGGACAAACGGGCGGCCAGTCAGTAGACTACCAGGTAATATCATTATAAAACATTCTCAATCAACTTAGGTGTTTGAAGTTTAATGCCCTGAATTAATCCATCGCAAAGGATAATTACTTATCTTAGAAAGTATTACCATCATCGTATTTTTAATAACGTAGCAAATAGCAGAAAGAAATGGCCGGAAATTTTATAGATACTTTCAGAATGGGTTTCAAAAGAGTTCCGGCCAATCAGGTGGCTCAGGTGAAACTGGTAGAAACAGATTATGGAAACCTACGGGTACTTGATACGCAAGGCTATAAGCCAGTTATTATAAACGTTCCTGACGGACCCAATGTGATTGAACATCATGAGGAATTGATCAAAGGACTTGCTACCAGGTTCAGGGTAATCTGTTTTGAGTTTCCAGGCTTTGGCTTTTCCTACCCTTCCTCACAGTATGATTACTCACTGCACAAGTCTGCTGACTTACTCTTAAACTTGATGGATATACTAAAAGTGGACAAAGCGGCCCTTTCATTTTCCTGTTCCAATGGCTTTTACGCTATTAAAGCTATGGAAAAAGCACCTGAGCGGTTTAACCACTTATTCTTAGCGCAAACCCCGTCTATGCATGCTATGCGAAATTGGGCGGCAAATACAATACCGTCAGTTTTGACACTTCCGGTTATTGGACAATTAGCCAACTCGTTTTTAGAAAAGAAATTTGCCAGGAGTTGGTATAAATATGCGCTGCCAAAAGGAGCGGATGTTTCTGATTATAAAGAAAGGGCCTTACATGCTTTGAATAATGGGGGCTGCTTTTGTTTGTCAGGATTAGTTCAGGGATTGCGTAAAGACAGTGACTCTGAATTGAATGTAACCGGGGTTCCGGCCACAATGGTTTGGGGTAGCAAAGATTTTACCCATACGAAAACAGACAGTCAATCCATCAGAACACATTTACCAGGGTGTGAGATTATTTCATTCGATCACTGTGGACACTTCCCGGAGTTGGAAGACACCAAAAACTATGTAAGCCTTTTGAACGAAAGGCTCGGCTGATCACCGTCTTCAGTTCACTTTAAATTTCCTGAAATCATATACCCGGCAATTTTAAGCCCGCCTTTAATCAGCGTACTTCTTGAAGCAACTTGTAATGCAATAAAAACCCACCCGTAGCCACTATTTTTTCATTTTTTTCAAGAACATATTCCCCGGCATCTTCATCTTTTTTTCCGAACACATCATCATTTTCCTTTCTTCTTCGAAATATGACTTCAGGCAGATTAAAATTCGTTGTCATATGATCTTCAAATAAAACCACTTCGGAGTTAATATTTTTTGAGCATTCATAAACCATCGAGGTCATTAGCAGATCATTGGTTTTGCATTCTGTATGAAGCGCTTTTGACGAGGAAATCAGTGCTGAAAATAAGGACTCTGATTTGGACCGGTGTGGAGGAATTACATAGAATTCAAAGATCGTATCCCTGTCCCCTATTTTGGCTTTAATCATCGGCTAAAACAAATGATTCGATTATTTGATTGAGTCAGGTTTAAATCTTATATTTATTCTACTGAAAACGGACTCATTCGTCCGATATCATTCAGCAACTTTGTGGTAAATCTGATAGGTTTAACCATTTATCCTTTCATAAGCAGGCATATGCTAAGCCAGATCACAGAAATAACAGATGATGATATTTCAGAGATGCCGGAAGAAAGAAAAACAATGATGCCCGATATGCTACTAGGTTATTTATATGTCGATAATAAAAACAGCCAACTATGAATCTAAATTTACGATCCGTTAAAGAAAATACCTATGATGCCATTGTTATTGGGTCAGGCATCAGTGGTGGTTGGGCGGCCAAGGAATTAACAGAAAAGGGCCTGAAAACATTGCTGCTAGAGAGAGGACGGGATGTCAAACACATCAAAGACTATCCTACCGCCAACAAACAACCCTGGGAGCTTCCTGTCGGTGATAAATTAACCATTAAAGAAGCGGCAGATTATGCAAAACAGCTTCGTACCGGCTATACAGTCAAGGCATCGACAAAACACTGGTGGGTAAAAGATACCGAGCATCCATACACTGAAAGGAAGCGTTTTGACTGGATGAGGGGGTACCATGTAGGAGGCAGGTCTATCATGTGGGGGCGGCAGAGCTATCGCTGGAGTGAAATGGATTTTGAGGCCAATGCGAAAGACGGGATAGCTGTTGACTGGCCTGTCCGGTACAGAGATCTGGCGAAATGGTATGACTATGTTGAGGATTTTATCGGTGTAAGTGGTCAAAACGAAAACCTGAGCCAGCTTCCCGATGGAAAGTTTATGGCACCCATGGAAATGAACTGCATTGAAAAGCATGTTGGAAAAAAGGTGGCTGAAAAATTCGATGACAGAATACTTACCATTGGCAGGACAGCTAATATTACAGATCGAGTAACCAGGGGGCAAAGATCGAGGTGCCAGCATCGTAATCTTTGCATGAGGGGGTGTCCTTTAGGAGCTTATTTTAGCAGCAATTCGTCAACCTTGCCGGCAGCCCAGGCTACAGGTAATTTAACTTTACGCCCTCATTCGGTCGTTACGGAGGTTTTATATGACAAAGATACCAAAAAGGCAACCGGCGTAAGAATCATGGATTCCGAGACCAGAGAGACCATGGAGTTTTATGCTAAAGTCATATTTGTCAATGCGTCAACAGTTGGGAGTACGCAAATCATGATGCAGTCTGCTACAAATGTTTGGGAGGGAGGGCTTGGTAGTTCCTCAGGAGAATTGGGGCGTAACCTCATGGATCATCATTTTTTAGTAGGGGCTTTCGGGGAGTACGACGGTTATGGAGATCAATATTATAATGGGCAGCGGCCAAATGGCATTTATATTCCCCGGTTTAGAAACCTTCCTGGTAAACCGAAGACAAAGCAGGGCTATTTAAGAGGTTTCGGCTATCAGGGCGGTGGCAGTAGAGGGGATTGGAGGAGGTATATCAAGGAACTAACTGTTGGGAAACCAATAAAAGATCTCGTCATAGAGCCAGGTCCCTGGAAAATTGGAATCATCGGATTCGGAGAATGCTTGCCCTATCATGAAAACAAAATGGAATTAAACAAAGAGGTGCTTGACATACATGGGTTGCCCACCGTCACTTTCGATGCAGCGTGGAAGGAAAATGAGCTGGAAATGAGAAAAGACATGCTTGCATCTGCAGTGGAAATGCTGGAAGCCTCCGGTTTTAAAAAAATTATGCCAATCGATGGTGAGAGCTATCCAGGCCTTGGTATTCATGAAATGGGTACAGCCAGGATGGGACGGGATCCTAAAACCTCGGTGCTGAACAAATGGAATCAGGTTTGGGATGCCAGAAATGTTTTTATGACCGATGGTGCGGCGATGACCTCTTCTGCATGCCAAAACCCCTCGCTAACCTACATGGCTTTGACTGCCAGAGCGGCAGATTATGCAGTTAATGAATTGAAAAAAGGCAATATTTAAGCAAAACCTTAAAAAAAATGGATAGAAGAATAGCTATAAAAAAAACCGGCCTGTTCATTGGCACCGGATTGTCATTTTCCACCATCGCAGCTATTTTACAAAGTTGCACCAACCAACCGGCTGAAAACGCCTGGAAACCTGAGTTTTTAAGTGAAGAACTTGCCAACGTATTGACCATCATCTCGGAAATACTGATTCCAACTGAACAGGTTTCAGGGGCAGTGGATCTTTTGATCCCCCGATACATAGATTCTATCCTCAAGGATTTTACAACTGCCGGGGAACAACAAGGCTTTTTATCGGGCTTTGAGCAATTTAAATCAAACTGTATGAATCAATATCATCAGGATTTTCTCAGTTGCCCGCCCCAGCAACAGCTTGATTTTTTAAAAAGCGAGGAAAAGAGATTTGTAGAAAGTCCTGAACCCAGTTTTTTCGGAACCGTAAAACTATTAACTTATGAGGTATTTTTTTATTCCGAGGTTGGTGTAACGCAATATTTAAAATATGAGCCAGTGCCAGGTACCTATGAAGGCTGTGTACCATTGTCATCGGTTAATGGTACCTGGTTTTCAAATGATATGTTTTCGCTTTAGCAATTATTAACCCTTTATATCATGAAAAGAAGAAGCGCCATAAAACATGCCATTTTGAGTACAGGAAGCTTGGTGCTTGCCAGTGGTTTTAGGCCTTTTGAAGGCGTCGCGGCCGGATTATCTGCCAGTGCAGCAAAAACCGATTTTGGAGTCCAATTATTCACCATTCCGGGTATGGTTGATAAAGATTTCAGAGAAACCCTTAAAACCATTCGTGAGATTGGCTATAAAGAGGTTGAATTTTTTGGACCGTATCCTTTCAGCGCTGATGAAACAAAGGAGCAATGGGCACCAATGAAATCAATGCTGGGGCTGAAGAACGATGCTTTTTATGGTTTTACAGTACAGGAAACCGCACAGATGCTAAAAGATTTCAACCTTACCGCACCTTCTTTACATGCCGATATCACAAGCATGAGAAAGGGCATGGCTAAAATGCTGGATGGCGCCTCGGTACTTAACCCCAAATACCTGGTAATTCCTGCGCTGATTGAAGGCAGAAGTAATCTCGATGATTACAAAAAGCTGGCGGAAGAATTCAATCGCTTTGGCGAGCAGATGTCCAGTTACAATATGAAATTTGTTTATCATAATCATGGCTATGAGCACATTGAAATGGATGGCCAGATCCCTATGGACTTTTTGTTGCAGCATACGGATCCAAATTTTGTACAATTTGAGCTCGATATCTTCTGGATGAGGGCTGCCGGAGCTGATCCTGTAGAATTTCTCAAAAAATACCCTAACAGATTCATGATGTTACACCTGAAAGATGCTTCAGAAAGCTTCAGGTTTTCAGGTGATGGCGGATCGCCCGATCAGTGGATGGCAGGTTTTTCAAAGATGAGCGATCCGGGCGATGGTGTTTTAAATGTAAAAGAGATCATGCAAACCGCTATAAAATCCGGCGCCAGGCACCTGTTTCTTGAAAGAGATCTGGCTCCGGAGCCCCTGAAGACGCTAAAAAATTCATTTAAAAACCTAAAACGGTTTTCTTAAGAAAGATGAATAAAGGTAGCTAGGCTACCTTATATGGAATTATACGCTCATAAGAGTCTTTATTCGCTTTTTCTTCTTCGAGATCATACCTGCATTGTGCATTGAGCCAGAACTCCGCAGACATTTGGAAATACCTGGACAACCTGAGTGCTGTATCTGCAGACACTCTTCTTTTTCCTTTGATCAATTGACTGATTCTGGTCTGATCGACACCAATCGCTTTGGCAAGTGCATAGGCAGTCAGATTCATTGGCTCCAAAAAGTCTTTTTGTAAAATCTCTCCCGGATGAACATTTTTTAACTTTTTCATTTTCTTTATTTTTTCAGTGATAATCCCTTATAGCCACCTCATAAACATGACCCTTCCTCCATTTAAAAACGATGCGCCATTGGTTATTTATTCTCAGACTATAAATATTCATGTAAATTACCTTTAAGCTTTTCCAACCTGTTACACGGAGGCACCCTTAAATCATTAATTGAAATAGCAGCGTCAACAATTACCAATTTTCTTTTGGCTGTTTGTTGAATAGCAAAAGGAAATTTCAGTGATGCCTCGCCATCCCGGATTCTCTCTGTTTCCTTGCAGGAAAACGAATGTATCATTTGCTTGTGTTTTGCAATACTATTGCGCCACACTCATATTTAACGCAATTGTAAAAAAAAAGTTTAAAATTACTTACCATATTTCCACCCTGTAAACCACAGCAGTTAATTTGGCTTATTATTGCTGTTGCCCACACAGTTGTTCAATTCGCCCACCCTTCCCTGTCCAAACTTCTGTACTGAATCGCTTCAGCCAGGTGCTCAATTTTGATATCCTCACTTTGGGCCAAATCGGCAATAGTTCTTGATACCTTAAGTATCCGGTCATAGGCCCTGGCCGACAGCCCCAGCTTTTCCATGGCGGTTTTGAGGAGGATCTTTCCGGCCTGGTTGATTTGACATATTTCTTTTACTTTATGGGAATTCATCATGGCATTGCTAAAGATGGATTTGTTGCCTGCGAACCTTTTAGTTTGGATTTCGCGGGCCGCTATAACCCTTTCCCTGATCTTATCGCTGGATTCAGCCGGCCGGTCCGAAGTCATTTGATCAAATGATACCGGGGTTACTTCTACATGCAGGTCGATACGGTCGAGTAGCGGGCCGCTGACTTTATTTAGATAGCGCCGCACTATCCCGGGTGCACAGACACATTCTTTATCCGGGTGGTTGTGATAGCCGCATGGGCAGGGATTCATACTGGCTACCAACATAAAGTTAGCAGGAAAATCCACCGATATCCTGGCCCTGGAGATCGATACCTTTCTTTCTTCCAACGGCTGGCGCATTACTTCCAGCACCGATCTTGGAAATTCGGGCAGCTCATCTAAAAACAGCACGCCGTTATGAGCGAGGGATATTTCACCCGGTTGTGGATTGCCACCGCCACCGACCAAGGCGACATCCGAACTTGTGTGGTGAGGGGCACGAAATGGCCTGGTGGCTATGAGAGAAGTATTAGGACCCAGTTTTCCTGCAACAGAATGTATTTTTGTGGTTTCCAGTGCTTCTTGCAATGAGAACGGGGGCAAAATGGAGGGTAATCGTTTTGCCAGCATGGTTTTACCGGCACCAGGCGGTCCGATCATGATTACGTTATGCCCACCTGCGGCAGCAATTTCCAGCGCGCGTTTGATGTTTTCCTGGCCCTGCACATTGGCAAAGTCCGTTTCATAGTGGTTGACATTTTCATAAAAGATATCCCTGGTGTCCCGCTCGAGGGGTTTTAACTCCATGCTGCCATCCAGAAAGGTAATGGCTTCTTCCAGGCTTTCGATACCAATAACATCCAGGTTATTCACGATGGCTGCTTCTTCCGCATTTTCCCTGGGCAAGATAAAACCTTTAAAGCCGTTTTTCCGCGCCTCTATGGCAATAGGTAGTACTCCTTTTACCGGCCTTAGAATACCATCGAGAGAAAGTTCTCCCATAATAAAGTACGCTTCCAGCGCTTCAGCCTGGATCTGTCCTGAGGCACTTAAAATACCTAATGCGATGGGAAGGTCATAGGAGGAACCTTCTTTTTTTATATCTGCCGGAGCCAGGTTAACAATGGTTTTAATACGCGGCATCTTGTAACCGTTGTATTTTATGGCAGACTCCACTCTTTTCCGGCTTTCCCTGACTGTATTATCAGGTAACCCAACCATAAAAAACTTGGTTCCGGCTGATACACTGACCTCAATAGTAATCTTATGGGCGTTTACGCCGTAAACAGCACCACCATAGGTTTTTGCAAGCATAAATTTTGTTTTTTGACAGTAAATCTGTTTTTTGACAGTTAAAAAAATGGCATTATTCGATGCCTTCTGTTAGTTAAAAAAATCCTGTTGCCGGACTGCTCAGGCGATTTGGAAATCATCCTTTCGGGGGTGTTAGAAAGATTGCCTTATAGCCTTTTACTGATCTTATTTTTGATCTGTCAAAATAAAATTATCAATAAATTTTTCTTATAAAAACCAATGACTGAATAATTTTAGTCTGAAGTCATTGGTTTTTGCCGGTTTTTAAGTCCGACAATAAAAATACCTGGCTATCCGTAATTCCAACTCACTGGTTTACATAAATATGGGAGCGGTGAAAGTGACTGTTACACAACGTTTTCGATAAAATTCTTTGTGTCTCTTTGTGCCTCGGTGTCTTTGTGGTTCACCATTTTTCACCACGGAGGCACCGAGGCACAAAGAGACACGGAGGTTTTCGTTTATAAAATGAAAATACAGGCACATTCTGGTGTTGTACAATAGCCAGGGAGGCCTGTGTCAGGGTATGTGGATCAGGGTTAAATTCAGCAAACAGGTGTAGGTGTATCGCCGGTAGTGGAGGGTATTGTGATAATCTTTAAGTGTTAGTAAACCCTTGCAAATGTTGTATCCAAAAGGTTATGCCAGGTTAAAAACGGAAAAGTGCCCTGGAAAGGCACTTATCAGTTAACTAAACTTTCATAATTTCTTATGAAAAATAAAGTTTGCTTGTATTCATTTTGAGTTAAGTGACCGGTCTTGATACAGGTCAGGACACTTAAGCTATTATATTGGGTTCATTATCATATGGTTAACAGCCTGATCATTTTTTAAGCCCGGGTTAAATTCTAAAACCGTAAGCCCCGGGTGGCATAGAAAAACACTATTGCACAATTATTGGTACAATATAATAAAAAGGGCGAATTCGCCCTACCAATCTGACGATTTTTTTTAATAATTAGTCATTTTAAAAGACTTTGAAGAGGATTGGAATAAAAATATTGTTTGGTAGAAGAGTCAGGGAATTACGATTGAGTAAGGGCATGACTCAATTCGATCTGGCTACGTTGATGAAAACCGATACAAAGCAGATTGGAAGGATAGAGCGCGCTGAAATCAATTCAAGCTTGGAGGTTATTTACAAGCTGGCAAGTTGTCTGGATGTCGATATCAAGGAGTTATTTAATTTTGATTGTAAAGGTCATCAGAGGTAGCAACATTAAATTCTCTTAGCCCCTTAAAGGTAACCTGCTTAACATGAACGATCAGCTGGCAGGACACTTAAATCGGATTGTCCTGCCGAAATATTTTTACTTTGACCCCATCCGATAGAATCAAAGGACCCCATCCAAACAGCTCGTGAGAAAAGATAACACTATTATACAATTATTATTACAATATAGTGAATGAAACGAAATAAGGCAAATCTGCTCTATCGATCCAACACAAAAGTTAGGATTTTTAGCTTTTTAGCCCTGTTGGATCAAGTAGACATTAAAATATCATTTGGAAAACGAGTTCGTCAGATACGTTTGAGCCGTAAAATGACGCAGTTGGATTTATCTGTCAGAACCGACACAGACATCAGCCAGATAGGCAGAATCGAAAGAGGTGAAATTAGCACAAGCGTTACTTTTGCCGGTAAGTTGGCAATGGCGCTTAACGTTCCATTGAAAGATCTGTTTGAATTTGACCAGTAGGACATGATCGTCAATCTATAGCCTGTTTTCTGACATTTTATATGTAAATATCTGATTTTCAATAAATTATATTTTTATTGTGCTTGATACAACTGACACCCGGACTGAAATTCTTGTACAGGTATTTTTGATTAAAGAAAATTTAAATATTCG
Organism: Agaribacillus sp. DX54; assembly: GCF_056858335.1. Taxonomy (NCBI): domain Bacteria; kingdom Pseudomonadati; phylum Bacteroidota; class Cytophagia; order Cytophagales; family Splendidivirgaceae; genus Agaribacillus; species Agaribacillus sp. DX54. The sequence continues at coordinate 92,070 of NZ_JBXEQE010000004.1, forward strand.
GGGGTATATAAATGTTTAAAAGGTAAGGGTTCCAAATACGCTTAAGCTGTACCAGGGCTATTCTTTTGAGTACTTTTGCCATTGGGATCAGGAGAAGGCGGATCGTTAAGGTGTATCTCACGTTCTGTTTTGTCATACAGCTCAGCTTTATATTTATTCTTTTCCGCTTCCATATTTTTCAATTTCCTTTTCAGATTAAATGCTTCAAAAACATCTTTGAACCACAAAATCGCATATAGCCCCATACCTAGCATTATCCAATACAACAAATAATTTGACGTGTTTAGCCCGAAATACTTATTGAGTTGATCTTTATTTAATACTAAAACTACCGATAATACCAGGTAAATAAAGTGGATCGAATGAAAAATGTATGTGAATTTCCTCATATCTGTCACAGTGATAACAATCTAACCTCAAATTATCAAAAAAAATCATCATACCACAGCCAATGAACCAATAAAAAAACTCCCCCTCCCCACTCTCACAGCTGCAAAGCCCACTCAAAATTTTCCTTTTCAAAATGAACATCACCGATATTGATATGGTTGTCAACAGCAAACTGTTTGTATCCGGCCCTTTCGTTGATATCCAGGGCCTTTACGAAATATTGCAATGCCTCATCACTGGCCCCAAGCTCCTTTTTGATACGTCCAATGTCATTAAATGAAATGGCAAGACCTTTTTTACTTCCGATTTCCCGGTTATCGGCAAGTGATTTTTCGTAATAGTTAAGTGCTTTGAGATTATCGCCCTGCATATCATAGATATAACCTATGTTATTTAAATTAATCGCCACCCCAAGTTTGTTATTTAACCTCGATTCTATTTTTATACATTCTTCAAAAGTATCCAGCGCCTTGTCGTATTCTCCTCTGCCAAGATAAATATTACCAATGCTGTTTAATGAAATGGCAATACCTTTTTGATGGCGCGTCATCCTGGAAATGTCCAGTGATTCCAGGTGGCACTCCAAGGCCCGTTCGATGTTATCCAGGCGACGATAGACCACACCCAGGTTGTCGAGGCTTACTGATATCAAAAACCTGTCGTCGATATTCCTGGCAATTTCCAGCGCTGCTTTATGTTTTTCCTCTGCCTGCAGGTAGTTACTCTGGGTTCTTTCCCTGATACCCCGGTCATTGAGGCAGATCACTTGCCCTTTTCCATAGGCCACTTCTACTGCCAGCTTACAGGCCCGTGACTGGAGCTCTTTTGATTTATCATAGTTGCCCTGTGATCTCATTTTTTTGGAGAGATCAAAAAGCAGCGCTACCTTGAGGCTGTCTTTGGGCTTGGCAATCAGGGCATTTTCAAGACTATCCAACTGGGCAAAACCGCTGACCGGTAGCAAAAATAATCCGAAAAAGAGGTATGAAAGCTTCTTAAAATAGAACATGAGGTCACTATTTAATAATGATAACTAAACAGACATTTAACAGGTCTATATTGTTGATCTTGCCCCACATTAAATTTCAGGACATAAAAGATATGAAAATTAATAAAAAGGTGAGCAAAATTTGTGTTAAATTTTTTGTGATCCTTTTTATTTATGGCATGAACGAAATTTGAGAGTTTAAAATTCATTAATTTTGCAGCTTAAAAAAACGGAATGAGAAGATTTGAAAACGAAAGGATTAAAAAAAGATAAAGTCAATATTGTCACATTGGGGTGTGCCAAGAACCTGGTGGATTCGGAGGTAATGTTAACCCAGTTGAAAGGCAACGGCATAGACACCACCCATGAAGCCCGGAACGATGATGCCAACATTGTCATCGTCAATACCTGTGGATTCATTGACAATGCCAAACAGGAATCGGTAGATACTATTTTACGTTATGCGGCGGCCAAAGAGCAGGGGGAAATTGAAAAGTTGTATGTAACAGGATGCTTGTCACAACGTTACAGGGATGACCTGGAAAAGGAGATACCGGAAGTTGATGCTTATTTCGGGACGATGGAATTACCTTTGCTGTTGGGTCGGTTCAACGCAGACTACAAACAGGAGCTTCTGGGCGAAAGAATCACTACTACAGAGCGGCATTATTCCTACATGAAAATTTCTGAAGGCTGCGACCGTCCCTGTTCTTTTTGCGCCATTCCACTTATGCGGGGCAAACATATATCAAGGCCGATAGAAGATTTGGTGAAGGAAGCAAAATCGCTGGCCAGCAATGGAACAAAGGAACTGTTGCTGATCGCACAGGATTCTACATTTTACGGACTGGATATTTACAGGAAAAGAAACCTTTCGGAGCTATTAAGGCACCTGTCGGATGTGGATGGCATTGAATGGATCAGATTGCACTATGCCTTTCCCACAGGGTTTCCTACTGACGTTCTGGATGTGATGGCAGAAAGATCGAACATTTGTAATTACCTCGATATGCCCCTACAGCATGGGTCGACCAACATGCTAAAAATAATGCGGCGCGGTATTACCAGGGAAAAAACCGAGGCATTGATCCGGATGATCAGGGAAAAAGTGCCTGGAATTGCTTTAAGAACCACCCTCATTGTAGGGCATCCTGGCGAGACCGAAAAAGATTTTCAACAGTTGATGGAATTTGTGGAACAAAGCAGGTTTGAAAGACTAGGTATTTTCAATTATTCACATGAAGAAAACACCCATTCATGTACGATGGCTGATAATATTCCGGAACACGTGAAACAAGAGCGCGGAAATCTCGTAATGGAAATACAGGAAAAAATATCCCTGGAGATTAACCGGGAAAGAATGGGACAAACTCTTAAAGTATTGATAGACAGGCTAGAAGGGGGGAATTTCATAGGGAGAACAGAATATGATTCACCGGAGGTGGACAATGAAGTTATCATTGATGCTTCAAACAATTATTTGCGGGTTGGAGATTTTGCCGCCATCAAAATAAATGATGCCACTGAATTTGACTTGTATGGTGTTCCGGTTTCCGGCGTATAGCAACTTCAAATAATCAGAACGAACAATAATCACCTCAAACCTGGCTTACAACATGCCCATGACCCTATTATCGCAATCACTTCTTATGAAAATAGAAAAAATAGAACTTGGAGAGACAGGCAACTTTTCTCCTATTTTTTTGGATTATCTTCAGCAAAAGGATCAATTGCGCCCCTTTTACCATCTTTATCCCAGTATGGAGAATCTTGGGAAGCAACTCAGACTGAAGGAATTTTCAAAAGAAAAAAGGGCTGTTTTAGCAAAGGCATTGGAGGAGCAATATGCTGATATTGAGGTCGGTACCAAGGTGCGGGATCATATTTCACAGCTTAAATCAGCAAAGACTTTTACGGTCACCACTGGACATCAGTTGAATATTTTTTCGGGGCCGCTTTACTTTATATACAAAATAGCTACCGTAATCAACACTTGTAAAAAGTTAGCCGAAGCTTTCCCGGAATTTAATTTTGTTCCCGTGTATTGGATGGCCAGTGAAGATCATGATTTTGAGGAGATCAATCATTTCCGGTTATTCGGCAAAACATATACGTGGGAAACCGATCAGACCGGTGCTGTGGGCCGGTTTGACCCCGTAGGATTGAGAAATATTTTGTCAGCGTTACCTGAAAAACTGGCTTTATTTGAGCAGGCCTACCTGGGACACAATAATCTGGCCGATGCCACCCGGTTTTTTGTCAATGAATTATTTGGAAGCCAGGGGCTGGTAGTAGTAGATGCAGATCATCCCGGGTTAAAGGCGGAAATTAAGGGGTTAATGCTGGATGATTTAATTAAACATCAGGCTGAGTCTATTGTGATACCTGATTCGGACAGGATCGAAAAAATGGGTTATAAGTCACAGGTGTTTTGCAGACCGGTTAATTTCTTTTATTTGGATAATGGTATCAGGGAAAGGATAGTTTATCAAAACGGCCGTTACGAAATAAACAATACCGATTTGTTTTTCACCAAAGAGGAAATACAGGAACTTGTCCAAACCAACCCGGAAAAGTTCAGCCCCAACGTCATTTTAAGACCACTTTATCAGGAAACTATTCTGCCGAACCTGGCTTATATTGGCGGCCCGGCAGAGGTGGCTTACTGGCTGCAATTGCATGGTTTGTTCCGGCATTATAAAATACCATTTCCGGTTTTAATGCCAAGAAATTTTGCCTTGATCATTAATCGGGCAAATGCGAAAAAAATCGGAAAGACAGGTATTGAGCCCAAAAGCCTTTTCAGGGATGAGCAGTTTTTAAAAGAACGCTTTATTACCGGAAACGGGGGGCGTAAGCTAACGCTTGAGCGGGAAAAAGAGATCCTGGAACAGGTTTTTCAATCTATCAAAAATCAGGCACTGACTGTGGATAAAAGTCTGGGGGGATTTATAGGGGCAGAAGGCAATAAAGTACTTAAAAGTGTAGAGAACATTGAAAAACGTTTGAAAAAAGCAGAAGAGAGCAAGTACGAAAACAGCCTGAAATCCCTTCTGGCTGTTAAAGAAAAACTTTTTCCTGAAGGCAAACTGCAGGAAAGGACTGATAATTTCCTTAACTTTTACATTAACAACCCGGATTTCACAGACCGGATTCTGGAGGCTGTTGATCCCTTCGACTTCCGATTTCATATTTTAATTGAGGATGAATAAGCGTCAATTAAGGTTGACATACAATCAAAAGAGGCAGGAACTGACAGAGGAAAGATACTGTGAGTTGAACGATAAAATCAAAGCCCTTTTTTTTCAGCAATTTAGTCTGTTTTCCGGTAAGACTGTGCATTCATTTTTGCCGGTAAAAAAAAGAAAGGAAGTAAATACCTGGCCGATTATCAGTGAACTTAGCAAGGTGGGCGCCACGGTGACAGTTCCCAGGGCGCACATCGATGTGTTACAATTAACCAGTCACTTATACCATGATCAAATCCTGTTGGAAGAAAATGAATGGGGGGTACCGGAACCGACCGATAACGACACAGTGCCTGCTGACGCAATTGATCTTGCCCTGCTTCCATTGTTGTCTTTTGATGAAAGAGGTTACCGTGTCGGATATGGAAAAGGTTTTTATGACCGTTTTCTGTGTCAATGCAGGCCAGATATTCTAAAAATAGGCCTGTCATTCTTCCCGCCTGTTCGTCAGATCATTGACGTGGATGAGTTTGATGTGAGAATGGATTTTTGTATCACTCCCAATAAAGTTTACAGCTTCTGAGGGATGTGATCAAATTTATATGCCATCCATGACATTTTATTGCGTATTCAGGGCTTCGCCTAAATGGACTAGGAGCTAACAATGGGGGCGTTCTCGCCGTAAAGGCCTTTTTTTACCGCCTCAATCTGCAAAAGATAGTGTTCACTTTCTGCTGGCAACCCGCCTTCTTTGGATTTAGCAAGCAGGAATTGTAAAATTTCGATCCTTAATTCATGGAATTCCGGTAGGGAAGCTGAACCTTTTAGTAAACTTTTGGCCGCATTGATCCTGTCCGGATCAGTTTTTGTCTCACCTTTTTCCTTTAGCACGATAAAAGCCAGCCGGTCCAGGTTGATATTCTTTTTATCATAATATTTTTCGTTAATGTTGGCCAGGTGAGCTTTCAGGGAATTATACTTTCCCGATTTATTCTTTTTTTGATACCATTCCAGCAAAGTATATTTCATATCCAAAACCAGTTCCTGATTTTTATTCAAACTGCCTTCCGCACGTTTAATCAGTTGGCCCAGCCTGGCTATGCTATTTTCCGAAGAATCTGATGCGGCATTCATTTTGATTTGTTGAAATTCGTACTGAAGCATGCTGTAATCTTTTCCCGAAAGATTGTTGCTTATCCATACCCTGGCAACATTAAAGGCACTGTCGGCTTTGGCCGGCTGATTGGTTTTGGTATAAAGCTTTCCTGTCAGGTGCAGGTAACTGGCATAGCTCCTTTTATTTTGCTTGATTTCAAATGCACTCAGCTTTCTTGACTTGTGTTTATCAACGCTGATAAAATTATCTTGTACCTCAGTTGCTATGGTGAGGTCTGCCATATAATCCCTTACTTTTATGAATAAGTCCAGTGATTCCCGATAGCGTCCCTGGCCGGCATAGACCTGGGCAAGTAAATAATCCTTTTTATGTTCCAGGTTAACATCTTTGTTATTATAGTCTGTTAAAATCTGCGACACCTGATTGAGCAGTACTTCGGCCTGTGCATAATCGCCGTACTTTACCAAGACCGTGATCCCTTCGAGAACAATTCTGGCATAATCCGGGTTATTCCGGCCAGTGGTTCCTTGGGCTATGCTGAAACCTCTGTAGATTGATCGCCTGTAAGCATTGAAGTAGCCTGCCCCGGCATGGTATTTGGCATCTTTAAACTGGGCCAGCGCAGTATAAGCATTTTGTGGGCCCAGAGTAGTTTTTATTTTTATTTTCAGGTTGTGATTTTGTTCCTTGGCAAGCTTATAATCCCCTTTCATATACAGGATATCCTGCTTTACAAATTTTTTAGACCAGTGCTGTCCAAAAGCAGCAGGCAGGGCGAAAACAAACATTATGAGCAGGGTGGGTAATTGTATTTTCATAATGAGGTGCTTAAGTGATCCTAGAATTCCCCATACGAAAGTCGGAGGAAACCCTGGAATATAATATAAAAGTTTTTGCCCGGAAAAATATACATAATTATTCGCTTTCCAACAGTTTCGTTAAAATTTCGTGAGCCGCCCGGGAAATAACAGTTCCCGGACCAAAGACACCGGATATCCCGGCTTTATAGAGGAAATCGTAGTCCCTGGCAGGAATGACTCCCCCGGCAATGACCATGATGTCATCACGGCCGATTTTCTTCAGGTTTTCCAGTAGCTCAGGCATTAATGTCTTGTGTCCCCCTGCAAGGCTTGACGCGCCGATTACATGCACATCATTTTCTGCAGCCTGTTTGGCTACTTCCTCAGGCGTCTGAAAAAGCGGACCGATGTCGACATCAAATCCAAGATCCGCGAAACTGGTGGCAATGACCTTTGCCCCGCGGTCATGACCGTCCTGGCCCATTTTCGCAATCATAATTCTTGGTCTGCGGCCTTCGAGCTCAGCAAATCTGTCGGCCAGTTGCCTTGCCTGTATAAAATTTTTATCCTGACTTGCCTCCCCTGAATATACGCCGGAAATAGCCCTGATGGTGGCCTTGTGTCTTCCAAATTCTTTTTCCATTGCAAAAGATATTTCTCCTACGGTAGCCCTTTTTCTCGCAGCTTCGATAGCGTATTCCAACAAATTTCCTTCACCGCTTTGCGCACACCGGGTCAGCGTATCCAAAGCCTCGGCTACTGCCCGGGAGTCCCTTTCTGCTTTAAGCTGTTGTAACCGGTTTATCTGTTTGGTTCTCACTTCCGTATTATCGACCTCCAGTAATTCGATGTCCGTAATATCCTTGGTCTGATATTTATTGACCCCTACAATGACATCTTTACCTGAATCGATTCTCGCCTGTTTCCTGGCGGCAGCTTCTTCAATGCGCATTTTCGGAAGGCCGGTTTCAATTGCTTTGGCCATACCTCCCAGCTCCTCCACCTCTTCAATCAGCTTCCATGCTTTGCGGATCAATTGACCGGTCAGGTATTCTACATAATAAGAGCCACCCCAGGGATCGACTACTTTGGTAACATTGGTCTCGTCCTTCAGATACAGTTGTGTATTTCTGGCAATTCTTGCCGAAAAATCGGTAGGTAAGGCGATGGCCTCGTCCAGGGCATTGGTATGCAGGGACTGGGTATGTCCCATAACGGCCGAAAGTGCTTCAACGCAGGTACGTGCTACATTATTGTAGGGATCTTGTTCTGTCAAACTCCAGCCGGAAGTCTGACTGTGGGTTCTCAGCGCCAGGGATTTTGGGTTTTTGGGGTTGAACTGTTTTACTATTTTAGCCCACAACACGCGCCCTGCACGCATTTTGGCGATTTCCATGAAGTGATTCATGCCTATGGCCCAGAAGAATGATAACCTGGGGGCAAAATCATCAATGTGCATACCTGCGTCCAGGCCGGTTCTAATGTATTCCAAGCCATCTGCCAACGTATAAGCCAGCTCCAGGTCTGCCGTGGCTCCTGCCTCCTGCATGTGGTAACCACTGATACTGATTGAATTAAACTTGGGCATGTTGCCGGAAGTGTACCTGAAGATATCAGCGATAATTCTCATGGAAGGGCGGGGTGGGTAGATATAGGTATTCCTCACCATGAATTCTTTCAGGATATCATTCTGTATGGTACCGCTTAGTTGGTCAGGGCCGACACCTTGTTCTTCGGCGGCAACAATATACAAAGCCATAATCGGAATAGCCGCCCCATTCATGGTCATGGATACCGACATTTTATCGAGTGGTATCTGATCAAAAAGTATTTTCATATCCAGAATGGAGTCAATGGCCACACCTGCTTTTCCAACGTCACCGGGTACCCTAGGGTGGTCAGAGTCGTACCCGCGATGGGTTGGCAGGTCAAAGGCGATAGAAAGCCCCTTTTGGCCGGCTGCCAGGTTTCTCCTGTAAAAAGCATTGGAAGCCTCTGCTGTAGAAAATCCGGCATATTGCCTGATAGTCCAGGGTCTTTTTACATACATCGTACTATAAGGGCCCCTCAGGTAGGGGGGTAACCCGGCTATAAAATCCAGGTGATCCATTCCGGTGATATCTTCTTTGCTAAAAGCCGGCTTTACTTTTATCTCCTCAGCCGACTGCCACTCAGGCAATTGTCCCATTTGCTCGTTTTGCCTGGGGCGGTGTTTGTCAGATGCTTCGAAGTTGAAATTTTGAAAATCAGGTCTCATAACAGTTTCACCTCCTCTCCCTTATCTATTCCCAGGAAACGCTGAATTTGGCCCACAGTGGCTATCACATCTGAATTGATGTGAATGAATCCATCGAGGCCTGCCTCCGGAAAATCTGCCTGTTCGCCCGGTGGAATACCGGCGAGCCATAGCATTTTACCTGTATCCTTTGCTTTGAAATGCTTCACAAAATCCAGGGCTTTCTCCTGGTAATCTTCGTTCGATCCACAAATTACCACTATTTTTTCTTCTGCACCGGCCGCTTCATCGATGCTTTCCGTAAAATTGTTACCGTGAGAGGAGGTTTGTATTTTAAAACCGGCACATACAAAAAAAGTATCTATAAAACTTACCCTGGCTTTTTGCATTGGTGACTTGTTACCCAGGGTGGCCGCAAAAATTCCGGGTTTCATTCCGTTTAATTGTTCCTTCGCATAATGAATGGTTTTCATTCTTAGGGTTTCAAATTGCTCACTGGCCCGGTGGGGTGTGAGAAGCTCATAGTCTTGGACCTGCCCTGTATCTTTTTGAGCCCCGCCACTCGTTGCGGTTGTCAACTTCTCACTTTTATCAGGATATTGATTGACACCGACAATAACCGTACGTCGATTGGCAATTTGCAAGAATTTTTGTGTTCGGGTCTTTTGTATGGTTTCCTGAATTTTGTTGGCCTTAAAGGAACTAATAAAACCGCCGGCTTTTTCCACCTCCCGAAACAATGCCCATGCCGCCTTCACCAATTCATGTGTCAGATTTTCCAGGTAGTAGGAACCGGCAACAGGATCGACGACTTTGTCCAGATAAGCCTCATCTCTTAAAATACTTGAAATATTTCTGGCAATTCTCTGTGACGAAGCCATAGGATTTCGATGTATATCATCATGAGGTGTAATTTGAATCGAGTCACAGCCTCCGATAATAGCGGCCATAGCTTCGCTGGTGTTGCGAAGCATGTTATTGTTAATGTCAGCTAATGTCTTATTCCAATACGCAGATGTACCATGAATTTTAATGGCCCCGGGTCGGTACCCTTTTAAACCATAATTCAGGGCAAGCTGATGAAACAATATCCTGAAGGCCCTGAATTTGGCAATTTCCATAAAAAAATCGCTTCCTGAGGCAAGTGAAAACTGCGTACCCCTGATGATTCTTTCCGGTGATAAACCCTCATCGGTGAGCCGGTCAAAGTAATCAACCGCCATATTGAGTGTATAGGCGAGTTCCTGAACGAGATTGGCACCGCTGTGTTCCAGCGCTTGACTGGAAATGGTTAGCGGCTTAAAACCGGGAAAGTCCTGGGTTTGTCCGAAAAGACCTGCTAACTCACGGAAATAATGACTTTCCAAGGCATCACCGCCCATGGTCCAGGTTGCAATGGCATCACGCCCGTAAAAACCATGGATGTTTTGAGGGTTGTTTCCATTTTTAAGCAGGTATTCAAGGTAATCCTGCATGAAGCCTATACTATTTTCTTCTGCCAGGAAAGATACATGGCAGTGTTCACATAACACCTGATCCAGGAGCACAGCCGGTGTAAGTGACGCCCCGGGATTACCCAGTTTAAAAAGCAGTCCATCCGCTCCCATATCCAGGGCGTTAAGGGCGGCTTTGTTGGCCGGTTTTCCATCGGCTACATGAATTAATTCGTAGTTGGTCCAATGTCTCGGGCCATAGGCCGGGTTTTCCGTATTGGCAAAACTATGCTGAAAGCTTTCAATATAATCCAGTTTTTTAGTGTCTTCAGATGTGTAAAAAGGCTGTATTTCGATGTTTTCCGATGACCGCCAAACCAGGCTGTCAAAAGGTGAGCCTTTAAGATCTGAAAGTACTTTTTTAACCCAGTCTTCTTTCCCGCCCTTGTCAAACTCTCCAAACAGATTTTCCTGTGAACCAGCGTTTGCCATAAGTGTCAAAGTCTTTAAGTGTTTGCCTAAAGTTAATGAATACTGGTATTAAGTTAATCATAAAATGATGATTAAGTTGCGGGTATTTCCGGTTGGGGCGAGCCATAAAAAAGAGCTATAGATCCCGGAATGGGAACTTTCTTTTGGGCATAAATTTTAAGCGATTTGGACCTTTATGAAGCGTTTACATGAAGCTAATTAAAATAATGGCGCCATTTGCTGAGCTCGATGTGGTCATGGATAATATCATGGTACCAGATAGGTTCCTGGTACTCGAGCCACAGATTGCTTCTTTTTTGATCCGCTTCCATTTTTTTTGTTAACCTCGCCTTCGCCTGTTCTATTTTCTTAACCCAGGGATCAGGCAGGTTTCTGATCAGCTCGAAGCGGGCTATTTCTTCGACTTTGTAGCTTTTTGCCAGGCTGTTGTCTGCAACCCTTGCCCTTACATTCAGTGAAAGCGGCAATTCGGGATAAATGCTGAATGCTTTTCGTAAAATGAAATTCTCTTCCCGCAATATTTTTTTGTTTAAAACTTTGTCACCACTTTCATCCGTCATTTTGTATCTGGACTGTGATTGATCGGATTTACTCTCTGCGAAAAAAAGCTGTGTGGCTCCTTTTGCTTCCAGAAGTTCAGCATAAAATCCGCTGAAATCGAGATCCAGCAAAATTAAGTGTTTATCGGTCGCAGTCTCATAATAAAATGCATTCGGGTGAAAATGTTTGTTATCGTAACTGTAACCCAGGGCGATTACTCCTTCTGTTGTTTCCCCGTTTTTTAAAGTGATTTTTCCAATAGCCTGAATATGAGGTAGTTTACTTTGTGATGAAGCAGGAGCCATGGTAAGTCCATATAAAGACAGAATGGCAAGAAGGTATTTTGAATTTTTACAGATCATTTCAACGACCGTCTGCATTTTATTTAAGGTACTTCAGTTTGATCACTTCCTTTTGCGTCAAATACCGCCAGTTTCCTCTTTTAAGGTCTTTTTTTGTCAGCCCGGCATAAACCACCCTGTCCAGTTTGATTACCTCATAGTTCAAATGCTCAAATAACCGGCGTACTATCCGGTTCCTGCCCAGGTGAATTTCTACGCCGATGGTCTTCCGGTCATCCGACAAAATGGCGAAATCATCTACTTTCACCGGCCCGTCTTCTAATTCCAGGCCTTCGTGAATTTTCAGGAAGTCCTCCTTCTGTAACGAACGGTCCAGCTCTACCTCGTATATTTTTTTGACATTATGTGAGGGGTGCGAAAGCTTTTTTGCCAAATCACCATCGTTGGTAAACAACAATAAGCCAGTGGTATTTCTATCTAGCCTGCCCACCGGGTATATTCTTTCATCGCACGCTTTAGCGACCAACTTCATAACGGTCTGGCGATTTTCAGGGTCGTCGGTAGTGGTGATAAAATCCTTTGGTTTATTGAGCAGCACGTAGACAAACTTTTCTCTTGCCAGGATTTTACCCTTGTATTTTATTTTATCGGTCGGATTGACTTTATACCCAAGTTCGCTAACGATTTTTCCGTTCACCATTATTTCACCTGCGGCGATCAATTTGTCTGCTTCCCTTCGTGAACAAACACCGGCATTGGCTATATACCTATTCAGGCGAATGGTGCTATCAGGGTTGTCATTTGCTGTAGAAACCCTGGATTTAAGAGATTTAAAGTCGTAATCCGGAGGGGTACTTTTAGGTTTTGATCGGCTGAATCTTTTTCTGTTGGCAGGATTGTTTTCTTTTTTTCCCGGAGATTTACCTTTCAAACCGGGTTTGCCTGTAAATTTTTGGGCTCGTTTTTTCATGATGATGCAGTATCACTACTGTATTTAATTTTGAAATATCTATTCTTCCTTGTTTTCCCCAATTTCATTTTCTTCCTGCCTGAAGTCTTTGGGGGTAGGCAAGTCATTCAGGCTGTTAATGCCAAAATAATCCATAAACTTATCGTTGGTACCATAAATTAACGGTTTGCCCACAGTATCGGCTTTCCCTTTAATTTCTATGAGTTCTTTTTCAAGGAGTTTCTGGATAGCATAATCGCAATTGACGCCCCTGATCTGTTCAACTTCTGATTTGGTGATAGGCTGTTTATAAGCGACGATAGCCAACGTTTCCAGCGCTGAGGTCGACAATCGCTTTTTGGACTTATGTTTAAGTAAAATGCCAATACTGGATTGGTAGGCAGGTTTAGTTAAAAACTGGTAACCTCCACCCATTTGTACAATACCGAATGAAAAACTATCATCTTCGTATTTTTCCTCCAGAGCGTGTATGGCAGTATCGATATCTTCGTCAGGGATGGCCGCATCAAACATTTCAACCAGGCAGTTTTTGATCTCGGACTTCTTTATAGGCTCCGATGAACAGAATATAAGGGCTTCTATGTGGTTAACTAGAAAATCCAACCTGAAGTGCGTATTTATTTGTTTTGCTTGAGCTTTGCCTCGATGGAATGCATCGTGTGTGGTACGGCTCTCAACCTTTCCTTGCTAATGAGTTTACCCGTATCGACACACACACCGTATGTGCCGTTTTTAATCCTTACCAGGGCACTTTCCAGGTTAGAGATAAACTTTTGCTGTCTGGCTGCCAATTGGCTCAGGTTTTCTTTCTCTACGGTGTCAGCGCCGTCTTCCAATACCTTTAGAGTTCCGGCAGTATTGTCAGTTCCGGTATCATTTTTCCTGCTTAAAGTTGATTTTATATCTTCCAGGGCAACTTTTGCCTGGCTCATTTTTTCCAGAATGATAACCTCAAATTCCTTTAATTCCTCATCAGAATACCTGGTTCTATCATCTTTTCCCATACTTCCTAATTATTTAACTTGAAAAAAATTTTTATCAAATCGGGTTCTTCCGAAAATTGCCGCTAAAATAAACTATTGAAAGTAAAACAAAAACATTATTTCTAATTAAATTTAAGCGCATAAGAATTTTGCTTTTCAGATTAAGCCTCAAAAAATAGCTGTGTAATTATGAAAAAATTAGTTTTTTTACTGCCCGTTTTATTATGCTCTTTTTCACTTAAAGCCCAAAACGGTAAACAAAATATGACATTAGTTATTCATGGTGGCGCCGGTACGATAGTAAAGGAAAATATGACCCCGGAGAAAGAGGCGGCATACCGGCAAAAGCTCGAGGAAGCCCTTGCCAAAGGCTACTCTGTGTTGGAAAAAGGAGGAACCAGTTTGGAAGCTATAGTTGCTGCCATTAGCATCATGGAGGATTCCCCGCTGTTTAATGCAGGGAAAGGGTCGGTTTTTACCAATGAAGGAAAGAACGAAATGGATGCCTCGATCATGAATGGAAAAACTACGATGGCAGGGGCAGTTGCCGGGGTTACAAATATAAAAAATCCCATTACAGCGGCTATGGCCGTGATGAATCAATCCAAACATGTGATGATGGCCGGGGCCGGTGCTGAAAAATTTGCACAACAGGTGGGCCTTGAAATTGTTGACCCTGCTTATTTTCATACAGACAGCAGGTATCATCAACTTCAAAAGATTATCGAGAAAGAAGAAATGCAACTAGATCATGATGGTGATCAGGGCTCACTTAAAAATAACTACAACGACTACAAATATGGAACCGTAGGGGCCGTAGCGTTGGATCAATATGGTAATTTGGCGGCGGGGACTTCCACCGGTGGCATGTCCAATAAAAGATATGGCCGGATTGGTGATGCGCCCATTATAGGTGCCGGTACCTATGCAAGTAATGAGGCCTGCGCTGTTTCAGCTACCGGTCATGGTGAATATTTTATCCGATCAGTGGTAGCGTACGACATTGCAGCGTTGATGAAATATAAAAACCTTTCTTTAAGCCAGGCAGCCGATGAGGTGGTGATGAAGAAACTAGTGGATACCGGGGGTGGCGGTGGAGTGATCGCCGTGGACAAAAAAGGAAATATAGCTATGCCTTTCAATACAGCCGGTATGTACAGAGGTTATATAAAAGCTAAGGGAAAAGCGAAAGTATTTATCTACAAGGAGGAATAACATCGAAAGATAAGATAACAAGCTTGTTAGCTTATCTCATATTTCATCTTATTGATTCTAATTCTGTTTTTTAATGACTCAACATCGATGCTGATGTGGTATTTTAATCTCATGTACCTCCTGATCACATCTATCCTTTTTCCTTTCTTCAGATATCTGCTCAACACGTTGTCAATTAGACAATTCATAACAATTTAAATTTAGGGTTGGCTATTATAAATATAACAATTTATCCTGAATTCAGTTTAAATCGGTGATGGGTTTGCATTAGAATATTGAAAATGTTATAATTAATCTTGGTTCGTTAAAAATCATTAGCCAGTACAACAGTTTTTTTGACCTGGAAACCGGTTCCTTCCGGATCAAGAATATCTACTAATACTAAATAATAGCCCGGTTGGGCCAGTGAATTTGCGTGATTAGTGCCATCCCACTGATAAAAACCCCTTATGCCGGCCAGATCGTTGTTGACAATTTCCTTAATCATTCGCCCTTTTATGTCATATACAAAAATACTGATCAGATAACCTCCCTTATCAAATTGATAGTTAATACTTGCAAAGTCTTTAATTCCATCGTTGTCGGGGGCAAAAACTTTTGGTTCAATGAATATTTGATCACTGACCGATGCCATAGGCAGGTTTTGTGAGTTTTTCTTACCGGGCGTGGTATATCCAACAGCGCTTGCTGCCGAATGCCAGTTATCCCGATTGTTGGTAGGGGCGGTGGCTGATATTCTTTCAAGCGAAACACCATTTAAATCCCGGAGCAGGCCATGATGATAGCTTTCCGAATAATCAAAGCTATCGATGTTTTGATCGAGGCTATCGGTAAGTGTAACATTACCCTGCTCATCGGGCAGTGTGGGCATACTTTTTACCTCATGGTAGTTTTTCTCGTTTCCAAACGGATAATCGGCAATTAAAGTGATGATATCTTCGGTGATTACCAGGTATTGGCCAGGTGCCACTACCAGATTACCTTGGATCTCTGCCACTTTGGGTTTTTGGGCAGTGGACTGGCTGTTTGAGAGACGCCAGGCTTTCATGTTTATAAATTTTTGTGAAACGTTATAAATTTCAACAAAATCCTTGCCTCCTGGTCTTGGGTTAAAAAGCACCTCGTTAATTACCAGGTCCAGGGAGTCTGCTGCGACTGCCAAGGCAAATTGAAAGGTATTTTTTTCTCTCTGAATCAAATTGCCACTACAGTCGATGACATAATTGATCGTTAAACTATGCAAGGTATTGGACTGCAGTGGGTGTTTGAATGAAATGACAACACTGGCTGCATAGGGCGCTGAATCGTCGATACTTTCAATTTCATTGGCGGGTGATATGTCGATATTGCTTTTCCTGATGGTTCTGGTATCAATTTTTTCATCGAAGAAGGTAATTATCTGCCGGGGGTTTTGAACCATTACATTAATGATAGTCGGCCCCAGCAGGTCCGGAATTATGTCCAGAACGGAATTTTGCACACCAGGCGTGCCCCCTGCCGGGTTTTGTGCGGCACGCCAGTTCCGGTTATCGGGACAGGCTTCAAGCGGGTTAACTTGTTCAAGGCTCCATCCACCTCTGGATTTGTCAGAATCCTGGTACCAATCGGTTCTGTAACTCACCTCATCAATGATTACACTATCTGCATTTCTCAGTACCAACTGGTCTTTATCATTGTTGAGGGTAGGCCAGTCGATAAGACCAACAGCCTCTCCAAATTCACTAAATAGGCCTTCCTGCCTATTTTTGCAGAGAATGATAAGCCGGTTCGGTTCAATTTTAAGTTCCGGTAGAACGGCCGATGATTTTGGATCGCTGATGGTCCACCCCGTCAGGTCAACCGGGCCGTTGGACGTGTTTAATATTTCAATGAATTCAGCTTCGGGCAACTGGTTTGGAGGGCTGGGGTCGGCCATAATTTCATTGATTACTACCGTCCGGAATCCTGCGTTTTTGGGTTGTTGTGAGTAGTTTTCACGGTTTTGATACTTGATACTTCCTTTACAGGAGGAATTACTGCGAATAGGGTTTGATACACTGCCGTGGGCATGTACCGCGCGTACTTTATTAGTAAAAAATAGTACCGCTGCCAAAAAAATAAGTCTAAAAAATGTCATTAAAGCGGTTAAAAAAGTATTGAATATACCTAAATATAGTATTTTTGTATGAAGAAATAAATCTTACAAATATGAAATTAGCAGTAGTTGGTGCTACAGGGTTGGTAGGCGCTGAGGTGCTGAAAGTGATAAAAGAGAGAAACTTTCAGTATGATGAAATTCTGATGGTGGCCTCACCCAGGTCAGTGGGTAAAACCATTGCTTATAATGATCGTAATCACGAAGTTATCAGTATGGAAGCGGCTGTGAAACAGCAACCTGATGTGGCGATTTTTTCTGCCGGTGGCAGCACTTCGTTGGAATGGGCTCCGAAATTTGCCGAAGTGGGTACCATCGTTATCGATAATTCTTCGGCATGGCGGATGAGCCCCAGGCATAAGCTGATTGTTCCGGAGATCAACGCTTCAAAATTAAGGATCGATGACAGAATCATTGCCAATCCGAATTGTTCGACCATTCAGATGGTAGTGGCTTTAGCACCGCTGCATGACAAATACAAAATAAAACGCATTGTAGTATCTACTTATCAATCTGTTACCGGTACAGGGAAAGCTGCCGTTGATCAGTTGATGAACGAGCGTGCCGGTAATGAGCATGGAAAGGTATACCCTTACAGGATTGATTTAAATGTCCTTCCTCACATTGACGTGTTTCAGGAAAACGGCTATACCAAGGAGGAAATGAAGATGATTAATGAAACCAAAAAAATTCTGGATGATCAGCATATGGCCGTTACCGCCACTACCGTCAGAATACCCGTGATCGGTGGCCATTCCGAGTCCGTCAACGTAGAATTTCATGAGGATTTTGAGCTGAATGAGGTCAGGGAATTGCTTTCCAACGCAGCCGGTGTAGTGGTTGAAGATGATGTGGAACAATTGAAATACCCAATGCCCATCAACGCTCACAACCGTGATGAAGTTTTTGTTGGCAGGCTAAGAAGGGATGAGTCACAGCCTAAAACCCTGAATATGTGGATTGTGGCCGATAACCTGAGAAAAGGCGCAGCCACAAACGCTGTGCAGATTGCAGAGTACATGGCAGCGCATAATTTGGTTTATTGATTGCCGGACTTTCGCAACCTCATGTAAAAAAATTCATTTTGGAACATCAGGATGATGACCCGGCAACTTTGCTGTTGTCCGCGTCCAAATATCCTGATGTCCCTTTGCGTGAAGTAGCAGCACAAATCAAAGCCAGACAGAAAGCCAAAAACAAGATACCATCCTGGTATCAGTCCGAAAACATCATATTTCCGCCAGCCCTTGCCATGGAACAATGCTCTTCGGAAGCTACTGCCAGGCTGAAAAGTGAGTGGCTTCAGGGGGATAAGCTGATAGATCTGACAGGGGGTGCAGGAATCGATACTTATTTTCTGAGCAGGCGATTCAATCGAACTTATTACGTAGAAAAAGAAACTGAGTTAGGTCTTCTGGCAAAACATAATTTTGCCCGGTTGCAGGCACCCCGTATCCACGTTACCATCATGGACGCCTTAGATTTTTTAAAGGGTGATTCTATGCCGGTGGACTGGATTTATATCGATCCCGCCAGGCGCGATGACCACCATGCCAGGGTATTCAGATTGTCAGATTGCCAGCCTGATGTGACCCTGATGCAGGATAGCTTTTTTCGCCGTTCAGATAATATTCTGATCAAAACTTCTCCTATGCTTGATATCAAACAAGCCCTTAACGCGCTGAGAAATGTGAAAAAGGTCTATGTAGTGGCCGTGAGAAATGAGGTGAAGGAGGTCTTGTATGCCATCCAAAAAGGATTTGAACGGACGCCTCACATCCATACCATTAACCTCAAAAATTATGAAGACAGGGAAGTTTTCAGCTATCCAAGTGATGCTGAATCCACCGCCACTGTCATTTTTGACCATCCCAAAGGCTATCTTTACGAGCCAAATGCAGCCATTTTAAAAGCAGGAGGGTTTAAAATCATTGGCGCGTGTTTTGGTTTGCTCAAATTGCATCCACATAGCCATTTATATACTTCTGATCGACACCTGAAAGATTTTCCGGGCAGAAAGTTTAAAATACAGGCGATATCCAGATTAAATAAAAAAGAAGTCCTGGCCCATATACCAGAAGGCAAAGCCCATATCACCGCCAGAAATTTCCCGTACTCCGTTGATATGATCCGAAAAAAAACAGGCCTGAAACCGGGCGGGGATCATTACGTCTTTGCCACCACAAATATGGATCATAAATTGGTGTTATTGATTTGTGTTAAGTTCCCCGTGGAGTGAAAAGGAGCGAGGGGGGGATGGAGGCAGGTTTCGGCACCAAAACCGGCAGCCTGTAACCCTGTAATTGTTAATTTCACTGTGAACCGTACATTATCTCTAGTCCCCACCAAAGTCGTCATCATCGAAGCCAAAGTCCCTTTTAAGGGTTTTTTTCATCTGTTCGTATTCCGCTTTCACGATGAGCATCTGCAAAATCCGCTGATCATATTTTCTTACCTGTTCAGCGATAAAGGCATCTTTGTCCTCCAAAATATTTTGTTTTTCACCTCTTTGTTTTTTGGCATACCATAAACTTGTGACCACCAAAACCAGCAGAATGGCAGATATCCCACCCAACGTTTTCGTCCTGCGAGTAAGTGACAACTGCAAAGCATCAGCTTTATGATGGGCATCATGTAGGAGGATTTCAGCCTGCAAACGGTGTTTTATTAGGTTACTTTGCAATTCCAGCAGTGCCTCCGACCGTCGCTGTTGGATCTTCATGTATTCTGTTAGGATCTCTTGGGCTAAAGGGAAATTAGCACTTTGGTGGGTTGCCACCTTACTAACGAATTCTATTGTTTTGTTGACGTTTGAACTCAATGGAGAAAGTTGTGTTTTATTGATGAGAGCTATGCCCTTTTTGAGCCATTGCATGGCATTCTGGGGTCTGCCGCTTTTGGTAGTGAGCTCGGCCAGCAGTAGCAGTGTGGATAGAGTGATATCAGGGTCTTGTAAGGTGTCCCTCAGGATCCACTGATTTTCAAGATACCAGAGAGCAGAGTCGTATCGTTCCTCTAGCAAGTAGCTTTCGCCAATGTTATTATAGGCTATAGCTTTGTACTTGCTCCACTTTGGCTGTCCTTCTAGCAATGACATTGACTTACCGTAAAAATTCCTGGCTTTGGTATAATCTCTCTGTTCTTTGGCCACTTTTCCCATTAGGGTATAAATCCTGGCAATTTGGGAAATCCGCTCTTTGGGACATGTGGCCAAAGCCTTGTCAAGTAATTTGATCGCAGGTACCGCGCTGCCTTTTTCTACATAGCAAATGGCCATTTCATATAACACTTCACTGAGATCATAAGGCCTATCTAACGCCAGAAAATGGGTTTTAGCCCGTTCCAGGTACTTCAAAGCCTGATCATACTTATTCGCCTGGGCGAGAATTTGACCTAGGTTAAGGTATACTCTACCCAGACCGGTTGTGTCATGTTGCTGTTCTGCAAGCCTTTTCCACTGAAAAAAATACCGGGTACTTTGTCCGAGGTTACCCTGTAGTTTGTAAGCCAGAGATAATTGACTAACAGCGAATGTCATGGTTATGTCATTACATGATTTTTCAGCCATCTGTTGCAACCGAAGTGACAGGGCAATGGTACTGTCCGGAGCCTTTTTACCGAGTCGTAAGATGGCAGATTTTAAGATGTTCTGCTGCTGCCATGTATGCAAACTTTCCGCGGTGGCATTTGTTGTTTGCAGCCGTCCTGAGATATTAAACTCCATGAAAAGCCATAGTAGGAAGCAAAAGTTTATCATGGATTATGTGTTTAACATACCTAAAGCAGTCTGCTGAAACAGCATGAAGACATTTAGCCAGTTAAACTCCTGCACATTCAGGGTGTCTTCCAACAGTTTGTCAATTAGCCTTTTCAATTCCGTTTCCATGGATATCATAGCTATAGTTTGGCAATTATCATTTCACTTTTTCGATTGGCACTTTTATACACTACTTGTTACAGGGGTATAACTCCCAGCCTGTGTTGATTTTTTTTGAAATAGTCTTGAAAATAAGCTGTCAATCCCCACCCTGGAGACAATATCTGTAGGAGATACTATTAGGCATCCAGGGTATCGAACTAAGAAGCTAGTTATAAGGATCTTTGAGAGAAATGTACAAGGGAAGAAAGGAATTGATACAATAAATCACATACACCATGGCCATAATCTGGCGATATCAAATTATTTGGCAATAGTGGGATCATGCATTATGGTAGCCATTAACCACCAATTAACAGTGGAGAGTATCGCAGCTATCCCTCAATGGGGATAACCAAGGTTGTATTGGGGTTTGTGAGCTTTATCCGTTCAGCAGTTCTTCTTGGTAGCGGATTTTTGTTTGGTTTTGATCTTCTAATCGTTTAATCTAAAAGGTCATCCTCATCCAATCCCATACCCCGTTTTCGCTTGCCAAGGATTTCTTCATATTCTGCCTTAACAATCATCAGTTGGATGATCTTATGGTCATACTCGCTGATCAAGTCCTTGATAAAGGTTTCTTTATCCTGGAGGGTTTTTTGGTTTCTTTGGTTAAGTTTTTTTATGAATGGAAGCCCTAGGGCTAACAAGGCAGCAAGAATTATAATCAATCCTGCGATTATTAGTTTCCGGATAGTCAAAGTATTTTCTTTGTCTGTCAATGAGGCTTGTAAAACTTTCGTATCTTTTTCACGGACAAACAGGTTTTCCCCTGCTTGTATACTGTATTTATCCAAATGATATTTTAAGTACTGTAGTGCCTGGAACTGTTGCTGCTGAATTTCAAAATAGCGTGTCAGCGTAGTTCCTTCGAGTAAAACACTACCTCTAGAGGCATTTATGATCGTTGTGACCATTGCCAAGGCTTCGTTCATATTTTTGCTTAACTTATTGGTCGTCTTAACTTTATCAATACCATAGTTCAGTACACCCAACGCCTTTCTTTTATTACCTAAGTTGAACTCCAGTTTTCCCAATAGTACATAAGTGGACAGAGTAAAGTCGGAATCATTTAATTGCTCTTTTTTGTTAAGCGCCTTTTTAATATAAATCCTCGCAGAATCATACTTCCCTTCCAGAAAATAACTTTCGGCGATATTGTTGTAGGCAATAGCTTTTTTCCTACCCCATTTGGGTGAATTGTCTAACTCAGATAACGATTTTTGATAGTATGAACGTGCGCCGGCATAGTCTTGCTGGTCTTTAGCAGTCCAGCCCAACCGGTTATAGATCATGGCCTTTGTTGATTTATCCAGATCTTTGCCGTGAGGAAGAATCCCCAGTGCCTCGTTAAGTAATGAGGCCGCTGCTTTGGGGTCTCCTTTTTCAATATAACGTTTGGCCATGTCATATAATGCCAGGATGACCTTGTCATCCTCTCCTGCAGCATGGTAATAGTCTTTGGCTTGTTTTAAGTAATTTAGGGCCTTGTCATGCTGTTTGGCTTTAGCAAAGATCAGGCCTATGTTGTAGTAAGCAGTACCTAAACCGGCGCTATCTGCCAACTGCTGATACAGCGTTATGGTCTGAAAATAATGCTGAATACTTTCTGCCAGATGTTGTTTGTGTCTATAAGCCCATGCCATTTCCTTGATGGCATATGCCTTACAGCTGTCATCATGTAACTTTTCGGCGATTTGCCGGAGCTGAGTGGCAACGATAATAATGGAATCCAGGTCGTTAATACCCAATTGTACGATCACTGATTTTAGAGAATCAGCCTGCTGATTTGAAGGCAAATGTGCCCAGGGATATTGATTGGCATGGAGCAAGCTGGTTGCCCAAACACAAATAAAAAATGTCAGTATGCAGAGATTTTTCATAAATATTTGGTGACTCAATAAATAAATTCAACAATATACGTATATTTTACGTTTAAAGAAAAATAATTTCTCTATCTTCCTTATAACGAGATCAATAGTGCTTTATTTAGTGTCTCTTTCCTTAAGTGGGGTCGTATTTTTAGTAATTTTCTGGTAAGGGGCGCCTAAATTCCTTCAGCCGATAATTAGGCTAAACTTTGGCTACATACGCATCAATGGCGTTGTACCACTACGGTAAATGCTAACAATTAAATATACTCAAAACTGTACTGACTATCAAGGTCATAGACAAAAGTAATTTTCCCATTTGCTGGGGAGAGGTAAGAGAAATTAGTTACACCTAAGCTTATGATTAAAAAAGACAAATAACAGTAGTTATGGAAGAATGTTATTTTTGAACACAACGTTGGTTACCAGCGGGGAAGGTTGAGAATAACCAGAGTTCGGAGGTTATCGCCTTTGCTATAAAAAATTTTCTTCATGTTTGATGTTAAAATAAAAAAGCGGGCAAACATTGCCCGCTTCCAGTTTTGTCCATTAACGTTTACCTCGATCATCTCCATCTTCGTCATCAGTCAATTCTACTCGGGGTTTGACATCGTCCGTACCATCATCGATACAAGCGGTAAAAGCGAAAGGGGCAACTAACATCACAAACATCATCAATAACTTTTTCATGGTAATAAAATTTAGATTGGTGAATAATTGATTAAAATAGGCCAGACCATCTCCCTCCCCGAGGGCCCTATGGCCTGTTGTTTCCCTTGACCATAGCTTAAAATAATTCAGGATATATAATAAAAGTCCCATAGCAATCACCGGCTAAGGACACCTAACCTTGGGTAACATCCCAAATCGGATAAGCCCAGCCGGTTCAATTAGGGTTAAATCAAAATAAAACTGATTAACTGGTTATGTCATACATTTTCTAATAGTGCTGGCTCAGCGATATCATGAAAAGCCTAAAACTTTGATATGACGGTAGCTGGACCTCTGTTTATTGCCCATGATGTCCACAGGCCTAATTTCATTTCCGTTTTTGCAGTCGGTGAATGTACTATGAAAGTACATTTTTTTTTTATAACGACCTAATTTTTAAGCCTTTATCTTGGTTTAATCCCTTGCGACCGTTGAACCTGTTTAGTGATGCGGGGCGACCTTTGTGAAAACCACCTGGAAATTTTGGATAATTTCCGAGCAACAAATTAAAATAGGCCTTTACCGGGGACTATAAATACTAATTTGTTTTGATGTTTGTGGTACTTGTCATTAAATGGGGACAAAAGCAATTGACATTGGTATGCGCTGCCATGTATTGATTAGGGCTGAAAGAATATGGCAGTTTAGCTATGGTGTGATGTAGCGGGACTTACCAATGAAGAAACATATCCATGCTATTAACATTCTTTTATTGGCACTTTTTACAACGTTAAAAAAACGTTTATATTTGTACTATAAGAACATCTATTGGGCAACTACTTAAAGTTATGGAAACGAAACTAATCCGGCAACTCTTCCAAAAACTTATTGATGAGACAATCACTGCTGGAGAACTTCATCAATTTTACACCTATGTAAAAAAGGCAAAAGGTGATACTGATATCCAGCAGTTACTTTGTGAACTGTGGGGGCAGATTGAATTGAACGATTATGCCCCCTCCATAGAGCCAGACAATGCAGGTTTCCTTCAGTTGCAAAAAAGGATGCGGTTATTGGACATATTGGTACGGGAGCATACCCAACCTGATGAGATCGATGAGATCATTGAAAAAATAGTCAAAGGACATTACCGATGAATGGCCTAACATAACACTAAACACAGCAGAAACTACCCAAAAGCTTGCCTGTAAAATAGGTAGGTATTGTGACCCATTCCTAAACCACTCGACCCTATCGATAATCGACATTCTTGAATTTTTAACAGTAAAGATTTACATTTTAATTTTTTTTTTGCATATTTAATGATTTGATAATCGAAAAATAACGTTTGGTGAACATGGGGACAGTTAATGGTGACCTAAGTCAGGAGACGAACACGGATACTGATGAAAGCATTTTGATCAAAAGGATAAAGTCCGGAGATGAGATAGCTTTTAAGGTAGTTTATGACCGTTATCAAAGAAGGTTGAGGCACTATGCCTTTAAAATAACAAAATCACGATTTATGGCCGATGAGCTCCTTCAGGAAGCTTTCCTCAGGATATGGCTTGACAGAAAGAAACTTAAACCGGAACTATCTTTTGATCACTACCTTTTTAAGGTTGCCAAAAACCTTGCCCTTAAACATTTCAGAAAAGTTGCCTTGGATGAGCGTTTAAAAAAACAGCAGCTTAATAACATAGAGAAGGTGAGCAACGCTACTCAAAACATTATTACGTTTAAGGAATACCAACATTTGGTTCAGGAAGTTATTCAAAATCTACCACCCAGAAACAGGTCCATTTATCTCATGTCCCGCCACGAGGGAAAAAGTAACCAGGCCATTGCCACAGCACTCAATATCTCAGAAAAAACAGTAAGAAACAACCTAGTGCTTGCCTTAAAAGCTATTAAAGAGAAATTGTTACATACTACTGAAATTACCCTGACGCTTTTGTTAGTCGTGTTAAGTTGATCCAATAATCTTCCTCACCCTATTCTTTAATCTACCATAATTATCCCACATTATTTTCAAATTATCCGAGCCTCTGTATCTTTTGGGACTGGAAAGGTACTGAATGAAACGAAATCCTAAAGCAGGAAAAACACCCTTTGGGGTTGGTCCAAAAGACCTTTTTCAGTAACCGTAGTTCCATATCGCAATTAGGGGACAACTCCCCTAATTTACAACTAACCTATGGCTTTTTATGAATTAAGTGAATTTTATTTTTCTGTCATTCATCTGGTTACAAAAAAAACCGAAAAAATACCGGGACATTTGTACCTCTCAAGGACAATTTGTAAAAACCCAGAAAAACAAAACTAACATTAGCACTCATTTAATGTTATGAATATAGAAGACGATATTAGTTTGTTATTTCAGAAGTTCATTGATGACAAAATCAATGAGGAAGAATTGAGTAGGTTCTATGCTTACATAGAACTTGCCGAAGCAAACCCTAAGATCCAGCAACTCCTCAAGGATTTATGGGAATATGCGGGTTGTACCTTTGATCCTGACTCTGACAAGCTGGAAGAAAGTGTCGATGAAATCCTGGGAAATAAAAATCGCTCCTTTGAGTATCTTCTAAGAAGTGTCAACGATTATAAAACTGAAGCAGCACAGGAAACAACAAAAAAGAGCAAGGTGCAGGAACTAGGAAGCAAAAAACAAGGCTTGTGGGGGTGGTTAAGGGGACTTTTTGTATTAGTGATCATCGTAGCTGCGGGAGTATGGTACTATTTCAACCACCAGGAACCTGTAACAACAGCAGAAGTGGCTTACGTGGAGAAGGTTAGTGAATATGGACAAAAGTCTATCATCCCGTTGCCTGATGGCTCTTCTGTCAAGCTCAATTCCGGCAGTAAGCTTGTTTATCCACAGCTTTTTGAAGGCAATACAAGAGAAGTGATTCTGGAAGGGGAGGCCTTTTTTGAGGTGTCAGAAGATCCGGAGCGTCCTTTTATGATTCGGACCGGCGATCTGATCACCACAGTGTTAGGTACGACTTTTAATATTAGGTTCTATCCCGAGGAGCCACAAATCAAAGTGGCTGTGGCATCCGGTAAGGTGCGGGTAGAAAAGGCTGAAAATAAGTCGACACCACAAGAAGACGCCGATGATAAAGCAGCGGCCGTTTTGACGGCCAACATGCTGGCCTCCTATAATCAGGCCAACAGTCAAATCAAGGTAGAATCCAGGGAAAGCATCGCGGATCTGATTGCCTGGAAGGAGGGGGTGTTGAAGTTCAGCGGCACTCGGTTTTCCGAAGTAGTCAAAACCCTTGAAAAATGGTATGGCGTAAAAATCAACGTTGAAAATGAAAGGTTAGGGGATTGCGTCATCTTTGGGGAATTTAAAAATGAAAGCTTAATGCGCGTCATGCAAACGCTACAATACGCGATAGATATTGATTATCAGCTAACAGATCAAGGTTTGACTGTGAATGGCCTTGGGTGTGAAAACACACCGCCAAATTAGTCGCGAACATAACGATGCTGGCCACATAAAATAGGTGAAAAAGATGGCCACAGATATAATTTCAATAAACGAACCAAAAAATGAAAGACTTTAACCCTTATCGCTATGTACAACATGGTTTACCAAACTGGAAAAAAACCTGCCTAGGCAATCTGACCCGGAGGTTACAACGGCCCTTTGTTACCCACAGGATGGTCCAATGACTTCGATCTTGGTATGATAACGTTTACATTTTAAACAAAGAAAATATTAATAAAAACTGATTGGCTTAATCCAGGTGTTGTAGCAAATGTTTAAGCCTCTCTAAAGATCTAACCAAAACCAAATCTTTTATGAAAACAGATTTACCTTATCTAAGGGTACTTATTATGATGAGCAGAACCTTTTTCTATGGTATTATCCTCACCTACCTCTTTTCGGGGGTCCTCCTAGCCAATGAGGGTAATGCACAACATAAAAGTGTAAATGAAGTATTTATTTCTTTAAAGCTTCAGCAGGTTACCGTCCGTCGTGCGCTGGAATCGATACAAGAGAATACTGAGTTCAAGTTCATCTTCGAACAGGGCGTGCTCAGCGCCACTGAAGGCCAACGGGTGACCTTAATGGTAGATAATGAGAGTGTGGCCGATGTCCTTAAAACCGTCTCCAACGAGACAGACTTGTCTTTCCGCCAGTTGAACGGCAGCATTGTCGTTAAGGCTCCTCCACCGTTGAAGAAATTACAGACTCCGAAGGAGGAGGAATCTGCGCTGGAACAAAATATCAGTGGGAAGGTGACCGATGAAAATGGCGAACCCCTTCCAGGTGCCAGTGTTTTGGTGAAAAACACCAGCATTGGTGTGATCACGGATGCCGTTGGAAACTACCGGCTGTCAGCCCCTGATGAAGCAACGACGCTGGTATTTTCCTATGTAGGCTATGAACGCAAGGAGGTAGCCATAGCGGGGCGCGCGGTGATTGACATTTCGTTGAAATTTGATGTCACTACGCTTGGGGAAGTAGTGGTAAATGTGGGTTATTATGAGGTAAATAAAAAAGTGCAGACCGGTAATATTGCTAAAGTAACAGCACAAGAAATAGAAAAACAGCCTATCACCAATCCTTTGCAGGCTTTGCAAGGGAGAGTTGCAGGTGTATATATACAACAGAATACGGGTGTTCCGGGGGGAGGTTTTGATATACAAATAAGAGGTCAAAACAGCCTTCGAAATACATTAAATGATAATGGTAATCAACCTTTTTACATAGTTGACGGTGTACCTTATGTTCCATCATCTTTATCATCATTTTTTGTGGGTGGTCAAGTAATTCCAAATGCCAATCCACTTAATAGCATCAATCCGGCGGATATTGAAAGTATTGAGATTTTAAAAGATGCCGATGCTACCGCCATTTATGGTTCAAGAGGGGCCAATGGAGTAGTCTTAATTACTACCAAAAAGGGGACACCTGGAAAGACTAAAGTAAATTTTGATATAAGCACCGGTGTTGGTAAAGTGGGAAACAAAATGGAGCTATTAAATACTGAACAATATCTTGAAATGCGTAGGGAGGCATGGTACAATGCTGGATTAAACCCTGAAGATTTCGCATTTGCAGCATTTGATTTGCTCGAATGGGATACAACTCGTTACACTGATTGGCAAGATGTTCTATTAGGTGGAACCGCTAATGTAACAAATGCTCAAGCAACTATTTCGGGAGGAAATAGTAAAACACAGTTTTTATTTAGTGGGGGGTACTTTCGTGAAACGACTGTATTTCCTGGCGATTTTGCCTATCAAAGAGGCTCAGGACATTTTAATTTAAATCATACATCAGATAATAGCAAGTTAAGGGTTTCTTTGGTGATTAGTAATACAAGGGATAACAATAATTTGATAAGGTCTGATCTTACCAGAAGAGCACTAAATCTTCCACCAAATGCTCCAGATATTTTTGAGGGTGAGGGTAATTTAAACTGGGAAAATGGTACTTGGGAGAATCCTTTTGCTATATTGGAAAGAAAGTACGAGGCGAAGACAAAAAATTTGATTACAAATACAAACATTAGCTACGAAGTATTACCTGGGCTTCAGCTAAAATCAAATTTAGGTTACTCTAATTTGCAGTTAGATGAATTTAGCACAATCCCAGCCGGTTCTCAACAACCCGGAAGTGGCTTACCAGCAGTTGCTAGTTCTGCTAAACGTAACGAAGAAACTTGGATTGTTGAACCTCAACTGGATTATAATACAAATTTTGGGGACCATAGGTTAAATATTCTTATCGGCAGTACATTTCAAAGGAATCTAAGTGAGTCAGAAAGAATACAAGTAACTGGGTTTGCTAGTGATGCTTTAATTCGCAACATACAGGCAGGGACAACTATATTAAGTAATATTTCTGATTTTACAGAATATCATTATAACGCATTATTTGGTCGTATTAATTACATTTGGGAAGAAAAGTATATTTTTAATTTGACTGGTAGAAGAGATGGCTCAAGCCGTTTCGGTCCGGGTAATCAGTTCGCCAATTTTGGTGCGATAGGGACTGCTTGGATTTTTTCTGAAGAAGATTTTATTAAGAATTCATTGCCCTTTTTAAGTTTTGGGAAACTAAGGGCTAGCTATGGCACCACAGGTAGCGACGCTATCGGAGATTATGGTTATCTTGATAGCTATTCATCGACGCAACGTCCTTATCAAAATATAGGTGGCCTGATACCTATTCGTTTAGCAAACCCTGATTATGGCTGGGAAAAAGTAAAAAAATTGGAGTTTGGGCTTGAGACAGGCTTTATCGGAAATCGTATACTTTTAACCGCAAGCCATTATAGAAACCGTTCATCAAATCAGCTTGTTGGTTTACCACTATCTAACATCACCGGATTTTCTTCTATTCAAGCAAATCTTCCAGCGACAGTCGAAAATACTGGTTGGGAATTTGAACTAAATACCACCAATATGAGAAATTCTAACTTCAATTGGGTAACTTCTTTTAATGTTACCATTCCTCGTAACAAATTGTTAGAATATCCTGATCTAGGGCTATCGCCATTTGCTAATACATATGAAGTTGGTAAATCCTTGTTTATAAGAAAAGTGTTTAATAATACTGGTGTTGATCCTGAAACAGGAATGTATACTTTTGAAGATATCAGCGGAGATGAAAGTATTACTTTTCCAGAAGACATCATCCCATTAAAAGAGGTTGCACAGCAGTACTTTGGAGGAGTTAGAAATAGCATTACTTATAAAGGCTTACAAGTAGATTTTCTATTTCAATTTGTAAAACAAACAGGTAACAATATATTTAGAGATTTTGGAATACCAGGAGTTGTATCGGCTCAACAACCGAT
This sequence comes from Agaribacillus sp. DX54, assembly GCF_056858335.1. Taxonomy (NCBI): domain Bacteria; kingdom Pseudomonadati; phylum Bacteroidota; class Cytophagia; order Cytophagales; family Splendidivirgaceae; genus Agaribacillus; species Agaribacillus sp. DX54. The sequence goes on from NZ_JBXEQE010000004.1 coordinate 122,120, forward strand.
CTCAGTGCTAGATCGTTGGCAGAAACCTGGAGATATTTCTAACTTCCAACAATTTACAGTGGGATTAAATCCTGATATTGTCACAGGACATAATAACAATTTCTTACTTGGTACCAATTCTGTCACCGATGCATCTTTTGTAAGGCTTAAAAATGTGTCTATTTCTTATCAAATCTCTGATAGCATTTTAGAACAATGGAGATTAGAAAATCTAAGAATTTACATTCAAGGTCAAAATCTAATTACTTTAACAGATTACCAGGGTCTGGATCCAGAAAGTCAGGGTTCATCACTTCCTCCTTTGCGTATGATAACCGGCGGTCTTCAAATTACATTTTAAAACTTGATAATATGAAATCTCTAAATTGTAACATAAAAATATACAATTTAAAATTGGGTAAACTAATAATATTCTGTCTACTATTAATGATTTTGTCAACTTCATGCGAAGATTTCGTTGACATTGATCCACCCAGAAATCAGATTATTAGGGAAACTATATATACAGACGATGAGTCTGCAATGGCTGCAATAATTGGTATTTATAGCGAAATGACAAATGAATCTAGCATAATAACAACTCAAAGTAATTTATTTGAAGGATGGTGTTCAGACGAATTTTTTATATTTTCGTTTTCAGCCCCAGAATTAGAATTTTTTAATAATGAACTTACAAGTACAAATTCAATAGTTGGAGGGAATTGGGATCAGGCATATAAATTCATCCATTATTCTAATGCTGTTCTAGAAGGTTTAGCTGCTTCTGAAAATATAAGTGAGATAACTAAACAACAATTAACAGGAGAAGCAAGATTTATTAGAGCATTAACCCATTTTTATTTAGTAAATGTTTTTGGAGATGTACCCGTGATCACGACCACCGATTTTAAAGTAAACAGTGTAGCCTCTCGTAATTCGAAACAACAGATTTATGCACAAATAATTTCGGATTTAGAAGAAGCTCAAATACTTTTGAATGATGACTATTCCTTTTCAAATGGAGAACGGATACGTCCCAATAGATGGGTCGCTACAGCCTTGTTGGCTAGGGTATATCTTTATCTCGATGATTGGGCAAATGCTGAAGAGCAGGCCACTGCTATAATCAATAACTCGCTGCTTTACAGTTTAGAGTCCGATTTGAATGCGGTATTCTTAGCCAATAGTAATGAAGCTATATGGCAACTAAAGCCTAACGCTGCAAACAAAAATGCTGAGGATGGTTTTACATTTATTCCCGCTAATTTTACTTTACGACCTTTTAAAGTTTCACTAAATGACCAATTAATTAATGTTTTTGAAGCTGGAGACGCAAGGTTAAATAATTGGGTTGGTAGCTATGATGTAGACAACACGACCTACTATTTTCCTTTTAAGTATAAAGTCAGAGAATCTTCCAGCATTACAGAATATAATATGATATTCCGCTTAGCAGAACAGTTCCTAATACGAGCTGAAGCACGTGCAAATCAAAATAAAATAGGTGAGGCAATTGATGATCTAAATATAATTCGGGCTAGGGCTGGATTGTCCAATTTATCTGCTTCTTTGGAAGTTGAACAAATGTTATTGGCAGTTGAACAAGAAAGAAGAATAGAATTGTTTGCTGAAGGTGGCCATCGCTGGAGAGATTTAAAAAGAACTGGCCAAGCAAATACAGTTCTGGCATCAAGTAAACCTAGCTGGCAAACCACTGATGAGTTATTTCCCATACCACAATTGGAGCTTGAGAAGAATCCCAACCTTATACAGAATCAAGGCTACTAAGTATTTAACATTTCTTAATTTATAATGTTGAAGTTTAGATTTTTTATCCAAATGGAAAAAGAATACATTAATTCCAAAACAGGATTATGGACATTTTGGGATGGATGAAATCAATATCTAACAATTAAAAATCAAAGATTACGCAAATATGAAATTTACTAAGTTCGTTTATGTCACTTTAACCTTATATTGCTGTAGCAATGGTTCTGCGGAATCAATCAGTATATCAAATCAAAAACCTTTAAATGTAGGTGACAGGGTTCCAGATATAGCATTTAACCACATGGTTAACTATCAGAAGAAAACTGCTAAAATTTCAGACTTTCAGGATAAACTGCTAATTCTTGATTTTTGGACAACTTGGTGTGGCCCCTGTATAGCAGATTTTCCAAGGTTGGATTCTCTGCAACGAAAATTTTCTGCGCAGATACAAATATTGCCAGTTACTGGTGAAAAGCCTGAGAAAATTGAGACGTTTTTTGAAAGGTTGAAGAAGAAAAAACAAATCATACTACCGAGTGCAGCTGATACTGATTTAACCGAATACTTTATGGCAGATGGTGACTTATGGCTCGGTAAAGTATGGATTAATAAAGGAACAATTATAGCATACACAGAAAAGGAGGCTGTAACAGAAAAGAATATTCAAGATGTTCTTTTAGGCAAGCCTTTAGATAAAGGCTTGCAAAAGGTGATACATAAAGTCTTACCAGTTGATTTCAGCAAGTCGTTATTAGAAGGTAACACTCTCTATAGTGCTAGGACAGCCAACTATTATTCAGCGGTAACAACTCATATTGAAGGATTAGAACCCATGGCACACATAAAACTCCCCAATGCTGAGAGCAAATATGCTGGAATGCGCCTTGTAAATGTATCACTTTCACATCTTTACTGGCAGGCTTATGAACTACACCCTTTTCATCAAATTAAATTAGAAATGGCTGATTTTAAGCATTTTGACCCTCCAAAAAACAAAAAAAGTAGTTCTAATTTATACTGTTATGAGTTAATCAAGGAGAGCGCCGGGATAGAGGAGTTACGAGAAATAATGCGAAAAGATTTGAATAAGGCATTTGGCTACAATGTGTCGATCAAAAAAAGAGAAGTCAGCTGTGTAATACTTAAAAAGTTTAATGAGAAATCCTTATCAGACGGGGGTGACGTTCATGCAGAAATCACCAATTTTTACGTCAACCTAAGAAATGCTCCTTTTTCCACATTCACCTCAAAGCTAACATACTTTATGGTAAATAAAGCAATTCCATTTGTAATAGATGAAACCGGTATAAAAGGAAATGTGGATATAGTTTTTGATGCTGATCTTAGTAACCCACAGGCTGTCGCCAAAGAACTCAAGAAGTACGGATTGGTATTAAAGGCAGAGAAACGGAAGATGGAAATGTTGGTTATAGATGACAAAACCAACGAATGAAGAATTAATTTCTCAGTCTAATTGAATGTTATAAGATAGCTTTGTATTAATAATCACTATTAATTATGATCGAATCCTAAAAGAATATTGATTTGCAATTGTAAAGATTTAATCGTAAAGTTAATGTTATTCAAAGCCCAATTGGTGAATTTAAAAGTAATTTTCTCTAGTTTAATGAGGTCGTAATTAGATTAAAAATTTGGAAGTATTAAAATGGGGAAAAAGAACATTCTGTTAGTTATTTTAATTTTGTGTTGGCTCAATTCATGGAGTCAAGTAACCGATCCGGTGCAATGGAGCTTTATTGTTTCAGAATCTACAGTGCAGCCTGGGGATGAAATAGAATTGTTTTTTAAGATTGATCTTGAACCCAATTGGTATATCTATTCCAATGATTTCGAAGTAGACATAGGACCGATACCCACGAAAATTAGCTTTGATGCGCATAAAAGTTACCAACTTATAGGTAAAACTAGGCCACTGAATGTAAAAGAAAAGTACGATGACATTTGGGGCATTACTTTTCGGTATATGGATGAAAAAGCCGGTTTCAAGCAAAAAGTAAAAATACTAGATGATAATCCTATAATAAAGGGGTATTACATCTGCTTGGTTTGTTCAATGGTAGATGGCAAATGCATTTCTAAAAAGGAGAGGTTTATGTTCCCAAAATTAGGGACCTCGCCAATTCAACAACAAAATCTAAATGAAAGGAAATCTGTTAATTAATAATTTTTCATTATCAATGGTATAATGCTCACATCTTTTCCAGGCTCATTGCAATTGATCCTTATTCTTTTAGTTTTAAAAAGATGATATATATTAAATTAGTCAATTCAAATGATAATTATTTAGAAATATTCGTTAATTAGTTAAAAAATTTGGCTAATCAGATTTTTTTTTGCTGTGTTGAGGGGATGGATGTTTTTGATTCTTATGCTTGGAAACGGTGACTTGGAAAATTACTCAGAATAACTAAGTCCAAATTTTCTTTGGTTTGATTTTTTCTGTTACCGGTTGTAGGCATATTTATTTTCTTACGACCGCAGAACATTTGCAGCTCCCAGTCCGAGTTAAGCCGCTTTAACAGGGTAGGATCATCCATTCGTAGCAATTGGGACAATAATAAAAGGGCGATTTGTCCTTCATTGTCAAACCAGGATCTACGGCTAGCCCCACTTTGATCGGGCAGCAGGCCGGACAACTGACCAATGGGTAATACCGAGCGCAGTTTGCCTAACTCAGTCTGCTTGAAAATGTACAATTTGGGAGAAAAAGTAGCATATTGTTCAAAAAGCTCACCTTGTTCTGAAAAATTCTACATATATTTCTGTTGTTAATATTAGATATGTTACCCCGAATATAGTGTTATTGAGCCTTTTTCGAGGTTTTTCTTGGCAGAATTTTTAATACTTATTCCTGATTATCAATCAATTGATTATTTTCCAAGTCATCGTATTTAGATTCTTCTTCTAATGGACTATTAAATTCCTGAGAAAATATTGAATCAAGTTGATAGGAAAGCAGGTATCGATCATGAATAGCAAAAAGCCTATCTTTTAATACTTGAAAACCCTTCATTTTGTGTCCTTGATAGTGAGAAATATAGAAGCTAAATTCATATGTTCCTCTCGCTTTCAAATTGTAAACATCGATTACATTAGATTTCTGGAATGTTCTTTTATCTTCATTGTCAGCAATAAGGTTTGAATTTATAAATAACCAATTACCATACACACAACTTTTCTTATTGACCAAAAAAGGTGGCGAAGCCAATGTAATCGAATTATTTGACTGAATTTCAGCTACTTTAATCTTAGCCTGGCTAATAGTATCTATAGTGTTGCCTTTGTAAAGTAAATTCAAATTGGTATCCATGCAGATAAACTGATTTCGGTAATAATAAATGTATACCAATATATTCATTTCTCGATTATGGTGTAGCATCCCATCAGTACAAAAAACTCCATCTACTTGTTTCTCCAGAATATCAGATGCATAGTGGATATATGAAGAATCAGGTCCAAGTTTTTTTTTGGTCAAAATATACTGCCCCAAAGTTTTATCTATGGTTCTGAATACAAAAGATGAAGGGGAAAGTGATACAGTTGGATTGGTAAAAAAAGTGTTGTTCAACATAAATCGCTCCATATAAGGTTTGGGTAGAATGCCACGTAGTATTGCCGGCGATATGCCATCCATTACATATACTTGAGGATGATCCACAACTACTTGCACAGCATCCCAGTATTGTAAATGTGAAGGCCTATCCAGCCTAACATGGAGGGTATCAGTAAAATTGGTAGAGACAACAAGCATATGAGCAGTCAACATAGAATTCCCCAAATAAATGTGACTATCAGATGTTCCTGCCAAATAATAAGAGTTATGCCGCATATCAACTGAATTATCTGACTCCAGTACTACTGATTTGATTTTCCTAATAAATCCATTCCTGATATCATTTGAATTATAGCTACGTATGTACAAGAAAAGAATTATGAAAGCACTAAAAATAAAACAAAAGCTGATCAGGAAAATGATACGATTTGGCATAGTTGAGTATAAGAAACTTAAGGATAACTATTAAGATTAATTGTTTTAATTCTACTAAAATTATCAGGGTCTTTAACGAACTTTCGAGTACCTTGATCAAACTGCAGCAAGTAAATAAAGTTACAACCATTAAATATTCATTTGTCGAACCCCTTAATTAAGACTCGATCAAAGCTCTGATCACTGGATCTTATTGGTATTTATAAGCTACAATACAACCACCTGCTTGATAGATTTCTTTCATTTGAAAATCTATATAAATAGTACAGTTTGGGCCGAAGTGGTAGAGACTACAGTTAATTGGCTTCTGAATAATGATGTCTGACGGTTCACAGCTTCCATTAACTGGCTTTAAACGAACCGTTGTTGAGCCTCTAGCTCCAAGTGTATAAATTGCTCCGACAATTAAAACAGAGGTAAAACTTATCGAAATACTTCTCATAAATAGCTCTTTACTTCAACTTCATCTAAAACAAATAAGACATTGGTACTTTATAGTACCAATGTCAATATCAAAATTGATCAAGGCTGTTTAGCATAGGGAGTTACACAGCTACCTGCTTGAAAAATTTCCTTGGTGACTCCAAAGTCAACAATTGTGCAAATATTTCCAGGCTGTAATGCACAACCTTGAGGAAGGGTAATTGCCCTATCTTGTGTCTCACAACTTCCATTTACAGGCTTTAAACGTACTGTTGTTGAAGCATTATCCGTTGCAAAAGCAAAAGCTGCTCCAATGGCAAATACAAAAGCGATAGCTGTTAAAATACTTTTTAAAGAATTCATGATTTTATTATTTAAGGTCGAATAAATTGCCTACTCTTTTTTACAGGTTTTCGGTTACCCCTGATCTTATGGCCATAAAATTTCTTTTCCCCATTTTTCCCCTTTCAAATGACGATGCTATTTTTCCAAGTTTGGATCATACCATAGCGGGTTGATTACTTTCATCAGCTTTAGTATGCAGCAAAATGCCGCCTAAACCCAATATTACAAAACCGATATTAAAAATTAAGTGTTCGGTCCACCCCATACTCTCCAGTACACCGCCACAAGAGCATGGTATATTCTCATCGATTGTCAATATCGCAATAATGTAAGCCGTAAACATCACCATCAAGCTAAAGGAAGCGTATAAACCCACTAATCGAAATCTTGTTATTGCCAACATCCCAGCAATTAGCAATTCCGAGATCGGTATCACCCAGGCCACTACCCCGGCAAAATCCGTTAATAAGGGCGACTGCCCAATCTGCACCGTAAACTTCTGCACATCTATCAGCTTCATGACCGCCGCGTAGGTGAACAAAAGAATAAACAGAAAGCAAATGATTTCAAGCGCTACTTTCTTTGTTTTATCAGATTTTAATTGGTTGATGAATGTTGCTGTTGTCATGTTTTTAGTTAATTAGTTTCCCTTAATTAATGGGCCACAAAAGGCAATTTTGATCGAAAGGAAAAGGGTACAGTGTTCCTGGTTCCCAGTGATAGTCTTACGTTTACTCCCAGGCCTACAATGCCCCTTTGCCTTTCATCTAATATGATTTAAGTTGATTCTTTCCTCTTTTTCCCATCCTTATAAAGCCCTACTTGTGCCCAAAGGCTTTGACGTAGGAACAAAACGGACAAGGCTGGTTGATAATATTTAAATTAAAGAGACCGTTACTTTGTTTAGTTTCTAATTACCTACACTTTGGTATGTTAAACATAATCCAAGTGAATTACTTTGTGTTTAACCTCGTTAATGCACTTTTCCATTTACTTCTTTGAAAATGTCATTCCTGCACTAACGCTTTCTTACACAGTTCCATAGCTTTCATTATTTTCAACAGATATCGTTGTTTGTTCTTCCGCCACTACTAGGGCATTGGCGAACAAAGTTAGCTGGTATTTTGATTGCCTGTTTGCTTTACATCCATCACTTTATTAGGGTTTCAGTTGTTAATAAACTAAAGGTGAAAAATTTGGGACTTTGCCTTTTTATCAGTTGATAATAGAATTTTCATTTTTCACATCATTTCGTTTTCTCATTTATTATTGATCAATCAAAGTCTTCTCTCTTCCAGTATCCCGCATCCTAAGACAAGTTTCCTTCATATTAAATTATACTGGCGCTTCTTGTCCTGGATATTTAACGATATTCTTACCCGAAAATCGTCCCCTTGCCCGCGACGCCCAGGTGAAAAGGGCGCGGGGCTTAGGGATTGGGGAGAATAGTTATTTATTTTGATCATTAGTTGGATTAGCTTCGTCCACCTTCGCCAATGCTACTGTGGACAAGATCAAAGTTAGTTTTCAGTTCCCGCCTCGTGCTTTTGTTAAGTCCTTTGAGATGCTAAGAAGGCCTTAGTGCAGACACTTGGCAGACAAGATTGATTGTTTTAATTAATTTCTGCTTTTTCATTTCTGGTTGTTTGAATTAAGTGTTTAGTTGAATATTTTGTCTGGTCTATACGACCTTTTAGTTTTCTGCTTTTTGTTTTAAGTCACTGGTTTAATGGCTATTTTTTTCTGGCCTTCTTATCTGGTTGCCCAGCAAATTACATTAGTGAAAGTAAGAGAAGTAAAAACAAATGTCAATACCAAAATGCAGAATCCGTAGGATTCTCCACCTAAATTTCGTAGGATTCTCCACAACAAATTGTACAAAATAGCTATTTTTTGTCAGTTAACGAAGATCTGCGGTTAAATTTAACCTTCCGTTATTTTTATACGTAGATATACCTACCATCTATCTCATCGATAGCAGGATTTTCATTTTAACCAGTAACCAGCCAATAGCGGACTTCCAAAAGGAAAAAAGAAGAGAAATATGGTTAAAATGGATCTCAGGGGGAATTATTCGAGTTGTGAGCCGATAATATAGCGAAATTAATTAATCACCAAAACTTATCAACTATGGAAAAAACACCTAATGGATCACACCAAGGGAAAGCTGACGATGCGGTCAGTTTAACAGATCAGGAGATACAAATCATCCGTATGATATGTGAGGAGAAAACCACCGAAGAAATTGCCAAGTCACTGAATATCAGCCCGAGGAGTACCAGTCGCTACCGGGAGAAATTATTGATCAAGACAGGATCAAGAAGTGCTATTGGGATATTGAAATTCGCTGTGAAACATAAAATTTATCATCTTAGTAGAGACAATAGCCATTTCATGTAAGGCTATAGTTAACGGATGGGATGGTCAATCGCACCGTCAGGTGTGATCTTTGAGAGGGCGTATTATGTCCAAGCTCAAAACAATAGGGGCTGTTCTCCTCCTCAACGATTCAGTCTGGTTTTTATAGACATTAGAATCAGGATGAGGAAGGGGATTGGGCCGGATTGCGACTGTGGTTTGGAAACGCTGGTTTAAAAACAGGTGGAAAAATGTTACCTTTAAAAGACCAACGTTGATCTTCTTATGGACATATTTCTTGCTATCGAGCACAACCTTATCCTCCATTCCCTCTGTGGGATAATTGAAAATTATGACTTTGTGGACAGAGTGGTTGCCCTAGACCATGTTGCCAAGATCCGCCAGCATTATCCGATTGCGAGCCCCTCCGTATTATTGGCCAGTTCCTGGCAGGCACGGGAAAATAAAAAAGCCTTCCCCGGGTTAATGGGAACCATCATGGAGGTGCCTCTCGTGGTTATGGTACTCAGCACTGATCCCAACGATAATGCCCGAGAATTTGAGAGTGGCGACCTCTATGACTATATACCTTTCAATGCCCCCTTCCAAACCATCGAAGAAAAGCTCAGAAAATTCGCCGTTAACAACGCGAGAGGAGAAGTATCTTATATTGAAAAAAAGCCAAACCCCGGAACACTGGCAGCGTTATCTAAACGTACAGGGCTGACTGGCCGCGAGTTACAAATATTGTATTTGATATGTAAAGAATATTCTTCCGAAGAAATAGGCACCATGTTAATGTTGAAACGCCGAACCATTGAGGCCAACCGGCGAGTACTGTTCCATAAGCTGGGGTGCAACAGCGTGTTAGGCTTTGCCAAATATGCTTTGAAACACCGCCTTTTCCCAGATTTTCGAATACCCGGCTAAAGCACCGGTCTAGGTACTAAACTTTTCAAACCTCGGAACACCCGCAACCCACTTACTCAAAATCAGCGTATTTCTTCACATCTTCTTCCTTTATTTCCTCCCCACTCATGATAATGAGGCGCTCGACCACGTTTCTCAGTTCACGAATGTTGCCGCTCCAGTCGGATTTTTGTAAGTGATCGACTGCTGATTGCTCGATTGATTTCTTTTTGGTACCATATTCATTGGCAATATCTTCCAGAAACCGGTTCACCAACAAAGGAATATCTTCCTTCCGGTCTTTGAGGGCGGGTACCTTGATAACAATGACGCTTAACCTGTGGTATAAATCTTCTCTGAATTTGTGGTGAGATATGGCCTGTTTGAGGTCTTTGTTGGTGGCTGCAATGACTCTTACATTTACCTTTTTCTCCTTGTCACCACCGACTTTGGTGATTTTGTTTTCCTGCAAAGCCCTTAGCACCTTGGCCTGGGCTGACAGGCTCATATCGCCGATTTCATCTAAAAACAGGGTGCCACCATTCGCTTGTTCGAATTTTCCTATGCGTTGCTTAATGGCGGATGTGAAAGCCCCTTTTTCATGACCGAATAGCTCACTTTCTATCAACTCGGAGGGAATGGCGGCGCAGTTAACCTCTACAAATGGCTCCGAAGATCTGCCACTTTTAGCGTGCAGCCAGCGGGCTACCAACTCCTTTCCGGTTCCGTTTGGCCCGGTAATTAGTACCCTGGCATCAGTGGGGGCTACTTTTTCAATGGTGTCTTTGACATGGTTAATGGCCGAAGACGCTCCAACAATATCGATGGTTCTGGAGATTTTTTTTCTTAACACCTTGGTTTCGGTGACAAGATTGGTTTTGTCCAGCGCATTACGGATGGTAAGCAACATCCGATTGAGGTCGGGGGGTTTCTGGATGAAATCAAAAGCACCTTTTTTGGTGGCTTCTACTGCGGTTTCAATGGTACCATGGGCAGAAATCATGATAAACTGTGTTTCTTTCCCATATTCCATGGTCTTTTCCAATACCTCGAGGCCATTCATTTTGGGCATTTTGATATCGCATAACACCACATCGTACTCATTTTTTTTGATCATCTCAAGCCCTTCCTCGCCGTCCTTGGCTTCCTCTGTGGTGTACTTTTCATAGTCCAGGATCTCCTTCAAGGTATCCCTGATCATCTTTTCGTCGTCAATGATTAATATTTTCGCCATATTCCAAGTTAATAAAATATGCAAGCCTGTAAGCCGGGTTCTGTCTCCCTTGCAGTAGCAAGGGGTCTTACCATTTATCTGGCCCCGGCATCACTGCCGGGATCAATCGACCTACCCATCCGGCTCATTCCCCTTGATCTACCATACGCCTGAGTTGATTCCCTGACCTGAGGCCGTAGCCTGTGTCAAAGCATCGCGTGCAAGCGTAAGGTAGAGGGGCCTATTGGGCGAGCAACCCTTTTCACCAACGCCACCGTTGGCGAAAGCCGGACCTATTTGGTCTTTCAACCCGTAAGGTTTTCCCTGCCATTAATGTCACCATTAACGCGGTGGGCTCTTACCCCGCCATTTCACCCTTACCATAACGCCAGGCGCTATGGCGGTATATTTTCTGTGGCACTATCTGTTCCCGGCCCGCAGGCCGGAACCTTCCTGTTAGGAAGTACGGTGCTCTATGTTGCCCGGACTTTCCTCCCTGACCCAAACGGACAGAGCGGTAAGACGGCTTGCAATAGCTGCAAATTTATAAATATTGATGATAACGAAAAATTGGAGGCCCTCAAAAAAAATGACTTGTAAAGTTATTGGGTTCATATCCGGGAACCCTGCTTTACAAGTCACCTTGAAAGGTTTAACAACCTGAATAAATACTTTTATCAATCCCTTAATGCACGTCCATTCCGGTAAGTTTGTATTCCCACTCATCGGCCATTTGGGCCACTTCAATGATAATTTCCTTTAAAAGATCATCGGTAGCATTGTCAATAAACGCTGAAGCTTCCACTTTCACAAAACCATCCACGATGGAAAATTTTGCATGGCAGAATTTGGTGTTTTCTTCCAGTAATAGCTTCAAATCGATATCTGCTTGAAACGGGCACACTTTGGAGGAATATTCAATAGCAGTCTTATCATAATGCTTTATGTGTCTCATTTCCCCCACTACGGTTTGGAAACGAAACTCATCGACCGGAACAATGATCACCGATTTCGTTTTGTCATATTCCGAAAATTGACCACCGATTTCATCGGCGAAGCTTTCCATAAATTCAGTAAAATTCATATCGAATACTTTCACACTAAAGATTAAAAATTCTTTTAATACACATTCCTTCTAAACTTTGTGCAAGTTACATAGCGTATATGTGTGAAATCGTTCGAATTCTAGGTAATTCTTACAAGAGTAGCTCCTCCTCCAAATTTCTCCATATTATGGTTATCGACATAAGTAACGTTAGGTAATTCCCTTAGCCGTTTATGGAGTTCCTTTTTCAATGAGCCGTTGCCGATTCCGTGGATGTATATAATCTCTTCCTGACCTGAAATGATGGCCTGATTCAACGTTTTGTCAAACTTTTGTAGTTGCTGGCGCAGTATTTCACTGCCTGGCAAATCTGCATGGTTTTTTGTGATTTTTTCGATATGCAGATCGACTATGAAGGCGGGTGGCAACTGCCTGGATTTATCTTTTTCGGTGTTGTCACCCGGCTCAAACAAGCTTTCCTTTACTTTTTCTGCCTGAATAGGCTGCGCGTTTTGGGCCGCGTCTATCTGATATAGATAGGCTTCCCGCATCAGTATGGGTGCTACTTTTTTCTGCTTGAATAAATTTCCTGCTTTGAACCTGATTTTTCTTTGAAAAGGCTCTTTCAGGTCAAAAATCCCATCACAATAAAACAGCAATTGCAGGATAAACGATGGCCATTGTTCGAAATTGGTTTTGTCAAGATCGCCTATTTTGATGGAATTCCTGCTTTTTATTTCAGCGGCGGCATATCCCTCGTATGTCTCATGGGTTAAAGCCGAGAGCGTAAACAAGAGCATATAGTCCGTATTGTTGATAAAATGCAGGGAAAGCCTTTTGTCATTAATAGGAACCAATGCCAGGTAAATACCTTTGGCGGTAATCGCAGGTTTTTGACTTTTTTTAGGAATGGGTCCAGGAGCCGTTTTTTTTCCAAATGCCGACTCCTCCTGTTGCGAGATGATTACTACCTCTTTTTTAAGTACCGGGATATTGAAACCGTCTTCTATCTCTACTTCGATAAGCTTGTCGTCAATAATCCTGGAAACGATGCCTTCTTCCCTGCCTTTTAAGAGTCTTACGCGGTTGCCTATGTTCATGGTGTTCTGTTGCCTGGTTTTCTTGTTGTTTTTTTTGAAATATCGCCTTCCCCCGGATTTTCTCCGGGAGCCGATTCTTGGGTATCTTCTTTTTCTGCCTCCTTCTGACCCTGCTCATTATCGGTTCGGACCTTTTTCCAGATTTCACTGATTTTATCAAAATTTTCAGTATACTGTATGCTAAATCCGGCGGTGGTGCTGGTTCTCTGATTGGCAGCCCTGAATTCGGAAAAAAAGTTGTTTTTATTATACATCCTGGCTTTTAGCCTGCCATCGGGCGTTAACAAATATTCCACTGTCCAGTCTCCCACAATATTGTTTACACCGGCGTTGTTATCCCCGGAAGTAAAGCCGCCGTCGCGGGTAATACGGAGCCTGCCGTCGAGAAAAGAGTAGGAGAGTCGAAGCTGAAAAGTGTTAAAAGCATCCTGGTCCAGGTTCCCTAAATCCACGTCTATTTCCAGGTTTTCATCCACCTGGGTGATCCAGTAACTGAGCTGATTAGACAGTAACTCGCTCACACTGTTGCTTACCGACAGGCCTCCACCCAGATCAAAGGTGCCCTGGGGCGAAAATTTTCTTAACATGATGAGACTGAAAACCTGTCTGCTTAACTCCTGTTCGTCGTTTTCCAGATTGGCTTCTACAAGGTTTATCGGAATGTTGAGCGTAAACGGATAAGCGGAAAAGTCCAGGTCAAAATGTATATTGGGGTTTAATAAATCACCCTTCAGGTCGAGCAATACCTTGGCGGAATACTTTCTCCTTAAATCCGGATACTGTTTTACGGTAGAGGTATCAGAAAAAAGCGGCGCCATAGCAGCCTGCTGGGCATAGCTGGCCCTAATATCCATGACCCCACCGTATGGATCGCCATACCAACTGATTCTGCTTTTGGGTTCAATGACAAATTCTTTGTTGATGAGGTTCCTTAAAGTAAAGTTATAGCCCCCTTCCACAATTTCCAGGTTGCCAAACATGTTAAATTCTCCCTGCGGGTCTATCTGCAGTTTCAGTTTACCATTACTCCGCCCGCGGATGATATCTCCCGATCTGATATCGAATATGATTTCGCTGTAGGCATCCGGGGTAATATCCAGATTGAAATCGAGGTTTAACCGCTGTATGTTAACACTCTCTATGCCATCTTCGGGATCACTGGTTGCCAAGGTATCCTTTTTCTTTACAAAATGGATAAAATCTACCTGGTCTACTTCACCTGAGGAATTAACCGGAATGAAGAATTTAGTACCCTTGTTGGTGGTGGCATCGGCTGAAATATTAAGGTTGCTGAACGAGCCCAGGATTTCGATATCACCGGTCATAACAGCGGTGCCATAATACAGTTTGTTATGTTTTGCTTTGGTATCCAACACTTTGAATTCACTCAGATTGCCTTGAAAATCAACAATAAAATTTTTGAAACCATCATGAAATAAACCGCCACTGAAGGTAGACATGCTGCCGTTGTCGTCGGTCAGTTTTAAATTTCTCACACCTATTTCGTTATCGTCGAAAAATATGTCCCCGTCAAACGAATATTTTGTGTTTAAGTAATTGATTTTTACCTGGCCATCGGACAAAAAGCCTGTTCCTCTTAATATGGGGTAATCCAGGGTGCCGGTGATGTCGAATTCGCCGGATCCCAGGCCTTGTATTTCGGTGATGTATTCTTCCAGGAATGGTTCAATAACGCCCAATTCCGCCTGATTAAAATTCGCAGATAAGTCAAGCTGCTCGTTCTCTTCCACCGGATTGAAGTATCCTCGCAGGTCTACTATTTTTTTACCGAGCCGCTCTATTTCAAAGTCCAGTCTTGCCCGGTCGTAGGTATTTTCCCAGTCGGCCAACCCGTATATATTCCCTAACAAAAAATTGTTGATCTCAAAAGTCGATACCTGCAACTGACTACCGATTTTAGGCGTTCCAAGCAGGTTTTGAAACTCGACAAATCCGTCGACAATACCTTCAAATTCCTGTTTGAAAAGGGGATTGAGGTTATCAATTTTAAAATTATGAATAATCAGCTTCAGTCGTTTATGCAGGCTGTCCGAAACGACTCCGTCAAGGGCCAGATACTGATCTTCACTTTGGATTTTTAAGTTGTGTACCAAAATTTCGTTATTGCTAAATACCACCTTGTTGTCTTCACCTATACGCCATATCTTATCGATGGCCCTGGCATTGGTCGGGTTGAGTTTAATTTCAATACTATCCTTTAAAAAAGACAACAGACCGTTCAATTCAAAATAATTATCATTTTTCGTCTGATGGAAGGAGCTGGAAAAGTCTATCTGGTCTTTGTCCCACACCGCTTCCAGCATAATATTATCTGTGGTTACCATGCTTCGGTATAGCTGACTGCCGGAATGCAGATACGCCATGGCCAGTACATTAACACTATCGGCTATTTTAGAAGCGGAAAAGTCCAGGTTATTGTCAAGAAACAGGGTTTCTTTGTATTTAACTGAGTCGAGATCGGAATACATCGTCAAAATGGAGGTATAGCCGTGCTGGAATTTACCTTCTATTTTCGTATTTCGGGCTACGTATCCATCCTGATTGATAAGTTTGAAGTAGGGATTTATGTCCTTTAACAGGATTTCATAATTTACGGTGTACTTATCAAGGACTTTGTTTTTTTTGTTTGCGTAATAGTCGGCAAGCAGTTTCCGGTCATTCCGGAAGTTTAGCATGTACTCATGGTACAACTTGGCAATATCCTTATAGATTTTACTGAAGGAGTAATTACCGTCAGAGTCTACGCTGAATTCTTTGGAGTCCAGATTAAACTTTCTGAACTGATCGGTTTTTGATGAAAATACATGAAGCGTATCCAGGTCCAGCCATTTTTCCCTGTATTTGAGGGAAGTATTGCTAAAGCTGGCTTCTCCAACCAGATCGTCCATATTATTACCTTGCATGTCGAGATCCAGGGTGGTGCTAATAAAAGACTCCGTATCGATCAGGCCGATGGCTTTGGCAAATAGCGTATCGAGCCGGGCATTTACCTTGATAAGGTTGTTATTGTTCCTGAAATCAATGGAAACATCTCCGGAAAACTTGAGGTTTGGATCGGCGATACCCAATGATCCGTTAAACAGCTCCTTGGTCAGCCGGGCGTCTGTGGTGATGTTTTGATAATCGTAATGCATCAAACCCAACTTGCTGATGGAGGCATTCAGTTCAAAGTCTGCCTTTTCCAGGGTGAGGCCCGATCCTTGAATTTTTCCGTTAAGGGTGATCTTTTGTACCTCATCCGAATAACCGATCAACTGGCCAAAATCAAAATCGTAAGTTTTAAGGTTTCCGCTGTAAACCGAGGTGTTGGCGGCTTCATCGGTTTTTAGGTTGATATCCGAGTCGAACCTGCCAAATTGAGTTCGGAAGGTGCCGTTGGCTACAAAGTCATAAGGAAAACCAAGAAATTCGCCGTTAAACCTGACGTCCCCCAGTCTGGTAATCTGCTGGTAGGCATTCCCTTTGACATAGGGAAACAGATCCCCGGAGGTAATGATGGAATTTTTAAGGTTAAGATCGATGAATGATTCCTGGAAGTTTGGCAGTCCGTCGATACTCAGGTTACCATCGATGCGGCTTTCTTCGCCGAATGATAGTTCAAGATCACGAATGTTGAGGCTGCTGATTAAGCCGTTAAACCTTCCCGATATCTTGTAGAATTCTTCAAAACGGTTCATATAGGGGGCAAATACGCCCAATTCCTTCGAGAAAATATGGGATTCTTTCAGGTTAGCTTCAATACGTACACTATCATTGAAATGACTCAGATTTTTGATAGAGTTATAGTTAAACACGAGTGAATCCTTAATTTCGCTATGTTCGGTCTTCAGGTCGAGGTTAGTAAAAGCCATGGACCGGTTACATATCCTGAAGAAGGTAGACAAATCCCGAATCACAAAATCGCTGACCGGTTCTAGCATCGTAAGTCCCTCCACCTTCATTTCAATGGTATCAGCGATAATTTTAAATTGCTTCACTCCGGCATTTATATCCTCCAGTCTGAAATGCCTGAAATCGAATCCTGTACGGATAGAGTCCTTTGACGGTTCGAAAAGCATAAACTTGCTGCCTGCCAGTTGTATATTATCCACCGTAAATGGTTTGGATTTACCATCACCCTTTTTTCCTTTTCCCAGTTTTCTGAGATTGGCAATAAATAGATTAATATTGAGGTAGCCATTCGGGGCGTTTCTGACCAACTGTACCACGGCCTGCTCCAGATAAACCTCATCCAGATTAATCGCATCGCTAAAAAGCAGCGCATTTAAATTGAAGTCTATGGCAATCTCTTTAACTCCGATCATAAGACTATCCTTTGTGTCCATAATCTCCACACCCTCCAGAAGGATGGTATCGAACCATCCGATATTCACATAAGATATTCTGGATTTAAAGCCGGTTTTTTCAGAAATGTATTGAGATGTCTTACGAACGATCTTTGTTTGTACGTAAGGAATCTGAATGACGATCATGGTGATGAAAAAAAGTATAAAGACAGCAAGTATAGCCCGGAGCGTTATTTTAACTATCGGTTTTTTAATAACTTGCGCTATGTTTTTAAATTTCATCAACCGGATGTATGAGTATTACAATATTAGCCATTGAATCATCTTGTGATGAAACTTCAGCGGCTGTCATCAAAGATGGGCTTGTAATTAACAACGTAATTGCTACCCAAACAGTGCATGAAAATTATGGGGGGGTGGTTCCGGAGTTAGCCTCCCGGGCCCACCAGCAAAATTTGGTTCCCGTTGTTCATCAAACCTTATCTGAGGCAAATATACGTAAATCTGAGCTGAGTGCGATAGCATTTACACAAGGTCCCGGACTTTTAGGTGCGTTATTGGTGGGTACATCCTTTGCCAAAGCCCTGGCTATGTCCTTAGACATACCGCTAATTGGGGTAAATCATATGCAGGCGCATATTCTGGCACATTTTATTGAAGCGCCCAAACCGGCATTTCCATTCCTGTGCCTGACTGTAAGTGGGGGACATACGCAGTTGGTTTGGGTACAAGACCATTTAAAAATGAAAATTATCGGACAAACAAGGGATGATGCCGTTGGTGAGGCTTTTGACAAATCAGCCAAGTTGTTAGGGTTGACCTATCCCGGCGGGCCGTTGATCGACAGGTATGCGCAAAAAGGAAATGCCCATGCATTTACCTTTACCGCGTCTGAAATGCCTGATTTTGATTATTCCTTCAGTGGTATTAAAACGGCTATCATGTATTTTCTAAGAGATAAATTGAAAGAAGATGCTGATTTCATCGGGCATAACCTTCCGGATATTTGTGCCAGTATACAGTACACATTGATCCATATGTTGTTAAAAAAACTGACTAAGGCCGCAGAACATTATAAAATTACCAATATTGCTATTGCCGGTGGTGTCTCGGCCAATTCGGGGCTGAGATCTGCGATACATGAGTTGGCCAATGAGAAGGGCTGGCAGGTTTACATGCCAAAATTTGAATATTGCACCGACAATGCCGCCATGATTGCCATGACGGCCCATTTTAAATATCTTGAAGGAGAATTTAGCTCTTTGAAGGTGAGTCCCGAACCTCGTATGAAATTTGGCGTATAGAATGGCATGATGGCTGAAAAACAAAAAAGATTTTCAAATAAAATCAATATAAAAAACAAAAGCGCTGGCTTTGAATATGAATTTTTAGATAAATTCATTGCGGGTATCGCTTTGACCGGTACGGAAATAAAATCCATCAGAGAAGGGAAAGTGAACCTTCAGGATGCATTTTGTGCATTTCAGGATCATGAATTATGGGTACGGCAAATGCGCATTTCCCCTTACAAATCGGGTAGTCATTATAACCATGATGCTACGCGCCTGCGAAAACTTTTACTGAATAAAAAGGAATTGCAAAAACTACAAAAGGCAAAGGAAGAAAAAGGCCTGACGATAGTACCTACCCGTCTTTTTATCAATGACCGTGGCCTGGCCAAATTGGAAATTGCCCTGGCCAGAGGCAAAAAATTACATGATAAACGCGAAACACTGAGGCAGAAAGATCTGGACAGGGAAATTAAAAGAATGCAACCCTGAAGGTATTTTTCAATTTTATGGACTAAACGTCAGGAGAATACCTGTTTTGATCATTCATGAATTAAGAATTGATACATTGTACATTAATTACACATTTCATAAGAAAATGACCCATTCATTAATAAATTGAATTATTAATCGACCAAAAATTAAGATTTTTTTATTAACTGAACATTCCTGTAGAATTGTATAATTCTTATATTTTTTGTCTCAAAGCCTAAAAAATGCGATCTCGGTAAATTTTTTAACTTTTTTCTTATTTTTTTAAAGATATTATAATTTTATGCACCCACCATTCCATTTTTTTTACAGAAAATAAGATTAATGATATTAAAAACACCTTAAAAAATTGTAGAAAACGTAAAAAGTAAAATTTTTGGTTAAAAATTACACCAACTTTTTTTGCATCGGATTTTTTTCTACAGTTTATTTGTTCTTACGCTTATGCAAAATCTTATTTTGTTAACTGCTTTAATTAAACTTTTTTATTATGAAAAAAATGCTTACAGAGACATTTTCTATGGTTGAATCGGGTGTGGCAGCTTTGGCCCAGGATCCTGCCCAGGCAGCTATAGATGCAGCTTCGGTCGGAGCGAACGCTTTATTTACTGCCAATAATGTATGGATGATGTTGGCAACGGTCCTGGTTTTTATTATGCACCTGGGATTTGCCGGTGTGGAGGCAGGGTTTACCCAGGCCAAAAATACGGTCAACATATTGTTTAAAAATACTTTGACACCGGTCATAGGCTTATTGACTTACACCTTTATGGGGTTTAGCCTGATGTACCCGGACGCCGAGGCCGGTTTTTGGTTCGCCTTTGACGGATTTGGTATTGTGCCCAGGGAAAACGGTATGACTTCCGATTATGCCGACTATACAAGGTGGACAGACTTCCTGTTCCAGGGAATGTTTGCTGCCACGGCTGCCACCATCGTATCCGGTGCAGTAGCTGAGCGGATTAAAATTAATGCTTACCTGATATTTACGGTCTTGTTCGTGGGGATTGTTTATCCTGTTATCGGCGGATGGAAGTGGGGGGCCGGAGCACTCGATGCCATGGGCTTTGCCGATTTTGCCGGATCTACCCTTGTACACTCGGTGGGCGGATGGGGAGCCCTTGCGGGTATTATTGTGCTCGGTCCGCGTATCGGAAAATATGTCGACGGCAAGGTGATCGATAAACCGGGATCGAGTGTGCCCCTGGCGGTAATTGGTGTATTTCTGCTTTGGCTGGGTTGGTTTGGCTTCAATGGTGGATCGGTACTATCTGCAGACCCGGCTTTGACTTCACTGGTACTGGTCAATACCAGTCTCGGCGCCTGTGCGGGAGCTATGGGTGGTTATATCACAGGATGGCTGGTTTTCAAAAGATTAGACCTGGGTATGGTGCTTAACGGCATACTTGCCGGCCTAGTAGGCATTACGGCAGGGGCCGATGTAATTACCTACGGCGAGTCTATTTTCATTGGACTGGTGGCTGGTGTGCTGGTGGTTTTATCTGCGATTACGCTCGACAAGTTTAAGCTGGATGACTGTGTGGGTGCCGTCTCCGTGCACTTAACCTGCGGTATCTGGGGTACTTTGGCGACTGGAATATTTGGAGCGGGTGTAAGTTTCCTTCCACAGGTGTACGGTGTATTGATATGCGGTGGTGCCGCATTTGGCTCAGCACTGATCATATTTTTCCTGCTGGATAAAACAATTGGCATCAGAGTTTCCAAAGAACATGAAGAAGAGGGTATGGATAGCCACGAACATGGCATCAGGGGATACACCATTGTTTACAATGAGTAGCTAACCTGGCTCAATATAAAAGGCCTTAACCGGGTGAGTGGCAGCTCACACCGGTTGACAGGCCAAAAGAATGTCACAAAAAAATTGTCCTAAAACAAAATTTGTAACCTTAATTCAAATTTAAAATGAAAAAAGCACTTTTACTATTGTTGGGTCTTGCATTATTAATCATAACTCAACGTGTCCGGGCCCAGGACGAGGAAGATGATAACAAATTTCCAGTAGATATTTCAGGATCTGTGGATACTTACTTTAAAACAAATTTAACATCCAAAAATGTGGCCGATGAAGAGGGGGCATTTATCACACCTGGTTCATCATTTGCCAATAAATCGGGGTTTGCCCTGGGTATGGTCAACTTAATTGCCTCCAAAGAATGGGATAAAGTCGGATTTGTGGCTGACCTGGTATTTGGTCCCCGCGGAACGGATGCGGTATTTAACTCTATGGGATCATCCAGCATTGTCAACCAATTGTACGGTTACTGGAACGTCAGTGATAAGGTGACCCTGACCATGGGTAATTTCAACACCTTCCTGGGGTATGAAGTGATCTCACCAGTGGATAACTTTAATTATTCTACCTCCTACATGTTCTCTTACGGTCCCTTCTCCCATACGGGGGTTAAGGCCGATGTTTCCCTATCAGATAACCTGAGCCTGATGGCAGGGATTTTGAATCCTACCGATTTAACGGAATTCAACCCTGCGAGTACCTATTCACTTGGTGCTCAACTTGGGTATGAGAACGATAAGGGAAGTATTTACTTTAATGTATTATACGGTGATCAGGATGGTAATCTGGATGAAGATTTGGCTTTGACAGCAGATACAACCTCTGCCGGAAACACCTTACAGTTTGATATAACCACCGGATGGAATTTGACAGATGCGTTGTATGTCGGTTTAAATACCACTATTAATACTACCGATGCCGGAGAGGTATTTAACGGAACTTCGGTAGAGGACGCAGACGGTGACTCATTTGGCTTTTATGGTGTTGCCGGCTACATTCAGCTTACTACTTCCGATGTATTTGCTATTGGAGCGAGAGTAGAATATTTCTCAGAATTTGAAGAAGGCGCAGGCGCTATCGGCGCTTATGATGCTGATGGTGATGCCAGTATACTGGACGTTACCCTGACCGGAAAAATAAGTATTGGCGATCATATGACTTTAATACCTGAGGTAAGACTGGATGCTGCCTCAGAGGATGGAACCTTCGTTGAGGGTGATTTGGATCCTACCCAGAGCCTGGCATCATTTTTAGTAGCAGCCGTTTTTTCATTCTAAATATTAATATTCCGGATTGTGTGTTCCTTTTTCCGGATAAGCCAATTATTCGGGAAAGTCAATAATCCGGAATACATTAAATGTTTAAAGATCCTTTTGATGCTGAATTTTTGTCAAAACATAATAAATTGGGTATTTTTTATATCATAAAAACAAAAATAATTGTATATTTAAAGGTTATTGGATGAAATAAATGCCTAAAATTTGAAAAATTGCAAAGATAAAGCGTCAAGCGGGTTGAATTTTAGAAATAATTGAAAATAAATACCTTTTATTGATGAAATAAAAAACCTGAATCTGACACCTTATTCATGAATAATCATTTTAAAAATAGAAAAGTATGGCTAAAGTAAAATTAGAGTACATTTGGTTAGACGGATACAAACCAACTCAAAATTTAAGAAGTAAAACTAAAATCGTAGATGATTTTGGCGGTACCTTGGCTGACTGTCCCATGTGGTCATTTGATGGAAGCTCCACAGAGCAGGCTGAAGGTAATTCTTCGGATTGCCTGTTGAAACCAGTGGCCCTATTTCCCGACCTGGGAAGAAAAAATGCCTACCTGGTAATGACCGAAGTGTTAAATCCCGATGAAACGCCACACGAATCAAATGGCCGTGCCACCATAGACGACGATGACAATGATTTTTGGTTTGGCTTCGAACAGGAATATACTTTATGGAATCCGGAAACGGACAAGCCGCTTGGTTTTCCGGCTACGGGTTATCCTGCGCCCCAGGGCCAGTATTACTGCTCCGTAGGTGCTGCCAATGCATTCGGAAGGGAGATTGTAGAAGAACATCTGGATTTGTGCCTGAATGCAGGGATTAACATTGAAGGAATCAATGCGGAGGTAATGGCCGGGCAGTGGGAATTCCAGACTTTTGCCAAAGGAGCCAAGGCCGCCGGAGACCATACATGGGTAGCCAGATATCTATTGGAAAGAACCGCTGAGAAATACGGTGTGGTTGTCAACTGGCATTGCAAGCCGGTCAAAGGAGATTGGAATGGTTCTGGTAAGCATGCCAACTTTTCTAATTCCCTGTTAAGAAATGCCGGTAGTGAGGCAGTGTATAATGCTATCTGCGATGCTTTTGGCGATGTAATTGAAGAGCATATCGAGGTGTATGGTGCGGATAATCACGAAAGACTGACCGGTCTGCACGAAACGCAATCTATCGATAAATTCAGCTACGGCATCTCCGACCGGGGTGCTTCTATCCGTATACCGGTAGCTACGGTTGTCAACGGATGGAAAGGTTGGCTGGAAGACAGAAGACCTGCTTCAAATGCTGATCCTTATAAGGTTGCAAGCAGAATCATAAAAACGGTAAAAGGTGTGGCAGTTGAAGTCGAGGCCTGATCGCTGACCGTTTTCCAAAAGAGATATAGCAAAGAAAACTTTAATCCTTGCTTTTCTTTATATTCATCCGAATGATGCGCCATTCCCGGCGCATTATTTTTTTTTACAGCGCTTATTAATAACTTCGTCTTTTTAACTTCCGGTTACATGAGAAAAAAACTGTTATACGAAGGGGCCAGGAAACTTGAATACGAGATCAGGCACATCGTTAAAAAGGCTGAGTTGGTTGAAAACTGCGGTCAGTCGATTTATTGGGAAAATATAGGCGATCCTATTCAAAAGCATGCGAAGGTGCCGGGTTGGATCAAGGAAATCATCGGCAAACTCGTGAAAGAAGACGGAACCTACGGTTATTGTCATTCGCAAGGTGATCCGGAAGCGCGGGCTTTCGTAGCCGGGCAAAATAATTTATTAAAAGGTGTCCGGGTGTCCGCCAATGACATACTCTTTTTTAATGGGCTCGGCGATGCTATATCCAAACTATACAGGTATCTGCCGCCTACTTCCAGGGTAATTGGCCCTTCACCTACCTATTCCACCCATTCATCTACCGAAGCCGCACATGCTAACAGTGATCCGCTCACCTACAATCTTGATCCTGATAATTATTGGTATCCGGACCTGAATGACCTTTACAATAAGGTGAAGTACAATCCCAACATCGCAGGTATTTTAATCATTAATCCGGACAATCCTACCGGTATGGTCTACCCGCCGGAATACCTGGAAAAAATTGTAGCTATTGCCCGTGAATTTGATCTTTTGCTGATCAGCGATGAGATTTATACCAACATTATTTACAATGGGGCAAAGACACTTCGCTTAGCAGAGATAGTAGGGGATTTACCTGGCATTGCTTTGAAGGGGATTTCGAAGGAATTACCCTGGCCTGGTGCCAGGTGTGGCTGGATGGAGTTTTACAACCGCAATCTGCACCCTGAATTCAGCGATTTTTGTACAGCGCTGGAAGATGCAAAGATGGTTGAAGTCTGTTCTACCACCTTACCCCAAAAAGCCTTGCCGCTTATTCTGGGAGATCCCAGATACAGAGAATATGTAGCGGTTAAAAATCAAGCCATAGGTGAAAGGAGTAAGGTAATCTCAGGCATCTTAAGTGATGTTGCGCCAATAAGATTTGTGGCCACGCAGGGGGCTTTCTACAATACCATGGTATTTAAGGATGGAGCATTGAGGCCTGGTCAGTTCCTGAAAACAGATAACCCGGAAATACAAGCTTTGCTGGACGACTGGATCGATGATCAAACCCCGTTGGATAAGCGGTTTGTGTATTATCTTTTAGCCACAACCGGTGTGTGCGTGGTGCCTCTGTCATCGTTTCATTCCGGTTTGCAGGGTTTCAGGGTGACTTTACTGGAAGAAAATCCCGAACTTTTGCGATTGACTTTCAATAAGATAAAAGGTGCCATCAAGGAATACTGCCAGTCAGATATGATAAAAGTCTGAGTTTTTTAAAGATGGATTTCGCATTACAGGAAATCAATGTCCACATTAAATGGGTATTTCATTAAATACTGCAAAGCCTCCTCCACGGTAAGGTCTTCAAACAGGACTTTATGTAGCATATCCAATATAGGGGTACGGACTTTATAAAAATTGGCCAGCTTTTTGGCAATTTTTATGGTATTAATGCCTTCCGCCGTCTCCTCCATTGATTCAACGATCTGCGGCAGTTTTTCACCCTTCGCCAGCCGGTAACCAACGCTGAAATTTCGACTGAGTGTACTCGAACAGGTGGCTACAAGATCACCGACCCCTGCAAGACCGATAAAGGCCTCAGTATTGCCACCGAGTGCCCTGCCCAGGTAGATCATTTCAACCATGCCACGGCTGATCAGAAGTGCTCTTGCGTTTTCCCCGTAGCCCAGGCCGCTCAATGCCCCTGAGGCGATGGCAATGATATTCTTTAATACACCACAGAGCTCTACACCAATTAAATCCTTGCTTCCGTAAACCTGAAAACGATCATTTCTTAACAGTCTTATGCCTGCCTCGATCACTTCATCAAAATGGCTGGCCACCACTGTAGCAGCGGGTTGAAGGTCTGCCAGCTCCCTGGCAAGATTGGGACCAGCCAAACAGCCTACTCTTACAACCACGCTTTCATCCTGTATGATTTCGCTCATGGTTTTGACCTGATCGCGGTTAAGTTTTGTGACGTTGTCCATTTCAGCAGGAGTAGAAACGTCCATGCCTTTGGTGCCGTGAATAAGCAGGTGATAGGGGTGCAGGTAGGCGGATAAATCTTTTATCAACGACCTGAAAGCCGATGAAGGTACAATAGGAAAAAGAATGTCACATTTGGTGGCTATTTCCTGCAGTTCGTTAGTGCCACTGATATTTTTATGAAGCTTTTGGCCGCTGCTGATACCTTCGTTTTTAATCCGGTTTACAACGGCTTCATTTCTTGCGTAAAGCAGTACTTTACTTTTTTCAGCTAATATATTCGCAATGGCAGTACCAAAGCTCCCGGCTCCGATTACCCCCACAGGTTTTTCAGACGATATTTTCGAGTCCATACCCACATAATCGGTTATGATAATAAAATAATGTGTTCAGGTCATGGGTTATCAGATTACCCTCCTTATTTTTTACCAGGGGTCTTTTCGAGTGATACATGCCAACATTATACAAGCCATGGTCAATGATTTTATCCGGGGTATCCCTGAGATGGGGAGCGATGGTAACTTTTTGTTCCTGATTTAAAAGGTGTATCTGTTGCAAGGCAAGTTCGAACGATTTCCTGAACTCCTCATAGGAAATGATGCTTTCTTCTTTTGGGATTCTCAGCAGATCATAGAGATCCAGGTGACTGTGTCTTTTTTTCAGGATATTAAATGCCGTAAAGGCTACCAAATGACTTGAAAAAACGCGATTATTCCTGCGAAATTCTTTGACAATTACTTCACCCAGTCTTCTGGTATATTCCTTTTCCCTTTGAAGATCTTCTGTAATCTCCCCATTACTGATAAAGTAATCGCGAATATTTATCCTTCTTCCTTTTTTATCGATACTGTTTCCGGCCTCATCCACATAATTACCCAACAAATCGAGTCCCCTTCCGATAGATACCGAAATGTCAGACCCTTTGGTAATAAATTTAAAAAGAAATATCAGGATTTTGTATGAATTGGTAAATGAGTCGTTTTCAACATAATACCTTTCCTGACCTTTTGACTGCAAATAATCGTTAATGAGCCCGGGGGCCTCCACCACAAAGTGATAGTTGATGACTACAGGAACCACAAACACCTTATGATTCTCCTCATCACTGTTATGTTGAAGGCTATGGCGCTGGGCTTCCATGGCACTCCCTAACAACCCCAGCTTTAATTTGCTTTCTATTTTACCTGACCTGGAGCGGGTGCCTCCCGGGAAAAAAAGGCCGTGACATCCCTTGACGGTTGCTAATTTGGAATAGGTCTTTAGCGTCTCCCTGTAAATCTGATTTTTTTTTCTTCTATCCACTTTGTATGCCCCCAGGCTGTTCATAAAGAAAGCCAGAATGCCAATATTGAACAGGTTTAACCCTGCTCCGTAAATAAATGGGGGCAAACCCAGAATATGAATTACCCAGCCAATCAATATCGAATCCAAATTGCTGAAATGGGTGGGTACCATGATGACGGTGCCTTTTTTAGCGAGGCTTCTCAACTGCTCAACTTCACCAGTGATCTGGATTTTATCCTGAAGTGTCACCCGCCTGCTCCAGACCGAACGCCAACCTTTGACCTTTGAGGCGTTTAGCAGCCGTTTAAAGCCGAACTTTACCAGGGTCCGTGCCAGCTTGTAACGGGACCGCTTAAAGTTGCCCTGAATCTCATGGGCATACCGGGAGACAATTTCATGTAAGATGTTTTTTATCTCATCTTCATGTTTTTTCTCGTTGTTGCCGACAGAAATTTTTAAAAGCCTGGCTTTGATCCCGGACCAAAATGCCGGATCGTCATCCGGGTCGACGTTCCAGGGATTTTGCTTAACCCGCAACATCTCCTTGAACCTGGTTTGCTCTATTTCTTCTTTCAGGCTTCCGTTTTCCGCATGTAGGGCAGTAATCACTGAAACCGATTCATGAATAACTGATTCAATGAATTGTTTCCGGTTTTTACTGAGCTGGACTACCGGCCAATCCATAGAGCCCGGCAAGATGGGAGCATATTTCTTCTTCACATAAGAGTCGCCTGAAGGTCGCATCAAAAAATCTGTTGATTACCTGCTAATTTAATTATTTTGTTCAATTTCAAGCTTTGGAAAGAAAAATTTCCCGGTACTATCTTTTTCGAAAGGTACAGCCTGTATCACCGCCTCCAGGTTAACCGGCCCAAAAATATGAGGGAATAGACTGTCCCTTGTTACTGCCAGCTCATATTTGACGGGGGCATTCAGTTTTTCGGGGTCGATGGCTAACAATACTAAAGGTACATCTTCGCTGTAGTACATCTCCGCAGTTGACAATAGCTGATCATAATCCGAGGCATGAATAAACCCCTCTTTGATCAGGCTCTCATGGGTATACACTTTTTCCTGAATAGCCCGTTCCCAATCCTTTTTAATACTGATATGATAAATGAACATTTCCTTTAGGGGTAATTTTCCCATTTTAAACCTGATCAGTTTATTCACATAAACCACAAAGGATCTCATGTTGATACTTATATGCTTCAACATGAAATCGTTGTTATGCCCGGCCTCCTTTATGGTTAATACATTGGTACCCAACCAGCCGAAATAACCGACAACCAGGCTTGCAAAGAGGAATGAAAGGCTTAGCCAAGGGTTAAAAAGGTTCTTTAATATGGATATTAAAACAAATGCCGACGAAGTGCCTCCCAGGATGAGCGGAAACATGAGCTTCCTGGATTCAAATGTAATTTGTTTAATATGGGACAATTCGAAGTTATAGCTTCTTGAGCGGTAGATAATGGTGAGGTATGCTTCGCTTAACAAGCATTTATTTTTATCGTCATTCTCCTTGTATAAATAGCAGATAGCTTTGATCGAATCTCGTTCAGAGGGACTTGCTTCCAATGTTGACAGCGGTTAATTGAAAATGTTAAAATTAGTGATTACTAAGATATAACACGTTATGAAAGGAAGTATTTTTCTGCTGGTTGAAGGAAAAATGAAGAGCCTCGCAAAAAAATGTCGCCAGCGAGGCATTCTTCATTTACCACTAACATACACCACTATGATTAACTAAAATATCTTGTTCATTCAGGGGTAGCTTTTTAAATTGGGCTATCGTTCGTTTCTAAACAACCACTTATATAATAGCGCCGATGCCAGTATTCCCGCGAGCATTAATGTGATAATCAAAAACATCTTTCAATTATTATCTTGTTACACGCACTTCAAGCCAAAAGGTATGCCAACAACGTAAACAACTCTAAACAGCCCTTAATGGCCTATTCCAGGTAATTTCCCACAAAACAATGTCCCATTTTGGGAAAAAACCCTCCATTATGGGATAAATGGAGGGTGAGAGTGGGTGTGAGTGTGAGTGTGGTTTTTCTGCCCCGGAGGGGCGGCATATTGGTAGCCCGACGTATTGTTTACAACTGGTGTGTTGGCTTGGTTTTTCCATCGTTGGGGCAAAATATTGTTGGGCCAACGTATTATTTAAAACCAGTCGCTTGCTGGCTGATATTAAAGCCTTTGGAGGGTAAAATATCGATGGATGTTTTGCAGGGGGTTATTTATTTGCTTTGATGTAGACCACCATTTTGGTTTGAAAGAAGTCTTCAGAAAAGAATTCAGCCAGAGGGATAAGCTGGTAAGGGCGGTTGAGGGCTTTCATTTCTTGTTTCAGGTCTCCACCTTTCAAACATAGAATACCATGTGAAAAGCCATTTTCATCAGCTCCGTAGATGATCTTTTTTCCGACCCATTGATAGAAAGGTTTGATACGCGCCACGGCCCTGCTTACAACGAAATGAAATGTCCCTTTCACCTCCTCCACTCTCTGATGCCGGGTGCTTACATTTTGGAGATCTAACCGGGAGGCTATGGCATTCACCACTTTTATCTTTTTACCAATGGAGTCTGCCAGCATGAATTCGGTTTCAGGAAACAGTATGGCCAGAGGTATCCCGGGAAAACCACCGCCCGTCCCCGCATCCATAACCCGCTGACCAGGCAAAAAACCGCTTACTTTGGCTATCCCCAGGGAATGCAGGCAATGTTTGAGATATAAATGATCGATGTCTTTTCTGGATATAACATTGATTTTTTCATTCCACGCCCGGTACAGGCCTCCAAGCTCCTGAAACTGCTGTTTTTGCCTGTCTGTCAGCGCCGGGAAATACTTGAAAATGAGTGCTGCGGAATCCATAAGGTATGCATATGACCAATTGGCAGGTATAACTGCTTGATGTAATAGCCCGGTTAAATGTGCTGTTCCTTGCCTTTGACCAGGTCATACATCAATTCCCGTGCCCGGTGCAGTTGGGCTTTGACGGTGCCGAGAGGTGCATCTAATTCTTTGGCGATTTCGTCGTAACTGTACTCCTGGAAGTATCTCAACCGGACGAGTTTTTGGTATTTCGGCGGCAATTTGGTGACAAACATCCGGATCAACTCAATCTTCTGGGATTTAATGGCTTCTTCCTGCGGATCCAGGTTGCTGTCCTTTACATCGATAGTAACCGCATCACCATTGTCATCTTTAAATGAAGTATCCAGGCTCAGCGTTTCCAGTTTTTTCTTTCTGATAAAATCGATTGAATTGTTGGTGGCTATTCGAAACAACCAGGTACTAAATGTATAGTCTTTCTTGAATTTATGTAAATTTTTGAATGCTTTGGCAAAGGCCTCTATGGTGAGATCCTCCGCGTCATCCACATTTCTGACCATTTTCAAAATCATATGGTAAACAGGTTTCCTATACCTTTTCATCAATTCGGCATAGGCGCTTTCATCGTTCTTCACAGTAGCCTCATCGATGAGATGGAAATCTTCTAGCGCTTTTTTTGAAAACTGTTTACTGTTTAGTTCCATTTAACTTTTTTTGAAAACAATGCAGGGATGCCTGTAAAAGAATAGTAAAAGACATAGATAATGTCGAGTATTACTAAATTCCAAAAGCTGATACTATCTCCTAGTTTTTTGGAAGCAGGCACAAAGGTTACTAACAAGAAAAATGCTCTAATTAATAAACCCCACAATAACCAAATTGGTTCTCTACTCATTACTGCTAAGGTAATAAAAGAGAACCAGAATAATACATGTGACAACGATAAAATTCCTAAACTCGTTTTATTTCTCCCTTTGTATAACTTACCGACAGACAAGTGCCGTTTCTTTTGGCGGTAAAACTCCCGCCACTTGGTTTTGGGATAAGAGACGACCAATCCATCCTTTCCAACAGCCACCTTGGTATTATTTTTATTGCTGTTTTTATTCACAAAAAGATCATCATCCCCGCCCACAACTTTTTCATATCCTGAAAATCCGTTTTTCTCAAGAAAAAAAGACTTTCTGTAAGCAAGGTTTCTGCCTACCCCCATATATGGGGACTTTCCCAGGGCGGCAGAAACATATTGAATCGCGGTATATAACGTTTCAAACCGGATCAATTTGTTGAGTAACCCTTTTTTTCTTTCATACTGCGAAAACCCTAAAACAATTTTTATGTTTTCCTCAAAACCATTGGCCATGGTTTGTATCCAACGGTTGGTATTGGGATAACAGTCGGCGTCGGTTAAAAGGACGATGTCATTTTTGGCTTTTTTGATACCTAACATCAGGGCATATTTTTTTTCCTGTATGTGGTCGGGGGTGCTTTCAATGTTGACAACTTCCAGGAGATTGCTTTTTTGCTCTTCTTCCCTTAAAAAATCATAGGTACCATCGCCGGAGCGATCATTGATTACGATAATCTCGAAGTCCGGATATTCCTGCTCATATAACCTGGGCAAGAGCTTTTGCAGATTCTGCAATTCATTACGTGAACAAACAACGACAGACACCGGCTCTTGCCGATTGGTTTTTTGTGATCCTTTTTCTTTCATGAAAACCAACCTGGAAAACCTGAAAAGCCAAAATAAAAATTGTACGGTAGTACTTCCCAAAAAAATGTAGAATATTGTCTTAAATACCATATAGCCTAATTGATCTTAACAAAGATGGATAAATAGGTTCTCGCCGAAACCATCAAAAGACAAAGATAAATTGAATTTTCACAAGAAAAGTTGGATAGAAGCTATATTTTTGTGCAAAAAACACAGATTTCTTGCATGGAATTTAAGGTATTGGAGGCAGATGATCGGAGCAATGCCAGGGCCGGTCTCATCAAAACTGCCCACGGGGAAATAGAGACACCAATATTTATGCCGGTTGGTACAGCCGGTACGGTAAAAGCGATTCATCAGAGGGAATTAAAGGATGATGTCGGAGCGGAGATTATTTTAGGGAATACTTATCACCTTTATTTAAGACCCGGGCTTGAGGTCATAGAAATGGCGGGGGGGCTGCATAAATTTAATGGCTGGAAAGGGCCTGTTTTGACCGACAGTGGCGGTTATCAGGTTTATTCCCTTTCCGACAGCAGAAAGATTTCAGAGGAAGGGGTCAATTTCAGGTCACATATCGATGGTTCAAAACACCTGTTCACACCTGAGAATGTCATGGATATTCAAAGAGTCATTGGCGCAGATATTATTATGGCATTTGATGAATGTACCCCGTATCCGTGTGAATATCCCTATGCAAAAGATTCTCTGGACATGACGCACCGTTGGCTGAAGAGGTGCTGTGACCGTTTTGATCAAACCAGGCCGCTTTACGACTACAGTCAGGCCCTGTTTCCCATTGTACAGGGGAGTACCTTTTCCGATTTAAGAAAAGCTTCATCGGAGACAATAGCGTCATTTGAGAGGGAAGGCAACGCTATCGGTGGACTGGCAGTAGGTGAGCCTGCTGAGGTGATGTATAAAATGACAGACGAAGTTTGCACCATTTTGCCAAAAGACAAACCCAGGTATTTGATGGGTGTAGGTACACCGGAGAATATACTCGAATCTATTGGTCTGGGAATTGATATGTTTGATTGTGTGATGCCGACCAGAAACGCAAGAAATGGGATGTTATTTACAAGCGAAGGCATCATCAATATAAAAAACAGAAAATGGCAAAACGACCTTAGTCCGATAGATGCCCATCTCGGCGGGTATGTGAATGAAACTTATTCAAAGGCCTATTTACGGCATTTAATCATCAGCAAAGAAATACTTGGTGCGCAAATTGCTAGTATTCATAACCTGAGCTTTTATCTCTGGCTGGTGAAGGAGGCAAGAAGGCAAATTATTGAAGGTAATTTTGCCTCATGGAAAACGGCTATGATCAAAAAAGTATCCGTAAAATTATAGTAATTGTATATTTGAAAATAAATTTCAGTTGATGCTTAAGCTGATTGACAGATATATACTCAAGAAATTTCTCAGTGCCTATTTTTTTGTGGTTATCATTCTGGTAGCGGTAATACTCGTGATTGATTTTACCGAAAAGAATGACGACTTCATAAAACACAACCTTAGTGCCTGGCAGATACTGAACTATTATAAGGTTGTCGCACCGTTTTTTGCTAATTTAATTACACCCATTACGGTGTTTATTGCCACGGTATTTGTCACGTCCAAAATGGCCGGACACACAGAAATCATTGCCATTCTGAGCAGTGGCGTTTCCTTCATTCGCCTGATGCGACCTTACTTGGTCGGGTCTATTATTATCGCCGCCCTTAGTTTTTATTTAAACGGCTGGGTAATTCCCGATTCCAATAAAGAAAGGGTAGCTTTTGAAATCCAGTATACAAAAAAACCCTTTAACTATTCGGAGCGGAATATTCATATTCAGGAAGGAAATGAGACTTTTCTGTACATGCAAAGCTATAACAACCGGGTGAACAGGGGCAACCGCTTTACCATG
The DNA here is from genome assembly GCF_056858335.1 of Agaribacillus sp. DX54. NCBI lineage: Bacteria > Pseudomonadati > Bacteroidota > Cytophagia > Cytophagales > Splendidivirgaceae > Agaribacillus > Agaribacillus sp. DX54. The sequence goes on from NZ_JBXEQE010000004.1 coordinate 155,754, forward strand.
GAAAAAGTTGATGGTACCCAGTTGGTGGAGAAGCTAACCGCCGATTATGTACAGTGGCAGCCGGAAAAGGGGAAGTGGTTGATTAAAAACTGGAGGTTGCGGGAATTTGACAGTTTGGGTGAAACGCTTTCGGAAGGTGCGGAACTGGATACTTTGCTGAGAATACATCCCAAAGATTTCGAAAACAACTACCGCCGCTGGGAGGCACTTACCATAGATGAATTAAATGAATATATCGGGGAGTTAAGTTCCAGAGGGTCCATGGAGGTACCAATTTACCAGATTGAAAAGTATGTCAGGTATATGGCCCCATTCACCGTTATCATTTTGACGTTCATTGGATTGATAGTTTCCGCGCGTAAAACCAGGGGTGGCACCGGCTTTCAGATAGCGCTGGGGTTTTTGATCGCCTTTATCTATATCATCGTATTTATTTTAACAAGAAGTATCGCCGAAACCAGCAGTTTAAACCCGATTTTTGTGGTCTGGTTACCCAACATTATTTTTTCTTTGGTAGGATTTATACTTTATAAAACAGTTCCCAGATGATGAAGGCGCACTTCCGGGATTATTTATTACTTCATTTTATTGTATTTATTTGGGGTTTTACTGCAATTCTAGGCAAACTTATTCAAATTTCTGCCCTGGAACTGGTGTTTTACAGAACACTGTTTGCTTTTGTATCCCTGGGCATTTTGATGACTCTTAGAAAACGGAATTTCATAATAGGGGGTGTGGAAATAGTCAAAATCCTTGCAAACGGCGTTCTTATTGGTCTGCACTGGGTATTTTTTTTTGCTTCGGTGAAGGTTTCTACCGTCTCGGTATGTCTTGCAGGTATGGCTACGGCAACGTTGTGGACCAGTATTCTGGAGCCGGTTATGGGTAAGCGAAAAATCCGGATATTTGAAGTGTTACTGGGTATCATCATCATATTTGGGCTGTATGTTATTTTCAGATTTGAATTTGATCACCTGCTCGGGCTGATTTTTTCGATTTTTTCTGCCTTTCTGGCAGCGTTGTTTTTTGTGATCAACAGCAAATTTGCTATGAAACACGACCATTATATGGTAACTTTCTATGAAATGGTGGGGGCATTTTTGGGTACGGCCTTTTTTTTGCTGGTTTATGGTTTCTGGTTGGCTGGTGATAGTTATACCATAAATCTTGCCGGAAGTGGAATGGATTATCTTTATCTCCTGATTTTGGCGTTGGTTTGCACCGTTTACCCACTGGCCATTTCGGTAGAGTTGATGAAAAGGTTGACCGTGTTCAGCATCAATCTAACCATTAACCTGGAACCAGTGTACGGAATAATACTGGCGTTGATCATTTTTAAGGAAAAGGAAAATATGTCCACAGGTTTTTATCTGGGCACTTTAATCATCCTTATGGCGGTTATTATTCACCCTTTCATTCAGCGGCGCCTGATGCAGCGAAGGTTGAGGTCGCGCCCCTGATATGATCAGGTAAGTTTTCCTTTCCATAATTTGTAGCTGTTGTATTCGTCAGGCAGGGTAGGCATGTCCTCAAACAGCCCAAACAATACCGATCCGGAACCACTCATACTGGCATATTCGGCACCCAGCTCATACAGTTCATTTTTAATACGTTGTAAAACAGGGAATTTTTTAAAGACAGTATTTTCAAAATCATTGATTAGCAGGTCTTTCCAGTTTTGAGGTGATTCATTTTCAATGATCCCTGCAATTTTTTTTGACGGTGCTGAAGGTGTGATTCCACTGTAGGCATCAGCGGTATCTACATGAATATTAGGATAAACCAAAACCAGGCATTTGGAGGACAGGTCTATGCTGATATTTTCAAATCTGTCTCCCTTTTCTGTGGCAAGTGTGGGCAGGCTTTTTATAAAGAAAGCACAATCACTACCAATTTGCCTTGCATATTGGCATAACATATCCTCCTCAAGATACAGGTTAAATAATTCATTCAACATTTTTAGCGCAAATGCCGCATCTGACGACCCTCCTCCCAATCCGGCTCCGATGGGTATGATTTTATGCAAATGTATAGCCACCGGGCCGATAGCAAAATCTCTGTTCAGCAGCCGGTAGGCTTTCAGGCATAAGTTCTCTTCGGGATTTCCGGGTATTTCCAGCCCGCTGCTTTGAAAAGATACTTTTTGTGCCGGTATAATTTCCAGTATATCGTGCCAGGCAACAGGATAAAAACACGATTCCAGGTTATGAAATCCATCTTCTCTTTTTTCAATAATGTTTAACCCGAGGTTTATTTTGGCGTTTGGAAAGGAAATCAATCTGCAAATAAAATGGTTATGATTTCTTTAATTCTGCGATGATGTCTTCAGTAATTCCGGAAGAGGAGAAACCTCCATCGTGCATCAGGTTTTGCATAGTAACCATACGTGTCAGGTCTGAAAACAGGGTGACCACGTAGTTGGCACAATCTTCGGCCGAGGCATTTCCCAGGGGAGACATTTTATCTGCGTAATCAAAAAATACGTCAAAGCCCCCGACTCCGGTACCCGCTGTAGTCATGGTCGGTGATTGGGAAATGGTATTGACCCGCACTTTTTTAGATTTGGCAAATCTGTATCCATAACTTCTGGCAATGGATTCCAAAACTGATTTTGCCTGAGCCATATCGGAGTAATCGGGAAAGGTTCTCTGAGCCGCAATGTAGCTAAGGGCCAGAATGGACCCCCATTCATTCATAGCATCTAACTTTTCTGCGGTTTGCATTACCTTATGAAATGATATCCCCGACACATCCAGGGTTTTAAGAAACCAATCATAATTTAAATCACCATATGTTTTCTTTTTCCTCACATTCGGGCTCATTCCTATGGAATGCAAAACAAAATCGATTTTCCCGCCCAATAAATCCATAGATTCGGTAAACAGCTTTTCCAAATCTTCGGTGGAGGTAGCATCGGCAGGTATTACTTTAGCATGACAAATTTCAGCGAGCTGATTGATGGACCCCATTCTCATAGCGATAGGAGCGTTGCTTAGGGTAAAAGCGGCGCCTTCTTCCCTGGCCTTTAAAGCCACTTTCCAGGCGATGGACTGCTCATCCAGGGCGCCGAAGATTATTCCTTTTTTACCTTCTAATAAATTATATGCCATAGGTATAAATTAAATATGGGTTTTGACGGTGCAAAAATATAAATTTATTCGAATAATTCAGTTGACGCTCATTAATTCGCGGGCATTCTCAAATGCCGTGGCTGTCGGCTCGTCCCCACCGATCATTTTGGCGATTTCCAACACGCGTTCTTCGTCGGAAAGTTTTCTGATCTTACTGATGGCCTTGGACTCACTGTTATCTTTGAATACAAAGTAATGAGCATCTCCTTTAGCCGCAAATTGTGGCAGGTGACTGATGGCCACTACCTGGTGTTTTACAGCCATTTCTTTCATCATATTGGCCATTTTGATGGCAATTTCACCGGAAATGCCCGCATCGATTTCATCGAACACCATAGTTGGCAGGGATGTCTTTTGGGCCAGGAGGTATTTGATACAGAATAATAACCTGGAAAATTCCCCTCCTGAAGCTACTTTTTTCAGCGGTTGTGGTGTGATGCCTTTGTTGGCACTGAATAAAATGCTGATTTCATCAATTCCTGAGGCATTGGGCTCGATTTGACGCGAGGATATTTTTAGTGTCGCATCTTCCATGCCCAGATTTTTTAACAACCGTGTAATGGACTCCTCAATCTCCTTAAAGCATCGGGTTCTTGACCCTGATAATGCACGGCCTTTTTCCAGCAATTCTTTATGAAGGCTTTCCTTCAGTTTTCTGGCCTGTTGCAGTGCTTCCTCCATGTTTTCGGCCTTATCGATCTTTTGACTTAATTCCTTGCAGATATTCAACAAGCCGGCAATATCGTCTACCTGGTGTTTTTGTTGAAGCCGGTAAATCAAACTCAGGCGGTCCTGAACCGCGGTGATTTTTTCGGGGTTGAATTCCACTCGATCCTGGGCTTTTTCCAGATCGGAGGTCAGGTCTTTTAACTCAATAAGGCAATTGTCAATCCTGTTTTTGGCCGTCTCGTACTGGCTCGAAATTCTGGCAAGTTGACCCAACAACGTGGAAATGGTTTGCAAGTGGCTATTGATAGCCATTTCATCCTGGTCAAGAATTAACAGGCATTGATGCAATTTACTTTTTATTTCCTCAGCATTTTCCAGGGTTTTTAACGCCTCCTCCAGCTCTGGCTGTTCATCTTCCTGCAAGTCGGCTTTTGCCAGTTCATTCAGTTGAAACCTGAAATAATCTTCTTCTTTGGATATTTCTTTGGCGGTGTTCAATAGTTTTTGGTAGTCGCTTTGGGCTTTGGTGAAATTGTGAAAAGTGGATCGGTATGCCAAAAAAAGCGCTTTGTTTTGTGCAAAACTGTCCACTAAATCCAGTTGAAACCGGTTTTCCCCTAAAAGCAGGTTATCATGTTGGGAATGGATATCAACCAGGTATTCGCTCAAAGTTTTTAGCACATCCAGCGTCGCCGGAGTGTCGTTTACAAATGCCCTCGATTTGCCATTGGGGGTAATCTCTCTTCTGATAATGGTAACGGGTTCATAATCCAGGTCCGATTGCCTGAACAAATCTTCCAGTTGATAATCTCCGATATTAAAACATGCCTCGATAATGCACTTTTCATGTTGATTAAAAAGTACTTTGGTATCGGCCCTCTTGCCCAGTAGCAATCCCACCGCGCCGAGGATGATTGATTTTCCCGCACCGGTTTCACCGGTGATGATATTGAACCTTTTGGATGGATCAATCTTCAACTCTTTTATAAGGGCGTAATTTTTAATAAATAGGTTTTGAAGCATTAATTATATCTTATCCTGGATTGCCTTTTAAAAATAAGAATAATCAGGGAGATTAGTTACTTAAAATCTCTTGATAATCTGAAGTTTTTGTAGGTTGCAATTGTGCTAATATTTCGTAAGCCTGTCTCCTCACTGTCAGGTCGCCTTCAGAAAAAATATTGATTAATTCATCGGATTTCGCATATAAGAACAGGATAATAATGTAGGCATTGGGGTTTACCTGAAAGGCAGTCCGGATTTTTTTCAAGGAATCCAGAATAGATTTCCTGCTTTCATCAGGGGATTGGTCAAAGGTATCCAGCCCCAAACGGTGGTAATCATACATGGCTTCCCTGGCACTTTGTAACTGGGGGCTGTTTAAATTTTCAGCGAGCCAGTAACGATTTCTCGGAGGCGATACAAATTGCTTCCAACCATTGCCACCGAATTGCTGGTCGGCGTTATTAGCTATATTTCTGGCTTTTTCAAAATATTGTGTGCCACCGAATTTGCTAAAAGAGTCATAATCAATGCCGATGATAATGTAAGCGTAATAAGCTAAAATGGCTGTAATGTTGCTTTGAAGGCTATTCTCGTTAAATTCCAGCGGCTGTGAGGTAACATAGTCGAAATTCCAGTTGTTGTCTGCATAATTTTGTGCCATATTCAGCAGAATGGATTCATAATTTGTATTGTAAATGGGTCTGGCGGACTGGATTTGTACTGCCGCCTCAAAACTGCTCACCGAGTTCATTTTTTCAATAGTAATCACCAGGTTACAATCGATTCGTTCCTCTAAGCTAAAGTTGTCATTAGTCCATTTCCGGTTATTCAAAAACTGTGAGAACGCCGTTTCCATGTCCCTGAATACTGCCCGTTCAGAAGTTTGTACCCTCGGGCCAAGGTTGACCACTACATTGGCGTTCAGTTCCTGCCCGTAGGAAGTAATCAGGCTAAACAATACCAGCAAAGAGCATAACACTTTTTTCATGGAAGTTTGGCGCTAATAGCAGTAATAATATCTTCTGCCACGTCTTTTTTACTTTTTAACTCAAAATTACGGGAATTATTTTCGTCAATGATAGTAATTTTGTTGGTATCATGGCCAAAACCAGCCCCATCGTCCCTGAGGGAGTTTAAGACAATTAAGTCGAAATTTTTTGAAGTCAGTTTCTTCCGCGCATTATCGGTTTCATTTTCTGTTTCGAGGGCAAACCCTACATTGATCTGATGAGGTTTTTTCATTTTGCCCAGTTCCAGGGCTATGTCATGTGTTTTTACCAGGGTGATTGTTAGCCCATTTTTCTCTTTTTTGATTTTTTGTAATGATTTATCCCTGGGGGTATAATCTGCCACAGCCGCTGCCAGTATGGCAACCTCCGACTGTTCATAATGTTTTATACTCTGCCGGTACATTTCCTCTGCGGAATTAACCCGGATTAACCTGATGTTAGGGTGGTCAACTGTCAGACTTGTCGGCCCGCTTACCAGGGTAACTTCCGCTCCTTTGTCAGCCATGCTGTTAGCCAGTGCGTAGCCCATTTTACCGGAAGAATGATTGCCGATGAATCTTACAGGATCGATTTGTTCATGTGTAGGCCCCGCTGTTATTAATACTTTTTTCCCTTTGAAACGGTCATTGGCAGAAAAATGGTTTTTCAGGTGCTCTATAATGTGCTCCGGCTCAGCCATCCGCCCGTTTCCGATTAATCCACTGGCTAACTCCCCGAATTCCGCTTCAATGATATGATTGCCATACTCGTTCAAATCCAACAGGTTTTTGCGGGTGGCGGGATGCTGATACATGTCCAGATCCATTGCCGGAGCAAGAAAAACAGGACATCTTGCCGATAAATAAGCGGCTAGCAACAGGTTGTCACACAGCCCTTGGGCCATTTTAGCAAGGGTGTTGGCGCTGGCGGGCGCTATCAGTAAGGCGTCTGCCCACAACCCAAGCTCCACATGATTATTCCACTCACCCGTATCATCTTTTTTGAAATCAACCAATACCGGATTTTTGGACAAAGTAGCTAAGGTCAGGGGGGTAATAAATTCAACAGCAGCGGCTGTCAAAATGATTTTTACCTCTGCACCTTGTTTGATGAGCAACCTCGTAAGTATCGCCGCTTTGTAGGCAGCGATACTGCCGCATACTCCCAAAACAATTTTTTTATTGCGGAGCATGCTTCCATGTTTTATTTGGGATCTTCGTCGGCCTGACGAAACATAATTTCTCCTTCCAGAAACTCTTCTGTGGCCACACTGGTGGGCTTTGGCATCCTTTCATAGAATTTGGAAATCTCAATTTGTTCCCTGTTTTCAAATATCTCTTCCAGGTTATCCACCGTGCTTGCAAATTCTGCTAATTTGCTGTTAAGCTCTTCTTTCATTTTAGTAGATATTTGCCTTGCTCTCTTAGAAATTATAGCTACCGATTCATATATGTTGCCGGTAGGCCTGGAAATTTCAGCCAGGTCCCTTGTGATAATTGATGATTGTATCGCCATAATTTAATGTTTATTTACAGATTGCCATTGGCTTCTTTTTTGCTCAACTGGTCAATGCTTTCTTTATAAATATTTTCTGCCTTCTTCAAATATACGCTTTCCGGATAAAAATCAATAAAAGTTTCACAGAGTTTAAGCGCTTCCTTAAACCTTTCTTTTTGTTTAAGCGGTACACTCTGCTGTGCAAGCCTGAATTTGGCATCTAGTCTAAGGTAATTAATCTCTTCGTTTCTTTTTGAGTCAGGAAAATCCTTTTCAAAATTCTCAAAAGCAATGATGGCCGCTTTCAGGTTTCTCGGATCATATTCCTTTAGTTTGTAATATTCTTTCGCGTTAAAATAGGCCTTGTCTTCCAGCTTCTCCCTCAACCTGTTAATAATATTGTTGCCCTGCTCCTTGTACTCGGTTTGCGGATATTTGTTCAGAAAATTCTGCATGGCTTCTACCGCTTCAAACGTACTTGACTGGTCGAGATTAAAAGCCGGGGAATCCAGGAATAATGAATAGGCATGCATGTACATACTTTCTTCTGCAAACTCACTTCTTGAATAGGTTTGATAAAACAGCTTGAAATAATAGGCACTTTGAATATATAACTTTTGATGAAAATGAGAATAAGCGTAATAGTATTGCGCCTTTTCGGCTCTTTTGTCACCTCTCAAGAGAGGCAATATCTGTTCCAGTAATACACTGGACCGGTAGTAATCCTTTTTATCAAAATATTCAATAGCAGCCTTGTACTTTGCCTCCAGATCATCACTTTTTTCGATTTTTCTGAATTGGGAGCAATAGGAAAGGAACAGGGATACAACCAGAATAAAATATACGTATTGCTTCGGTTTTAACATGCGGGTGCAAATATAAAGTACTCAGTAAAAATAAACTAGTAAGGTGGATTTTTGTTGCTAACCTGTTATACTGGAACTAATGCATAAAGGGGCAAAAAGGTTGCCCGTTTATCTTTTAATGATAAACTTTTTTGTGATCGCATTGTCATTATCGATGTACACGGAATAGAAATATACGCCAGGGTTTAAATCTTCAGTATTGATTACCAGGGATTGATCGAAAGAAGATAATTCATATTCACCTACTTTACCCCCAAGGACGTTGTGAAGCACTATTTTAACATCTTTTTCATCATTCAGAATGCTGTAATCAATAGCAGCGGAATTACTGACCGGATTTGGATAGACATTGCTGATTTGAATATTTTTATTTTTCAGCATCAGACTTTTTGGCTTTTTTTCAAGCACTTTATATAATACCTCAAATTTTACGGCATCCAGTGGGTTGTTTTTATCATAAAAAACATAAGTAACGGTGCTTTGTGCCTCTGTTATACCTGCAAGCAATACACTGTTGAATTTACTGGTAGTTTGTCCAGGCTCCAGCATGATCGATCTGGGTAGTAAATCTACTTTGGTATCAAAGCAATCGTCACCCCAACAGAAATAATGGCTTTGTCCTGAACTGATTTGCTTTTCAGCTCTTTTAACGGTAAGTAAAATGGGTTTATCGGAATGGTTTCTGATTTTGAAGTTATTGTTGATTTTTGAGCCAATAGTACCTATAACCTCTTTTTGGGCTTCCAAAATTTCTATACTCTGGGCCAAATTAAAATCCAGGGCAAAAAAGAACAGAAAAATTAACAGGACTATGAATTTTGTAAATTTCACTCAAATTATCTCTTGACTTAATATACTTTTTAAAAGTACGCTTTATTCATGTAAAAGTTGTTAAAACTTATTCAATTTAACTTACGTTAACAAAATTTTTTTGAAAGCGATTCGTTCTGGGTACTTTTGTAATGAATACTCATTAATTTAATGAATTTCTTGGATATAAGCAAGGAATTCTTGATATAGTCTCATTCTTCAGGGCGAATTCTCTTTTTCCGGGCCGTAGTTTTTTTGTCAATTACCTCCTCAACCTTACTTTCACCATATATCACTTCATTTTTGGTGGGCTTTTCATCTTGTCGCCAGCGATAATCCTTTAACCGGGTGTCAGGTTCTTCCATTTCATGTGGTGGGATCAAAGTTGCGTCAGGATTCACATAAGTATTAATGCTGTTGACCTCTCCTTCCTTGAACAATATACGCATGTCACTGCACACAATTTTGTTCATACCGAACAGGATCGTATCATTTTCAGCGACGAAATAAATGCTTTCCGCATTTCCGAATACATCGACCTTATTAATCTCATTTTCTTCAAAATAAGCGATCATGTCCCGTCCCTTTATTTGATTGTGGCGGATCAGTAACGAGTCGAGCGAAATAACGAAGGCATTCTGTGTCATGTTCATCCGGTCAATCTGATCGTTGCGGATAACCATATTGATGGAGTCGGCTACAATTTGGTTCCCACCGTTCCAGATAATAGGGTCATTGTAAAAATAGATGATAGAGTCTGCCTGGTGATAGGCCAGCGAATCTGCCTTTCCCTGCATGTCTGTGTGATACACTTTCACGTTATTAAAGGCTAACAGCCTTTTTTTACGGGGGTCTATGTTATCAATTGAAACCAGTGTATCGGCCGATAAATACAGCGTATCATCTTTGAATGCTTTTTTCATCAGTGCATTTCCATAAACTTTGGTAATGCTGTCCGCGGCCCAGTATTTGCCAAAATCGCCCAATATAATCACTTTATCTTTTTCACTAACCACCTTGACATTGCCGGTGGAGGTATAGTATTTGTTTAAATCATCAAAATCCAACGCATCACCTTCCAGTATCTGGTCACCGCTTTCAATCACACCTTTTTCAATTTCAGATTTTTCAATCCTGGTAATATATTTACCCTTATGGGCATTTAGCGTGGTGCCGTCTTTTTTCACAATCCTGGTCGGCCCCCTGAAATAAGCGATATCAGCGTTAAGGTCATACTGCAGGGTATCACCGGTAATCACCGCTTCGGGTGTTGTCAGCTCGGCGTTGTCCTTAAACGAGGAGAACTTGGTACGGGTATCATAATAGCCTTTATCACTGATCAGGACGTTTTTACTGTCCACAACTTTCCCTCCATTGAAGTAATATGCCAACTTGCCCGGCATATCATAGTCAAGAAAATCGGTATAAATGGTAATTGAATCATCTTTGTAGACCACATCTTCCCTGAATTGCGCCAACTTTGTATTGCCATTATAAAAAAGTTTCTTGCCGGTAATGGTAATGGAGTCTCCCTGCAGAATCTTTACATGCCCGATGGCCTCCATGGTGTTGGTACGGTCAAAACTATATGCAGTGTCGCAATATATAATGGTGTTTTCATGAATAAACTTAGCGTTGCCAAATAGTTTGGTGTATTCTTCCCCGTTCCTAACGCCGTTTTTCAATGAATCCGCATGCTGGATTTTGATTCGGTATTTTTTTTGTCCATAGGTAGATTGAATGGCACCCAAACAACAAAAAAAAAGCAAGATGTATTTTAGATCCTTCATTAATATCAATTAACAAAGTTATGCAAAAAAGATTGTTTTATGGGTTAGGATACATTGGAATTTGATTAGCTTCGTAATTCTATTAACAGAATTAGCAAAAACGAAGCCAAACTTTTAGTTTACAGGGTATATTGCCTATTATGTTTGAGGAATTCAAAAATTTTATTGACCGTCGGCAACTGTTTCATCCTGATGATAAGATCCTGTTGGCGGTTAGCGGGGGGCTGGATTCCATGGTGATGGCTTATCTTTTTCATCATTGCAAGTACCGCTTTGCCATCGCCCATTGCAATTTTCAGCTCAGGGGTGAGGCATCGGTTTTAGACGAGGAATTTGTTGGTCAGGTAGCGGAAAAGTATCACGTCGAATTTGTTTCCCGCAGGTTTGAGACAGAAAAATATGCTCGGGAACAGGGGATCTCCGTACAAATGGCTGCCAGGGAGCTGAGGTATGAATGGTTTGAACAACTATTGGTTAAATTGGAATGCAGGTATCTGGCCACAGCCCATCATTTAAACGACGCTTTCGAAACAGCCCTGTTTAACCTGGTTAAAGGGACAGGTTTGAGCGGATTAAGGGGAATTACTGCCAAGAGCCAATATCGTATCAGACCTTTGCTTTTTTCGGATGGAAAAAGGATCGAATCATTTGCGGTCGAACAAGGGGTTGAATGGCGCGAAGACCAGTCTAATGCCTCGGTCAAATACCACAGAAACTTTATTCGGCATAAAGTTGTTTCACTGCTCGAGCAAATAAATCCTGACCTTATCAACAGCTTTTCAGAAAGTGCAAGGAAAATTACTGCCGCTGAAAATATCGTCGCTGCCAAAACGGAGGAATTCAAAGAAAAACTGGTAAAAACCGACGGAAAAGATTTTTACCTCGATAAAAAGGTTTTGGCTGAACAGCAAGAAGGTTCATTTATGCTATTCCAAGTACTGAAACCTTTCGGGTTTAATTTTTCGCAGGCGTGTGATATTTACGATAAACTAGGCCATACGGGTAAACGCTTCCTTTCCAAAGATTACCAGCTTAATGTAGACAGGCAAGCATTGATTGTAAGCCCGGTTTCTGACAATCCTGTTAAGGAAATATTCATTGAGGCGGGCCAACAAACGGTTCTTAGCCAGCAATTTCGTTTATCATTACAGCAGATTTCTGCCGAAGGTTTTTCCATTCCAAACAATAAAGACACCGCAGCCCTGGACTTTGAAAAGCTTAAATTTCCTTTAAAAGTGAGGCTATGGAAAAAAGGTGACTGGTTTATTCCACTTGGAATGAAACACAAAAAAAAGCTGAGCGATTTTATGATAGATGAGAAAATTCCTTTAAACTTGAAATCGAGAGTGTCAGTGTTGCAATCTTCCGGTGATATTGTCTGGGTCATTGGATACCGGATAGACGACAGGTACAAAATCACCAGCCATAGCCGGCAGGTCTTCGTTGTAAAAAAGCAAATGTATGATTAACCCTTTTAAAAAGAGTTATTCTAAAGAGGAAATAAATACTTTCAGGTTTCTTTCCAGAATAAAGCTGTTCAGTTTGTTATCCAATGATGAACTCTCCGAGTTTGTCCCATACCTCTACCCCAGGAAGTATAAGAAAGATGAGGTGGTTTTCTTCCGGGATGACCCAAGTCAGGCCCTGTATATTGTCAAAAGAGGCGAAGTTACCCTGAACATAGATATCAGCGACAGGTTTGAAAAATTGGTGGAGGTCAAGTCCGGGCAGGCTTTTGGAGATAACACCTTGCTGAATAATACGAAAAGACTATACACGGCTGTCATTTCATCGGACACCGCCACGTTATTCGTTATTCCCCAGGTCAATATTCAGGATATATTCAACAGCAATGACAAAATAAAAGCAAAAATGCTGAATTCCCTCGCAGAAATGTATAATCAATACACAGGGAACCTTTTTAAGGCCTACAAATCTTCCTTCGGTTTTTTCGACATTGCCGAAGCCTACCGAGGGTAGTTGAGTGAGTCCTTACCTGTTATATTCCCATTTTCACCAAATTTCGGTAAACCGCGTGAACAGGCAATCCCATCACATTGAAATACGAACCAACAATTTTCTCGACGGCCACCATGCCGATCCACTCCTGGATGCCGTAGGCACCTGCCTTGTCGAAAGGTCTATATCGATCTATGTAGTAGTCGATTTCCCGGTTGCTTAATGACCTGAAGTGCACTTCGGTGGTTTCGTCGAAGACGATTTTTTGATCTTTTGTTAAGAGGCAAACTCCGGTTGTCACATGGTGTGGCTTGCCTGAAAGTGCTGAAAGCATCTCTCTGGCATGATTTTTATCTTGGGGTTTTCCCAGGATCTTTTGATCAATCCTAACCACCGTGTCTGCAGCAAGAAGAATTTCGTGCTGTATGTGATCTTTAAGGGCAAGGGCTTTTTGGGTAGCTATGTAACTGGCCACATCCTTGGCTTCGAGGCCGGATGGGTAGGTTTCATCTGTGGCCTGTGTTTTTACCGTAAACTGAAATCCCGCCTCTTTTAACAAGGCCTGGCGCCGGGGGGATTTAGACGCTAAGATCAATGTTTTTGTGAAATTCATCATCATCGATGGAGTCAAAAAGGAAACCACATATTACTTTGGGATAAAAGTAAGTGGATTTTTGAGGAAGTGTAAACCCACTAAAGCAAACGTCTTTAATTTTGTCCATGGTAATTTCATTCACGATAATCGCCATCTGGGCTTCCCCGGTGGTTACTTTGATGAGGCAATCGGCAAAACTTCTGTCAAAAGTAATATTCTCCGAAGTGGTATGATCTTTTCCAGGTATGCCCAGTGCTTTTTCTATGACAAAATAATGCATAACCGTCAAATCCAGGTCTTTGATTTTATCCGGAAATTTCCAGTCAATATCTCCGTAAACCTCGGGTTTTAGTCTTATTTTGAAGGCATTGTTTTTAAATAATATACCGAATGCCCATTTTTTACCAACAATAATCTCATTGAGGTCATAGGTATTTTCAACGGCTTTAATGGTGAAGTTCGGTTCGATTTTTTTCATTACCTCTTGCTGATCGAAACCTTTCAAGCCATGTATTAAGCGGTGGGTGGGTAAAATACGGATATCATCTGATGCTATATTGGTCAGATACATCATATGGTAATTGTACCCTTCCCAACCGGTGTGTCCGGGGTTACCGGCCTGTTGTTTTTTTTTGTAAACCAGGGATCCGGCATACCGATGATGGCCGTCGGCGAGTATGATTTGTTTTTCTTTCAGATGGTTGGTGAAAGTTTTTATAACATGGGCATCATGAATGACGCTGATTACGTCTCTGACACCTTGGTAATCCTCGGTTTCATATAATGGTGAGGCCATACTTTCATCCATAAATTCTTCAAGGACAAAATCAGGGTCATGGTACAAGCCATGGGTAGGGCTGACGTTAAGTTTGGTTTTCTCCAGGATGTCGATCCGGTCGTTAACGGAAACGGGCATGGTATTTTCGTGGCGCATTATCACATTTTCATCCCAGTCATAAATCCGGATATTGCAGATAAATCCTTTACGGCAGTATGCACGGCTACTGCCTGGAAGTTGAAAATATTGGTAATACACATACAGACTGGGAATCCGGTCCTGAACAAGCACTCCGCTTTCTTTCCATTTTTTTAATGTTAGCCGGGCATTTTCAGGTGGGTTACTGCCCTTGGGTACGGAAAGATGGATGCTGTTGTAGGGATTTTGATATAGTTTTTTCCGCTGTTTTTCCGAAACTACATCGAACAAAGGCGAAACCAACTGGTCAATATCAGGGATCAGGGATGGATGATAGCGCCAGGCTTTCAAAGGAATGATTTCTGCCATTATTTTAGTCTATATCTCCATTTACTGAGTTTGGTATGCTGGTTCCGATGGTCGATCACGTCTTTCTTATCGTTTTCTATCAGGTGAGCAGCCAGAACCACAGCCAGCTTTTCCAACTCGGTATGGTTACTGTCCCGGAGGTATGCCGGTTTAAAATGTTTCTCAACAAACCGGGTATCGAATTCACCGCTGACAAATGCCTGATGTTTAAGTACAAACTGGCAAAACCCCAAGGTAGTTTCAATTCCGGTGATTTCAAAATCACTAATGGCCCTTAACATTCTTTTTATGGCTTCCTCTCTATTGCTCCCGTGTACCGTAAGTTTTGCGATCATAGGATCGTAATAAATAGGTATTTCCATGCCTTCCTCAAATCCGTCATCTACCCGTATTCCAGGGCCCTGGGGCGGGCGGTATGTTTGCAATGTACCGATATCAGGCAAAAAATTATTGGCCGGATCCTCCGCATATACGCGTACCTCGATGGAATGCCCATGAATGGGCAATTCTTCCTGAGTAAAGTTCAGGGGCTTGCCTTCGGCGATGTGGATTTGTTCTTTTACCAGATCGATACCCGTAATTTCTTCAGTCACCGGATGTTCCACCTGCAGGCGGGTATTCATCTCCAGAAAGTAATAATTACGGTGTTCATCTACCATAAATTCCACAGTGCCCGCGCCATAATAATCGCATGATTTTGCCACCTCAATCGCAGCTTCACCCATCGCTTTTCGCATATCATCCGTCAAAATGGCTGAAGGTGCCTCTTCTATCACCTTTTGATGTCTTCTTTGAATAGAACATTCACGTTCAAACAGGTAAACGACTTCGCCATGTTGGTCTCCCAGCACTTGAATTTCGATATGCCGGGGCGAGGTGATGAATTTTTCAATAAATACTGACCCGTTACCAAAAGCGGATTGTGCTTCACTCACAGCCCTGTTCAATTGTTCTTCCAGGTTTTCCTCACTTTCGACAACGCGCATACCCTTTCCGCCTCCACCGGCGCTGGCTTTGATTAACACAGGATAACCTATCTCCCTGGCCTTGTTTTTTGCCATAGCGATGTCTGAAATCGCTTCATCGGTTCCGGGCACCATGGGCACATTAAATTTGGACACGGCCGCTTTGGCCGCAAGTTTATCACCCATGGTGCTGATTGATTCCGGCGACGGGCCCACAAAAATCAGGTTGTTTTCAGCGACTTTCCTGGCAAATCCGGCGTTTTCTGACAAGAATCCATACCCCGGATGGATGGCATCGACCTGCAATTTTTTGCAGATTTCGATGATTTTGTCCCCCTGTAAATAGGAAGAAGCAGAGGGTGGCGGCCCAATCAGAACAGCTTCATCGGCATACTTTACGTGAGGGGAGGTGCGATCTGCTTCGCTGTAAACAGCCACGGTTTTAATGCCCATATCTTTGGCAGTTTTCATCACCCTCAGGGCGATTTCACCTCTGTTTGCCACGAGTAGCTTTTTAATATTTGTCATGTTAAATTGTAAATATTTTATCGGAATCCTTCCCTGCAATGCTACGGAATAATTTTTTCATAAAAAATCTATATATGATAAAATTAAGAGCGTTTTTTGACTTGAATGGGATTAAGTGTTACATTTGTGTGTTTTTTAAAGTAAGAAGTTAGATTTATTTGATCACTAAAAAGTATTAGATTGGATATTTTTGAGAAATTTCAAAGCGACAAGGGGCCACTAGGTAGGCACGCCAACGTAGAAGAAGGATACTTTATGTTTCCGAAGCTGGAAGGGGAGATCGCGCCAAGAATGAGATTTAGGGGAAAAGAGGTTTTGACCTGGAGTTTGAATAATTATCTTGGTCTGGCCAATCATCCCGAAGTAAGAAAAGCTGATGCAGATGCTGCCAGGAAATATGGCCTGGCTTATCCGATGGGTGCAAGGATGATGTCCGGTAACACGAATTTACATGAGCAGTTGGAGGAAGAATTGACGGCTTTTGTAATGAAGGAGTCAACCATGCTGCTCAACTACGGCTATCAGGGAATTCTTTCCATTATCGATGCCTTGGTAGGAAGGAAAGATGTTATTGTCTATGATGCTGAATCACATGCATGTATCATAGATGGCGTGCGGTTACATATGGGGAAAAGATTTGTTTACCCGCACAATGATATTGAAAACCTGGAAAAGCAGTTGGAAAGGGCTACAAAGCTTGCGAATGAGAATGGGGGAGGTGTGCTGGTTATTACCGAAGGGGTATTTGGAATGTCCGGAAATATGGGTAAGCTGAAGGAAATTGTAGCGCTAAAAAAGAAATTTGATTTCCGGTTATTGGTTGATGACGCCCACGGATTCGGAACTATGGGAAAAACCGGTGCTGGCGCCGGTGAGGAGCAAGGTGTGCAAGATGGCATCGATTTGTATTTCTCTACATTTGCCAAATCAATGGCAAGTATCGGTGCATTTGTATCAGGAGATAAGCCCATTATCGATTACCTGAGATATAATACCCGGTCGCAGATATTTGCTAAATCATTGCCTATAGCCCTGGTGGTAGGCGCCCTCAAGCGCCTTGAATTGCTGAAAACCAAACCGGAGTTGAAAGAAAATCTTTGGAAAGTCGTTGATGCCCTGCAAAATGGTTTGAAAGAAAAAGGATTTAATATAGGTACCACCGAGGCCTGTGTAACACCAGTACTGATGAGTGGTGGTTTAAATGATGCCACCGGTTTGATCAAAGACCTGCGTGAACAATATAACATATTTTGTTCGGTGGTAATCTATCCGGTAGTTCCCAAAAATGTCATTATGCTAAGGTTGATTCCGACGGCTGTACATACCATCGAAGATGTCGAAGTTACCATCAGTGCCTTCGAGTCTGTGAAGCATAAACTGGTCAGCGGGGAGTATAGAAAAAAGGGGGTAGCGATAATTGCAGAACAATAATTTATCTAAAAAAATGCTTGTTTTTATTGTTTTTGGAACATTTTGTATATATTGCCATCAAATTATAAACAATTATCTTAAACTTTTAAAACTATAGAATAATGAATAGATTTGAAGAAATCAGAGATATGGTTTTGTCTCTAGAAGGTGATTTCCAAAAGTTTTATGACAAAGGTAACCAGGCCGCTGGTACCAGAGTAAGAAAAGGAATGCAAGAGCTGAAAAACCTCGCCCAAAACATCCGTGTTGAGGTTCAAGACAGGAAAAATGCTAATTAGAGAGTAATTGATAAGATATCATTCATTGTAAAGGGTGATGTTCCATAGAACATCACCCTTGTGTTTTTAATCCTTCTGTTTATCAAGAATCAATTCTTTAGAGAAAACGATCCCTACTATAAGAAACATGGCAAATAGGGATTGTTATAGCTTATTTTAGCCAGCTTTTTTGGATGATGGTGCCTTGTGGCGGTTTTTTGCCACGAAGGCACCAAAGCCCTGATTAACAAGTGCTTGTTAACACAATTTATTTTAAACTTTGGTGATTGGTGAAATGAATTGAGAGGTTTAGAGGTGTTTTATTGCCAGTGCATTTGCTTTAATACCCATCTGATCTCTTCAGTTAACTCAGGGGAAGCGGGTAATAGGGGCGGGCGTACTACCGGGCGGCAAATATTCATTTCATTCAATACCTGCTTTATACCTGTAGGGTTGCTTTCTTTGTACATTAATGAATTCATCAGAGATAACTGGCGCAACGCACCGGTGTAAAGGTTTGTATCGCCATTCAGTGCACCATGGGTTAGCTTTTTGAATAATGCCGGAAAAGCATTGGCCATTACCGAAATAACGCCGATGCCACCAAGCCCAATGAGCGGGACGGTGAACATGTCGTCCCCTGAAATCAATAAAAAATCTTGGGGTTTCCTGCTGGCAATTTCAATGCATTGATGCAGGTTCCCCGATGCTTCTTTAATACCTATAATGTTTGAATGCTCTGCCAGCTTTAGTGTTGTCGATACATCGAGGTTGGAGGCTGTTCTTCCTGGTACATTATATAATAACACCGGTACCGGACAGGCATCGGCGATCATTTCGTAATGATTGATAATACCGGCCTGTGAAGGTTTATTGTAATATGGACTCACTGAAAGCAGACCATCTACCCCCTCAAAATCCGTATTTTTAATTTGATGGATTACACCCAATGTATCGTTACCGCCAATACCATACAGAATAGGTAACTTATGGGGATTGTTGCTTTTAATAAACTGCAGGATCTCCTTCCTTTCCTCCCGGGTAATTGTTGGCGATTCCCCGGTAGTGCCCAGCACTACGAGATAGTCTGTACCATTTTCTGCATGGTATTCCAATAACTTAGCCAGCCCGTTATAATCCACCTGATATGAGTCTTCAAAAGGTGTAACCAATGCCACACCGGTTCCTTTGAATAAACTTGACATTTTATTAATTAATAAATTTAAGGTAGTGATAAACCTGATCAATCAACTCTTCAATCGAGTTGTCTTTATTGATTTTGATCATCAGTTCATAAAATGGGTTTTTGTCGTCGTAGTATTTTCCTACCCGGCATTTGGCATTGCTTTTTGCCAATATGTTGTCCGTAAAAATATTTGATTCGATGTCAAGGACAATTAAATAGTCGAATTTCTTTTCTACAAATTGGGAAATTGATCTGGACACAATTCCTCCAAAAAGGGAAAAATCCCTGGTAGTGAAATAATCAAATATAAAATCATAGTTTTCCTTACCCTCCCCAAGCCAGCACAGTACATCTACCTGCTTTTTATCTTTTTCCAGTAACTTGATAAACTTTTTGATGAGGGTATGTTTTGGCCGGTCAATCACTGTGAACAAAATACCTATACTTTCAGCCTGTTCATAGCTAACACTATGTCGTTTAACTTTACCTTTTTTTATAACTCTTTTGGTATTCCTCGTTAAAAGCTTATCGGAAATTGTTGACATTATGATTGATTGATCATCGCTAAAAATTCCTGCTCGGAGATGATGTTAACACCCAGCTTTTGAGCTTTCTCCAGTTTTGCAGGCCCCATGTTTTCTCCTGCCACAAGGTAGTCTACTTTTCCTGAAATGCCGGACACTACCTTGCCACCGTTATTTTTGATCCTCTCCTTGATTTCATCCCTGCTAAATGAACTAAAAACACCCGATATTACAAAAGATTTGGCATCCAGCAAATTACTTTCCAAAACTACTTCTTTTTCTTCTATGGCAAATTGCAATCCGGCGTTTTTTAGTTCTTCAATTAACCTGTTATTTTCCGGATCTTTAAAAAATTCAATAACACTTTCAGCAATTCTTTCCCCAATTTCAGGAACATCGATTAGTTCCTCAAAATTAGCGGCAGCCAGATGATCTATACTTTTAAAATACGCTGCCAGTTTTTCCGCTACTGTTCTGCCGACATACCGTATTCCCAAAGCAAACAGCACACTCGCAAAATCTATATTTTTGGAGGCTTCTATGCCGTTAAGCAGGTTTCTGGTAGATAAATCCTTAAATCCTTCCAATTGAAAGATGTCATCGTATGATAGCTTGTACAGATCGGCGGGGTTATTTAACAGTTTTTGTTCAAAAAGCAATGCAATGGTTCTGGCTCCCAAACTGTCAATATCCATTGCCTTCCTTTGGATAAAGTGCTCAATTCTCCCTTTTATTTGAGGGGGGCATCCCCGTTCGTTGGGGCAATAATGAAGCGCCTCACCTTCTTTTCGGATCAAAGGAGTGCCGCATTCCGGGCAGGTGGTTATATATTCGACAGGTTCGCTTCCTTCCGGCCGCTTCATTACATCCACACCGGTAATTTTGGGGATAATTTCGCCTCCTTTTTCGACCAGGACAGTATCGCCTATCCTCAGGTCAAGCCTTTCGATTTCATTGGCATTGTGTAGTGAAGCCCTCTTTACGGTCGTTCCCGCTAACAAAACCGGTTCCAGGTTAGCTACAGGAGTTATAGCGCCGGTACGGCCTACCTGATAGGAGATTTCTTTTAGTACCGTTGCTGCATTCTCGGCTTTATATTTGTAGGCAATAGCCCACCTCGGACTTTTTGCTGTAAATCCCAACACTTCCTGCTGCTCGTAACTGTTTACTTTTACCACAATGCCGTCCGTTTCGAGGGGCAGTTCAAACCGTTTTGTTTCCCAATGTTCGATATATTCAATGACCTCCTCGATGTTTTTACATTTTCGATAGGTAGGGGAAACTTTAAACCGCCATTCTTCCAACTGTTTTAAAGCTTCTTCATGGGTTTTGACCTGCAGGCCTTCACCAAGCAGGGCATACAAAAAACAATCCAGCTTTCTGCCGGCTACCACGCTCGAATCCTGCATTT
The DNA here is from genome assembly GCF_056858335.1 of Agaribacillus sp. DX54. Classification (NCBI taxonomy): domain Bacteria; kingdom Pseudomonadati; phylum Bacteroidota; class Cytophagia; order Cytophagales; family Splendidivirgaceae; genus Agaribacillus; species Agaribacillus sp. DX54. Next base: position 176,652 of record NZ_JBXEQE010000004.1, read on the forward strand.
TCAAGGTGCCCGAGGCCGTATTCCTGGGGTTGGCTAGTTTTGCTTCCCCAATATCTTCCCGCTCCTTGTTTAACCGGTCAAAAACTTTCCGGGACATGAAAACCTCTCCTCTGACCTCGATGAGGCTTCCACCCGAATTACCGTTAATCTTCAGCGGCAGTGTTTTTATGGTTTTGGCGTTATTGGTAATGTCATCGCCCTTTTCACCATCGCCCCTTGTGATTGCTTTCGACAACACATTATTTTCATAGGTGATGCTAAGGGCTACACCATCGAATTTCAATTCACAAATGTATTCATATGATTCCCCATCCAGGCCCTTATCAACTCTTTTGTCATAATCCCGCAATTCATCCTGTGAATAGGTATTGCTTAGTGACAGCATGGGGTATTTATGGTATACCGTTTCAAATGCCTTAGTGATGATACCCCCGACCCGCTGTGTGGGTGAATCGGACAGCCTGAGTGCTGGAAACTGTTCCTCCAGGTCGATTAGTTCCTGCAGCAGTTGGTCGAATTCGTAATCTGAAACCTCGGAAATATCTTTTTGATAATACAGGTAATTGTAATAGTTGATTTTTTCAGTTAATTCTGTAATTCTTGATTTTGCCTGCTCCTGTGTCATACAAAGTCTTTCCGGGATAATAATATTTACCAATAGGACATTTCCAAATTTATAAAAAATTCTCTTGCAGTCATAGTATGACTCAAAGTCATACTATGACTAACTTACCATTAAAGATAGGCTATGCTATTAATCCTAAGCATAAAAAACTTTATGATCGCATCAAAGTGTTGACCAAAATGAACCGTCTACCTTACTTGCTGTCTGAATGGAAGGCATTGTTCTGATGGTTAATATCTGCCAATCGCTCCGAAGGGTCAATTTTTATTTCTGAAATTTCCGATAATTTTTTTGGTATCCGGAGGCTGTATTGGGGGTGAGTCCAGGGCCAGTCTTCCTGCAATAGTAATTTTAGGTCCCTGTCATTTTTTTTCTCATTTCTCATGATCCGTAAGGGGATATAGTAAGTTTCCTTGTTACCGTCAGTATAGGTAACTTCCAAATCTATTGGCATAGGAATTTCACCGATACGCTCGAGCGTGACTGACGTTGACTGGCCATTGTCGACGACAGATCCAATGCCATAGTCTATGGTTTTAGTCGTATGAACCCAATAATTAAGGTACCAATCCAGAATCATTCCTGATTCCTTTTCCATGATCCTGATAAAATCATTAGGGTTTGGGTGCCTGAACTTCCAGGTATTGAAATATCTGAGCATGCCCTTGTCGAAGTTTTCCTGACCGACAATGTAGCTCAGTTGGTTCAGAAAGATTGACCCTTTTGAATAGGCTGATGTCGAATAGGCCCGGTTTGTGTTAAAATGATCTGCATGGAGAGAGGACGGCTCTTCGATTCCTCTTTTTACCAAATCAAAATATCCCATATAGGTACCTTTGTGCGGATTAAGGATGGTTGAATTGCTGATGTGCTTGATTGTCTCATTGCTGGCAAATGTTGTAAACCCTTCATCCATCCATGCATAGAGTGACTCATTGGTACCTAAAAGATGCTGAAACCAGCTATGAATAAGCTCGTGTACCGTTACTCCAACCAAACCATTCAGCGACCTGTGGCCTGTGATGAGTGTGGCCATAGGATATTCCATTCCACCATCCCCGCCCTGAATGATTGAATATTGCTCGTAAGGATATTTTCCGAACCTTTCATTCATATACTGAAATGCCTTTATAGTGAGTTCAGGTAGCCTGGACCAGTTTTCTTCGGTATTTTTGTTTTTTACATAAAGAAAATGCAAGGTAGGCCCTCCGGGAACCCGGGCGATATCATGGGTATAATCCGGGTCGGCCGCCCACATGAAATCCATGACATTTTCAGCTTTGAAGTGCCAGGTGATGCCTCTTTTATGTTCAGGTACTTTTGTACCGGGTGTTTCATAACCATGTCCGGTTTCATTTGGGTTTTGCAGATACCCCGTGCCACCGACCACATAGGCCGGATCGATGGTAATTTTTACGTCAAAATCGCCCCAGACTCCGTGAAACTCCCGCCCGATATAAGGATTGGGATGCCAGCCCATGTAATCATACTCGGCCATTTTAGGATACCATTGCGACATGGAATAGTCAATGCCTTCTGCATTGTTTCTACCTGACCTTCTGATTTGTACAGGCACCTGGGCTTCAAATTCCATCGCAAATATGGCTTTGCTTCCGGGTAATACAGGTTCATTGAGCTGCACCTCGAGGATTGTGCCGGCGACTTCATAATTGACTGCCTGGCCGTTTTGTTTTAGTGATAATATCTTTTGATAACCAATTTCATCCGGTTTTAATCCGTTGATTCTGCTGCCGACCCTTCTATCGGGATCTGAAATGTTCCTTGACCTGACATCCATCATGCTTTCCGGTTGAAAAGCATTGAAGTAAAGATGGTAGTAGACATTTTGGAGTGTATCCGGGGAGTTATTGAAGTATAAGAGTTCCTGAACGCCTTTATACTGATGGGATTTGACATCCATGACTATATCCATCTTGTACTCCACTCTTTGTTGCCAGCGTCCGGATTGTGACAAGACACACAGACTAAAAAATGAACAAAAAAATAAGAGTGTGATTTTTGACAGGGTTGGGCTTTTCATTGTTGGGTGTTTTTATTTGTGATTAGTTTTTATCTGCATAATCCTTGTAACATTTGTTGATAGCGACTATAATTTCATATTCATTGGCATCGTCGATAAACTTGTCTGATAACTTGCAGTATTTCATAAAGTTATCAAGCTCCTGGTCTTTCAGTCCGGTTATTCTGCTAACGATCCCCTTATTATATTTTGAATTCAGATAACTTCTGTACTGGTCTTTCCTTTTCGCTTCATTAAATTTCTTTTCGATTTTTGCCCGTTTGCCTAATTTGTTTGCCAAAAATGAAATAGGGCTACCCACACCGGGTTGCACCGGTTTTTTCGGGCCGTAATAGTATCCGGGCACCTGTGTTTTGACCTGATTTTCCTCTTCCAGTTCCAACGCAAGAATAGCCTTTTTAAACGCACGTTCGTTTTTGTAGGCAAACACCTTAACAGACTCCAGTTCCACAAGGGATTTACTTAATGAAATAATGACTTTGTCCTGCATATTTTCTTTCATGCTATCATCCAAAACGAAAAAATGCTGATTGTATCCTACATAGGAAAATGTGAGTGTATCAGTTTCCGAAAGTTTGATGAAAAAATTTCCGTCGATGTCGCTTACAGTGCCTTTGCGTTGGTTTTTATTCAGGATATGAACGCCGGGCAATGCCTCCTGACTTTCTTTATCGATAATTTTGCCTGCCAGTACATGTTCTATGGCTTTATATGACTGTTGTGCCAACAGTTTATCACTGGCGGCCAGCAACACGATAATTATAGCTATGCACCTTATACCTTTCAAAACATAGATTGATTAAACAGTATTTGGTAACGAACAAACATCGCTCCAATTTTTTATGTCTTAAAGTAGAAATTACAAAGACATCTACAAATCTAGGATAAATAATTTTTTTGTGACCAAATGACGGAAATATTTCCATCTTACCCACTTTTTTTACAAAAAAAATTAGTAATATTTATATCGGGTGTCATGTCATTGTTTTTTTATCATTAATCAATAATTATATTTAAGAAGAAGAAAAGGAAATTAACTGATGGTATATGTCAAATCCAAAGCTGAAAGGTATTTGCAGGTTAAGTGTTATTCCTGTGAAAGCTGAAGCCTCTGATAAAAGTGAAATGGTCACCCAGCTTTTGTTTGGAGATCACTATGAGGTTTTGGAGGAGAGCAATGACCATAACTGGTACAAGATTAAGATACACTATGATGGCTATGAAGGGTGGATTAGCAGCCAGCAATTGGTAGAGATTTCCGAGGGTTTTTACCGGGAATTAAATCATTCCGATTATAAAATTGCAGTAGACCTGACCTCACCCCTAACTTTTCAGGGGAAAAAAATAAATGTAATCATCGGCAGTATTTTACCGTTTTCTTCACAGGAACTTTTTGACGTTGAAACGCAAATGGCTTTTAATGGTGCCTCGGGTAGTGCAGGACAAAAGCGGGGATATGCGTATTTGGAGCAAATTGCTTTTCGATACTTAAATGCACCTTATTTATGGGGAGGGAAGACACCTTTTGGCATTGATTGTTCAGGCTTCACACAACAGGTTTTCCGAATTTGTGGCTATCATTTAAGAAGGGATGCCTGGCAGCAGGCGGGACAAGGTATGGCAGTTAGTGATGCCGGTGGCGCCTTGCCCGGTGACCTGGCGTTTTTTGCCAAAAAGGATAAAAGGATACACCATGTGGGTATAATTCTCCCTGAAAATAAGATTATCCATGCCTCAGGGTATGTAAGGGTGGACCTGTTGGACGGGGAAGGAATATTTAATAATGATTTGAACCGATATACACATAAGTTGTTTTCTATTAAGAGAATCTTAAAAAATGAAGTATGAATGACAGAGTGTTAGTTTTAAACCAGGATTTTTCTCCTATGGCTGTTTGCACGGTGCAGCGTGCCTTCATCCTGGTTTATATGAACAAAGCTGAGTTAATCAAAAAGGTGGGTAACAAATCCATAAGAACAGTTACCAGTACATTTCCTATGCCGGCTGTTGTTAAATTAAACCGGTATATTCATATTCCTTACAAAAGTGTGGTGCTTTCCAGGATTAATATATTCAAAAGGGATAATTTCAGGTGTCAGTATTGTGGTGCCAGTGATAACTTAACCCTCGATCATGTTCTTCCAAGATCAAAAGGAGGAGCCACCAACTGGAAAAACCTGATTACGGCATGCAAAAACTGTAACGCTAAAAAAGGTGATAACACTCCGGAGTCGGCGGGGATGTTGCTGGAGAATAAACCCTATAAGCCATCTTACATTATTTTTTTAAGAGATTTTTCAGGTTTCACTAAAGAAGAATGGCGGCCTTTCCTTATGCAGAAAAATAAAGTGAGTATATGATAGCTGTAAAAAACTTATCCTTTAAGTTACTTTTTACTTTTCTTTTTTTGTGGTCATTTTTGGTTAACAAAAAGTTTATGCCAACGAAAAAAGAGGCGTGGTAGATGACCTCGTCATGTTTGGCGAAGGTGATCATAGGGATTATCTTCACAGAGCTTTTAGGCCACATGGATGCCAAAAAAATACGCAGGATTTGCCGGAAGATTGAAATGGATGAAATTTAGCCTTATTCATAGGCATGTTGAACAAAAAGGTAAAATTACTCGTTTAAAAAAGTAAATTTACCTATTATTGTATTATGACCAATGAAGCAAAAATGTTGGCCCTTATTCCGGCTAAGATCAACACCAATCAGGTGCTCAATCTTGTTAATAGTGGGAATATTAATTCTACCATTCTGCTAATTCTTAAATCACTTACACACTTTAGCGATGAAGTGATTTCAAGTTGGTTGAATATAAACGTAAAAACCTACCGTAGCTACAAGAGTACGAGGTCAGAAATTAAAGAAGATATTCAGGAGCATACGGTCATGTTGGTGGCCTTGATGAAACACGGGATAGAAGTTTTTAATTCCAGCGATGAATTTAGCAAATGGCTGGAAACTGAAAATTATTATCTTGACAAGAAAAAACCCATTGAATATTTAAACACGATTAGCGGGATCAAATTCATAGATAACCTCCTCACAGGTATGGAATATGGAGATAATGCCTAGGTATGGAGGTTTTCAGGATTTCCAGGGCTAGATATGCTCGTAAAATTACTTCCTCCGGCGCGGCCAACCGGTGGAATTTCGAAAATGAATATGTGGTATACACGGCTGAATCAAGGTCTCTCTCTACACTCGAACTGGTAGTACGCCGGGCTGCTATCCAACCAAATTTTCCCTATAAAATCATGGTTATCTCCATTGCTGATGATGAAGACCTTTTTACCCAAATACCTATTAAAAAATTACCTGAAAATTGGAGATTCATTAACGCCTACCCTGCTCTTCAACAAATTGGTAGTAATTGGTATTCAAGTGGTCAATCTTTAATATTAAAGGTACCTTCTGCCATAATCACCCAGGAATACAATTATTTAATTAATACACGACATACAGACTATAAGAGGAATGTAAAACTGGTTAGACAGGAAGCTTATTTTTGGGACGGCAGGCTGGTTTCCGATTAGGATTTCACATCCATCAGATATCATCCAAAGCACCATCCAATTCCTTTTCCGTTGTTTTTAGCTTTTCTTTGCACTTTTTTACAAGTGTCGATGCTTCTTTGACCAATTGAGACAGCTCATCTACTTCCGGTTCATCATTTTCAATTTTGTGAACAATTTCTTCCAGCCGCTCCAGGGCTTTTTTATAGATAAGTTTTTTTTCAGCCATTAGTTGATTTTTATGTGTTGTATTTTGCTTTTTATTGTTTTTTTTCTCGATTTGGTAACCATAACCATGTCTTTGCCGATATTTTCTATGCTGTCGGGCGGCTTACCGTCTATTGTCGTGATCGTATAACCCCGTTTTAAAACTTCCTGAGGGTCGAGTAACTGTACCGACTTTTCTAAAAAAAATATTTTGTTTAAATGGTTTTGCAATATAACAAAAGGTTTGGATTTAATCTGGTTTGTAAGGTTGGTTAGCCGGATTCTATGTTGGCTGACTATTGATTTACTCAACAATTTCAGACTATGCCCAAGGCGATCCAGTTCACTTTCTTTTTCTGCTAAAAACCGCTTTGAAAGGTGTTTAAGCTGGTTTTGCAGGTGATCCAACAAGCTGTTTTGATGATTGAGAAAGTTATGGGTATGATGCCAGGCTTTTGTATAAAGCGCGTCTATTTTTTCTTCAAATTGTTTCAAACCGCTTATTAGAAAGGCAGCCACTGCAGTGGGTGTTTTCATTTTGGTATGGGCTACCAGATCGGTTATGGTTTCATCCCTTTCGTGGCCAATACCGGTAATAACCGGTAAAGGAAACTGGGCCACATGAGCGGCAAGGTCGTAGGAATCGAAGCAATCCAGGTCGACTTTCGCACCACCTCCCCGGATAATTACCAATACATCGAAATCTTCAATTTCGTTATGAACCCGGTGCATAGCCTCGATAATGGAATTTATCGCCTCGTCGCCTTGCATCATAGCCTGAAACAGCTTTACTTCAAACCGGAAGTTTTCTTTGTTGTTTTCTAACTGATCCATAAAATCACCCAAACCTGCTGCGGTCGGCGAACTAATTACAGCAATGTGTTGCGGGGCCACAGGCAAAAGCAATTCCTTGTTCATGGTAAATACCCCCTCTGATTGCAATTGCCTGATTACTTCCTGCTTTTTCCGCGCTCTTTCACCCAATGTGAAATTTGGGTCGATATCTTTCACGGTAAGGCTTAAGCCATATAATTCGTGAAAATTGACAGTGACATTGGCCAGAATTTTGATACCCGGGTGCAGGGTTTGATGGGTTATCGATTCGAACCAGCCGCTCAGATTACGGTAGGTATAGGACCAGATGTTGGCCCTGATTTTGGCTCTGATTGTATCTTCCTCCTTTTCCACCAATTCCATATAACAATGACCTTTTTGATTTAGCCTCAGCTCTCCAATCTCCGCCACGACCCAGTAACTTGGTTCCATGTTCAGATCCAGGGTTTGCCTGATAAGCTTATTGAGTTCAAATAATGAAAGTGGCTCCACTTGCAAACAAGTAAATGATTACAGCCTAAATTTATAGGATAAACTTAAGGAAATATAATCATTGGGAGATAATTCGAAAAGTTCGCCGGGAAGCTCCTCAGGAATGTTGTAGGTGTAGGTAAAAACAAAGTTCACCGGACCGATGCCAAGGCTTAATGGGAAAGAAAAACCATAGTTCATTTCATCATAGTACTTCATGTTAAACACCAAGCGTTGCTTATCGGGCAGCTTCAATAAGGCCTTTTGCAGTTTTTTCTAGACTTCACTCCCATCGATGTGCGGAGAATTGTCTATTTTAGAAGACAGCTCCTTTTCCACGTCCACCACGGATAAAAAGAATCTTTTTCTCTTTTTATTCAAAAATGTCAGACATTCATTGGTGGCAATTCTGTAAATCCAGGTATATAGTTGTGATGCTTCTTTAAATTTATCAAGATTTTTCCAAACCTTTATGAACACATCCTGGGTCAGGTCATCGGCATCATCATGATCAACAACCATTTTACGGATAAGCCAATAAACCTTTTCCTGATACTTTCTCACCAGCAAATTGAAAGCATAGTTCTTACTTTCTGCATTTTTAAATTTTATCAGTATCTCTTTATCTTCCACTAAAAAAGAAATTTCTAAATAGACTGGAAATTCGGTTGAGGGTTTAATCGGTGGAAAAATAATTAATAATATTTTTATTCTTTATTGTAATTTCAGGTCATTTCTATCCATGTAATCTTTGTGAAAAGCTTGAATATCAGAGGAAACCGGGTAAATTACATGGCTTAACACAAATTTTGTCAATATTTGGGAATTATGGCCTTGGAAGAAGATATAAAACAGGAAAAGTTTAAAAGCGAGCATAACAAGATGATTGTCAACCTGATGTTTACCAACAACTGGGTAGTGGCAAAGGAAATGGAGTTATTACGGCCTTACGGTCTGACGGTTTCGCAATATAATGTGTTGAGAATATTGCGGGGACAAAAGGGGAAGGCAGCAACTATTAATCTTATTATCAACAGAATGCTCGATCGCATGTCCAATGCTTCCAGGATCGTGGACCGGCTCGAGCACAAGGGACTGGTTACAAGAAAACCTTGTGAACATGACAGGAGGGCAGTGGATGTATTAATCACAGAAAAAGGCATGAAACTATTATCGGTTTTGGATAAAAAAATGGATAAATGGGAAAAAACTTTTGAAGTAATAAGCCCGGAAGAAGCCCAGGTGTTGAATGCCCTGTTAGATAAAATCAGGACTGCCCAATAAAAAAAGAAGAGCCGTATGGATCTTCTTTATATATCTGATCCTATTTATTACCGTAAATTACAGGTTCGGATGAATTATTCAAGTACTAAACGCCCGTGGATTGATTGATTCCGGTCATTGTTGGCTACTTGTAACTGATAAAAGTAAATGCCGGGTTTCACTTTATCTCCGACCTCATTGCTACCATCCCACTCGACTTCGTACAAACCGCCTTGGTATTTTCCTTTCATCAGTGTTTTTACATTTTGACCAAGATTGTTGTAGACACGCAGGTAAATATCGTGTGGTAGCGCGGCATTTGGAAGTGCTAAGGGTATTTTAGTGGTTTGGCTGAATGGGTTGGGGTAACCACCGCCCAGTACTACACCCGAGGGAATACTGGATTTCTTTAAAAATTCAGTGTTGCCATAGATAATTTTAATGTCATCGGCATTTCTGCTGTCTATCCAAATGCCTGAATTGGTCCGCATGTCCACCTGTACGCCATTGTTCGCATTGTGCAGTACCAGGTGTTTATCGGGATCGTCCAGATCAGGAATTTCCCATGAAAGGTATACATATTGGTCTGCCGATTCATTTTCTATTTCCAAATTCCAGATATGCTCGTTTTTAAGGGAAACAATGTCTTTGGCTATCAACCGGTCTTCAAATCGTGTACTATTAAACCGGATAGCCAGGTTAGAGAGGAAGCCAAAATCGGGTAAATGGGTTTCATCCAGTGGGTCTATACCATCGTTGGCCAGCTCATTCATGCCAAAACCGTTAATTTCATGTTCATAAAACCCATTGCCTATGGCCAATCCCACGTACCAACCATTTGAATTTTTTTCAGTACGGCCTGCCATTCTTCCATTAGGAATTTCTTCTTTGGCAATTGGTATTTTGAGGGTTATACTGTTATTGGCCTGTACAAATCCCCCTTGAAAGCTTTTGAGCACATCTGAAGATTTAAATCCTCCTTCAAAAACTTTTATGTCGCCACTAACGCCTGAAGGAAAGCCGTTTTTGGATAGCACATCAGACCATTGAAAGTCAAAATTATATGGATTACCAATTTGATTCCAACCCTCGTTCAGTGTTATTTCAAATAACTGGTCCTGATTTGCCTTGACCGTTCTCCCTTTGCCGGTAAATATTTTCTGTTCGTCTCTCACGATCAGCCAGTAACCCCGGCCTATTTCCATTTGCTTCGGGCTTTCCACACCTTCTCCGTACTCGCTGAACGCACCATTTTCATAGGTAAAAAGCCGCCATCTTGTTTTGTCATAAGGGCCGAGGTCATCTTCAAAAATATCTTTGATATCATTTTTGCTTAGATCGAGAGGAATCGCAACCATTTGATAATCAATTTGATTCTTTCCGTAACTCAGACCGGGGAAAGGAAGTCCATCGCCGGAATATTCTATATGGGTAAATCCGGTTTCACTTACGGCTTTGAGGCCTACATCATCAAAAACCTCAAAATAATACTCCAGGCCCAGTTCGTCAAAAATGGCTCCGGGAATTGATACCTGGTAGTAGCCATCTTTCAGATTAACAATCGTGGAATCCCAGATGGTGCTTCTTATCCCTTTGTACTTAAAAATAACATTGGCTATTTCAACATCATCCTCGGCCTGCACTTTAATAATGGTATTATCCAAGCCTTCAACCCTGTATTCAGGAAAGTCTGTGCCTGTTATAACTGGTGGAAGATCGGATAAGATAGTTATCTCATGTGCAGCGGCATTGTTACGTTCATTGTTCTCCCATACCACATCTTCGGCGTCGGCCCAGGCAATAATGTAGTATATACCCTCTTCAAACACTTCGGGAATGTCCAGAAAATGTTCAGCGTTGACCTGTTCACCCACCGCCAGTCCGGGTATTTCCGCTACCGGTTCAAAAATCAGATCGCCTTCACTAACCAGGCTGTCTGAAGAAAGATAGAATTTCATAACACTTGGATCGGCACTTTCCACACCCATGTTGATGATTGTAGCGGTGATTGATACGGTTTGACCAAAAGCAACAAGGCCAGGATCTATCCCCACGTCTGTAATGTTTAAATCAGGCAGATTTTGGATAGTGATGTTGATGGTGGCAATGTTGTTGTCCTCATTTTTTTCGATAAGGTCATTTTCACTATCTGCTCTGAAAACCAAAAAATAATTACCATCCTCAGTGACGGTTGGTATCGTCAGATTTTCTTGAATACTACGCGTTTCACCGGCACCGACAGCGGCTATGGTGGTTGCTCCAATGACCTGCTCTTCGCCGAAAGTCTGCTGATCCCTGGCCAGATAATACTTTATTTGATGGGTTTTTGCTTCAATCTCTCCGGAGTTGATAAGGTCAAAGGATACATTAAAATTTTGTCCCTTTGAAAGCACTGTTTGACCGGCATTCTGGTTTTCAATGCTCAGGTCCGGAAGACAGATGTTGAACGCCTGATTTTTGGCGTTATTGTTTTCTTTTGCCTCTTCGATCTCATTGTTATGATCTATTTTAAAAATGATGTAATATGGTCCAATCCCCTGTTCCTGCTCTAAAGTTACATCAACGGCAACGGGGACGGTCTCATCTTTGTCAAGTACGGGCACTGGGGCATCGGCAAGCAATATGTCTGCATCGTTAATTTCTTTGTCACCAACCGAGAAAAAAATAGATAATGTTGATCCGGGAGCCTGTTTTGATCCCTGGTTTTTTACATCGCAGGTAACCTGAAATGACTCACCTAAGCAAACCAATTCAGGGACTACCTGGTTTTGAATAACAAAATCAGGAAGAGCCCTATCCACAATCACCTTAAAGTCCCTCGTTATTATGTTGATGTTGTTAGGTGGGTTGTGAGGCCCACTGTCTTCAACAGTTACGGTAATTGTTGCCGAACCGAAAGTTCCACCCACAGGGGTATAACTTAAGGAACCGGTTTTACCCGGGGAGTTGTAATTAATTGAAGGATTAGGAATAAGGCCTTTATTATCAGAAGTCGCCGTCACTGTCAAGGATTGTGATTCGTTACCCCCTGCGGTAATTCCGCTGAGATCAATGGTTTGTTTGCCTGAGTTTTCCAATATCGGATCAGGGTCTGCGATGGTATCGAGGGTGGGGGGGAACTGGAAAGTGACGTCGGAATCTTTATTGGAAAAATCACTGTTACCGTATTCATTTAAGCCTCTTACCCGGTAATGATAACGGGTATTTGAATTTAGCCCATCATCAACATACTTCTTTTTATCCGCACCGATATTGGTTACAGAAGTGAAGTTGTCGTCGCTGTTTTCGGATCGCTCGATGCTGTATGCTTCAGTGTCATCAGAACCTTCATTCCAGGTTACCTCAATGGCGGTTTTAGACAAGGTGGAGGCATTCAAACCTGATGGTGGAGATGGAGGCCCGGGTGTGGTAGCATTGGCAATATTTGAATACCCGGAGTCCCTGTTATCAAAAAAAGTTGTATCCCTTGCTTTAACCCTGTAAAAATATTTTGTTTTTGGCGCTGCGAATTCATCGGTAAAAGTAGTATTATTCCTGGCAACGGTGGAAACTATGCTAAAGTAATTTTGGTTGATAACCGATCTTTCAACTACAAAAAGGTCTTCATTGAATGAATTGTCATTCCAGGTGAGAACGATCTCAGTATCCGATTCAGCGACTGCTTTCAGGTTGCCCGGAGCGGCAGGTATTTGAGCATACACTCCAAAACTCAGTGATAGTAGTAGAATTGCGGTTACAATCAGGGCTTTGGATGTCATTTTACTATTAGTTTTGTACAGTGTGTTTACTAGACGTTTATGAATAATTATCGGTTGCTTAAAACGTGCGTCATTTCACGTTTTAATTAATTTTTAATAAATTAACCTAAATCTCCTAAACAATAAAGTAATAAAGATCTTTTACGATCTATCGATCACAAAAACTAAAACAGAACTCCAAGCCCCTAACATAGTTGGATCGTTCCTTTAATTATAACAAAGATAATAAAATATTTAGCAATGAATAATAATATTTTTTCCAATTTAATTAATAGAATGAATGGTTGATGATGTAGTTGGAAAAAATCCGGGTACCAGCCGGCAGCTCAACGGAGTTTACCAGCATGATTACTTAACCATTGCAAGGAAAACAGGCGGGTCCATCCACACCATGGAGGATGATCTCGAAAGCCTGCAGGAGATAGAGAAAGGGAGCCATATATGGCTGAAATTAATGGGCTAAAATCCAGGAAGCCAGCGTAGGCGTCAATTCCTTTCGTGGCCAGGTCATTGGCGCATTTCACGTTTTTCAGTTCAGCTTGGATCAGGAACAAAATGAGCTCGACCTTTGGAGGCAGGTTGACTCATGGTGTGTTTTGTAACCCATTAATTCCTGATCGCAATCTTCAATTTCAAATTGCCTTATAACCCCTAAAACTGCGTTTTGGTAGCTTTGTAATTCTTCGATTCCCGATAAAGGAATCGCGATCTTTCATTGATTTTCTTTTTGATCGTATTCTATCATGATTTATGCAATTAGGTGTAATAAAAAAGTGAGTTGTGTTTTACAATTTCACAGGTTGTGTTTTAGCGGGCCCTGTTTAACGCACTAAAGTAGAGGAGAAATTTAATTGTATCCTACTACCGCAATGCGTAGTATTTTACGCTACTTTTGTTTTGGCATAGACGATTCAAAAGTTTTGTATCAACCCTGGGAATTGATATATTTATGCTATGGAAAATAACACAAAACCCCGCTCCAAACACATGGGAAGAAAGATTGGCCGCATGCGTGAACTGTTGGGTATCAGACAGGATGCGGTCGCCGACAAATTAGGTATCAGCCAGCAAACCGTCTCCAAAATTGAACGGAGTGAAAATGTCGATGATGAAATGCTGGCCAAGATGGCCAAAGCGCTGGGTATAAATGTAGAGGCCATTAAAAGCTTCGATGAGGAATCTATTGTTTACAATATTATTCAAAACAATTATGAGGGGGCAACGAATAATGATGGCCCCTACTATCATTGCACTTTTAATCCGATTGATAAGTTGATGGAGGTTGTTGAAGAAAACAAAAAATTGTATCAGGAGCTTTTGAAGGAAAAGGAGGCTGTTCTGAGGAGTGAAAAAGAGAAGGTGGCGATGTTGCAGAAGATGTTGGATGAAAGGAAGTAAAGTGATTTTTTAGTATTTTTTTGGGCTATGGGGATGATAAGTTTGGCCAGCGCTTAATTTCCCGTTGACTTTTGCAAATTTTTCAAATTGTGAATCCAATTTCTTTTTGGTAGTATAATCTTGACTTATCTGCTCAAATCAGTTTTGGAAATAATATGAAATCAAAGATTGTGGTTTTGGAATGTCTGTTACCACCCTCAATAAGCGGACATTGGTAACAACATCCGGCTTTTAGTAAGACTTTTTAACTAAATTTATTCGGTGGCTTTTTACTAGTATTGTTATCGATGCCATATAGGAATTGAAAGAATTATTCAACATAGCGTCTCATTACATTTAGGGGAAACCGATTTATAAGAGGTCATAAGCTCATTCCGTTCGCTTTTCTTTTTCCTTTCTCTTATTGACTACGATTTTTGAAACAATATAAATATAAAAACAACAGCTTCAAGTCAACCGATAAAAAACGACGCCCGAAAAATGTATCCGGAAAACCGGAGGTTGGCCAGTAATCACCCCGGTTGTAATTCCTCAGGCTCAAATCAAAAGATATTAATTAATTGTTATTTCATGAACTTAAAATAAACTTATTTTGGTTTAACTAATGATTCTGGTTCAACTTGATTAATCTGCGATGAAAAAGACCATGGTTCTCGGCGCCACCCCTAACCCAGCGCGTTATGCTTACAGGGCTGCCCATATGCTGGTAGAAAATAATTTTGAAATAGTCCCGGTGGGTATTAAAACCGGTGTGGTGGCCGGGGAGAAAATATTGGATTTGAAGTTAAAACCCGTCATGAATGATATTCACACAATCACCTTGTATATAGGGCCTGTCAACCAGCCCCAATGGTACGATTATATGTTGAGCATCAATCCGAGAAGGGTAATTTTTAACCCTGGTACGGAAAATCGTATTCTGGAAAATCTTGCTGATAATCAAGGTATTGAAGTATTAAGGGCCTGTACCCTTGTCATGTTAAGTGTGGGCAATTACTAATAATTTACGGTTGTTCCTTTTTTCCTGAATGTATCCATCAGCGTCTGAAACCTCGATGAATCGGTGCTTTTGGCCTCGATCGGGTTTTTTTGCAGGAATAATAATTTGAGCTTCTTCAACTCAGTAAGCTGATCCGGAATTTCAAAAATTTCATTTTCAGAAATATCCAAATCCTGCAAAGAGGTCAATGCTAATACAGGAAAGGGAAAATCTGTGAAATAATTATGGTTCAGGTGTAATACCTGCAATTTTTTTAAGTTAGACATACCATTGGGAATTTCGGTCAATTTGTTGTGATGCAGGTAAAGCCTGGTGAGATTTGGCAGTTCTCCCAACTCATCGGGCAACGTGTAGAGTTGGTTAAAAGACAGGTACAATACTTTTAGCTCCTTTAAATTCTTGATGGCAGGATCGATCCTATCAATTTGATTGTAATACAAATCGGCCTCTTTCAGGTTTTTTAATTTATAAAAGCCTTGTGGTAAGGAAGTTATCTGGTTCTTGTACAAAGAGAACATTTCCAGTTTCTCCAGATGTTTTATTTCCTCGGGGACGGTTTCGATATTATTTTTTGCCAGTTGCAACTCCCTGAGGTTTTTTAATGAAAAAAGATTTTGGCTAATGCTGGTGAGGTGGCAGTCATTAAGTCTTAACTTTTCAATATGCGATAGTTTTTTTAATGATTGGCCATCTATGTTCAACCCGCTGTTTTGACTTAACTTGATAATTTTTAAATTTTTATATCTTTTCAGTTGAGGTGGTATTCTGGTAAGGTTGTTTTTATCCAGATTGATTTCGCTGACTGATTTTAGCCTGGTGTAGCGCCCTGAAAACTTTTTTAACCCATTATCCTGCAAAAACAGCTCCTGGATATTGCGAAGTTTCCTGATCTTTATTTTACGGTCGTGAAGGTTATTCGATGCCAGGCTAAGGCTTTTAAGCTTTTGCAACCGGTTCAGTGCTTTTGGTAATTCCTTAATATTATTATGAGATAAATCAAGGGATTCCAGGTTGTAGTATTTGTAAATAAATTCCGGAATTTCAGTTAACCCTGCGTATGATAAGTCAAGGTGCGTTACGGTATCTTTTCTTTCGTTTAACCTGGCATTTTTCAACCATTTTTTTCCCGAAGCCATGGCCCTGCGTTTGGCAGCCGTCAATAATGAGTCCTTTTTATGGTTTTTGAAGTCAAACCGGCGAATTGAATTTTCCTGTTTCTCCTTCTCAGGTTCCTGGGTTTGGGAGTATGCCTGGTTGAATGCTATGAGAAGGGCCAAAAAAAAGATTTGTCGCATAATTATCTTATATAGTAGGATAAAACTAATTATTTAGTTGATTATTTCATAACAAAATGCAAGAAATAATTGCGGATGCGTTACCAGATATTCTAACGTTGTTTATGGGGTAAATAGTTTTATTGTTTAAACAAAAATCCTGTTGACGTGCTGTTTAAAAGTGACTGTACAATCTTGTATAGCCCCTTCAGGCAATTTGTTCCTTATTTAACGGCTATTAACATGTAAAAAAAGTTTAATTGTTGTATTTTTGGACGATTTTTGTAAAACATTATGAATGAAAGCAAAGAAAACAAGCCTGGCGGCTACTCAGCCGATAATATTCAAGTTTTAGAAGGTTTAGAGGCGGTTAGAAAAAGACCGGCCATGTACATTGGAGACGTAGGGTTTAAGGGATTGCATCACATGGTGTGGGAAGTCGTTGACAACTCAATTGATGAAGCGCTGGCAGGTTATTGTACTGAAATCAAAGTTCAAATCCGGGAAGACAACTCTATTCGCGTAGAGGATAATGGTCGGGGTATTCCCACCGATATTCACCCTAAAGAAAAGAAATCGGCCCTCGAAGTGGTCATGACCGTTTTGCATGCGGGAGGTAAGTTTGACAAAGATACCTACAAGGTATCCGGAGGATTGCACGGTGTCGGTGTTTCCTGTGTAAATGCACTTTCCGATCCTATGGAGGTGACGGTTCATAGAAACGGTAAAATCCACAAGCAAAGTTATAAGAAGGGAATACCCGATCAAAGCGTAAAGGTTATGGGCGATACCGGTATTACCGGCACAATTGTCCATTTTAAACCCGATGCGGGGATTTTCACCGTATTGGAATATAAGTATGAAACTATTGCCAGCAGACTGAGGGAATTGGCTTATCTCAATGCAGGAATTCGCATTTTTTTGGAAGATTTAAGGGAACTGGATGAAGCCGGAGAACCCAAGTCGGATGAATTTTATTCCGAAGGTGGATTAAAGGAATTTGTTGAGTACCTGGATGGCTCAAGAGAAAAGCTAATCCCGGATCCGATTTATATTCAAAGTGAAAAAAGTGAGATACCGGTAGAAGTTGCGATGAATTACAACACTTCTTTTACCGAAAATGTGGTATCCTATGTCAATAACATTAACACCATAGAGGGAGGAACCCATGTGGCAGGCTTCCGGAGGGCTTTAACAAGAACTTTGAAGTCATACGCTGACCGCTCCGGCTTGCTGGAAAAAGTAAAAGTAGAAATCAGCGGTGATGATTTCCGGGAAGGATTGACAACCGTGATATCTGTAAAGGTGGCGGAGCCTCAGTTTGAAGGGCAAACCAAAACGAAACTTGGTAATTCCGAAGCTATGGGCGCTGTTGACACCGCAGTAGGGGAGATGTTGCAATACTACCTGGAAGAAAATCCCAAGCAGGCAAAATCTATCGTACAAAAGGTTATTTTGGCTGCCCAGGCAAGACATGCGGCACGAAAAGCCCGGGAAATGGTGCAACGCAAAAATGTGTTAACCGGTACAGGGCTGCCAGGCAAACTGGCCGATTGCTCAGACAAGGATCCTGGAGCCTGCGAGCTGTACCTTGTAGAGGGTGATTCTGCCGGGGGATCAGCCAAGCAGGGAAGGGACAGGCGATTTCAGGCGATTTTACCCTTGAGGGGTAAGATTTTGAATGTTGAAAAAGCCCAGGAACACAAGATTTATGATAATGATGAAATAAAAAATATTATTACAGCGTTAGGCGTAAGTTTTGGCACCGAAGAAGACGAAAAAGCTTTGAACACCGAAAAGCTGCGCTATCATAAAATCATTGTGATGACCGATGCGGATGTAGATGGTAGCCATATTCGTACCCTTATTCTGACTTTTTTCTATCGTTACATGCGTGAATTGATAGAACATGGCTTCTTGTACATCGCTTTGCCCCCCCTTTATCTTCTGAAAAAGGGCAAAGATCTGAGGTATTGCTGGAACGATGAGGACCGTGACCGTCTGATCAAGGAAATGGCCAAGGACGGAAAAGAAGAGTCGGTAGGAATACAGCGATACAAGGGACTTGGAGAAATGAATCCTGAACAGTTATGGGAAACAACGATGGATCCGGAAGGCAGAAGCTTAAAACTCGTGACCATAGAATCCGCTGCGGAGGCAGATCATTTGTTTTCTATGCTTATGGGTGACGAGGTGGCTCCAAGAAGGGAATTCATTGAAAAAAATGCCAAATACGCCAATATCGATACTTGATAAATACTGAAAATATTGCTATCATAAGGGTTCATGAAGATGAACCCTTTTTTCATCTGAAATATTTGTTGCCAAACCGGAATCAAGCCAATGACGACGACATTAAGCAAGGATAGGTTATCTGTATTAATTGAGGAGAGTGATTATATAAGCCGTGATTTAAGCTGGTTGAAATTTAATTACAGGGTACTGGATCAGGCCAAAAATGAGGAAAGAACCATCTTTGAACGATTGAAGTTTCTGGCTATTACCGCTTCCAATCTTGACGAATTTTTTATGATCAGGGTAGGAAGTTTATATAACTACCTTGACTATGGAAAGCAGCGGATTGATTACTCCGGGTTAAGGGAAATACCCTTCAGAAAAAAATTATTGCTGGAATCCCAGATTTTTTTCAAGGACCAGACCGACTATTACCTGGAGGCTGTCAAGCCGCTGTTTCGGCAAAACAACTTTGAAATAGTACCGCTCGATAGTATCCATCAAAAGGAAAGAGAGCGGGCGAATGACTATTTTAAAAAGTTTATATACCCCATGCTTACTCCGATGGTTTATGATGGATACCATACATTTCCGGTGTTGATGAATAAAGTACTGACCTTTGGGGTAGTCACCAAGGCGCTGAAAGGCAAAAAGGAAGGCAAAAAACTATCTTTTGTACAAATACCCCAAAACCTGCCGAGGTTTTTTGAAATCACCCGAAAGGATAAGATTATTTTTGTCCCTATCGAACAGATTATCGCCGATAATATTAGCAAGCTTTTCAGAAATGTAAGCATCATTGCATGGAATTTGTTCCGGATCACCAGAAACGGCGATTTTACCCTGGAAGAAAGCGACGATATCGAGGCTAACTTCATAGAGGAACTCCAAAGTAAACTACAGACACGAAAAACAGGAAGGGTAGTCAGGATTGAACTGATAGGCCGTGAAAACAAGTGGATCATGAAGACGTTAAAAGACCGGTGGGAACTGGATGATTTTAACATCTTCATCACCGACAATGAGAGCCTGCTGGATTTTACCGGTTTTTGGCAAATTGTCAATCATCCGGAGTTTGCAGATCAGCAACCCGAATTGACGCGACCGGTGCCCCCGCTGAGTTTTCCCTCTCAGAAACCGGATAATATATTCGATGCCCTGAAAAACCAGGATATTTTATTGCATATGCCGTACAACAGCATGGAACCTGTGTTAGAGTTATTGGAAAAGGCAGCCGACGATCCGGGGGTACTGGCGATCAAGTTGACCATTTACAGACTGGCCAAAGACTCGAGGGTAACTTCCGCTTTATTAAAAGCCGCGGAAAACGGGAAGCACGTTTCGGTGCTTTTTGAGGTAAAAGCCAGGTTTGATGAAGAAAACAACATGAAAGAGGCCAAAAAGCTGCAAAAGGCCGGCTGCTTTGTGATCTATGGAATCGGTAGTTATAAAACACATACGAAATTGCTGTTAATTGTGCGAAAAGAAGGTAAAAGGGTTACAAGATATGTGCACATGTCTAGCGGCAACTATAACGAAAACACATCCAGGTTATACACAGATTTAGGTTTGATGAGCACCAACGAGGTTTATGCGGAGGATATATCTGAATTTTTTAATGTAATCACCGGGCACTCCAGGCCTAACTACTACGAATACCTCATTACCGCACCGGGCGATATGAGAAACAAATTAATCGAGTTGATCCAAACCGAAGCCATGCATGCCAAAAGCGGTTTGAGCAGTGGTATCGTCTTAAAAATCAATTCCTTGCAGGACAAAGAAGTAATAGATGAATTGTATCTGGCTTCGGCTGACGGTGTGTCGATCAAACTGATTGTACGCGGAATATGCTGTCTCAGGCCGGGGCGTCAGGGGCTGAGTGATAACATTGAGGTGATCTCAATCGTGGGTGATTATCTCGAGCACTCAAGAATCTATTATTTCCACAACCTTGGAAATCCAAAGGTATACGGAGGAAGCGCTGACATTATGGTAAGAAGCTTTGACAGAAGGATCGAGTCGCTGTTTTTGATTGTTGATGAACTTTGCAAGCAGCAGGTTATCAATATATTGAATTACAATCTTAAAGATAATGTCAACACATACATTATGAACGAAGATGGAAATTACCGGGAAAAGGGGCATGAGGGTGAAGAACTATTTAACATCCATCACAGATTCTTTGACGTAACAATTGATGAAATCTGGGATGTGAGGCTTTTTGACTAAAATAAACAATCTTTATGCTTTTCATAGAGTGATTTGATGATTCCGTCTTTAAGACCTACGGCAGGAACTTTCATTTTTTTTGCCCCGGCCCATTTCATAACGGCCACATAAATCCGGGAAGCAGGTATGATGACATCTGCACGGTCAGGATTCAGCCTGAGTACGTTAATACGTTCATTGAGAGAATACCCCATGAGATAGTCATGGATTTGCTCAATTTTTTTTAGGGACAGGGTGTAACCGGATTTTTTTTCGGCCAGCTCAAAAATTTTATTGATGTTGCCGCCGGTGCCAATCGCTACGATATGCTGGAATTTTCCATTGATGTGATTGTTGACCCAATTTTTCATTTCCAGCCATGAATCGGGCTCTTCTTTGTTTTCAAGCTTTCTCACAGAGCCTATTTTAAATGAGTGGGAAGCGATCTTCAATCCATTTTGATAGAGATTCAGCTCGGTACTACCACCCCCCACGTCTATGTGAAGGTTTTGTTCATCATTGATAAACAGCGTTAATGAGTCGTTGATCATTTCTGCCTCCTTTTCACCATCGATAATTTCGATGTCGAGGTTTGTTTCCCTTTTCACCTTTTCAACGATTTCCAGGCCATTGGTTGATTCACGCATGGCTGAAGTAGCACAAATCATGTGATCTTTTACCTCGTAGAGATCAATAAGAAGCGAAAAGGCTTTCATCAACTTCAGAAATTTGACCTCACTTTTGGGACTTATGCGTTGTTGGGTAAATACATCATGCCCCAGGCGTAGCGGGAATCTGATATACTCCAACTTTTTAAAAGAAATCTCATCCTGATTATTCAGGACTGTAGAGATTTGAAATCTGATGGCATTTGAGCCAATATCGATTGCGGCCAGTTTCATGATATCAGGAATAGCTTGACAACTACTCGGCAAAAAAACAGAAAATATATGACGGTATAAATAAAAAAGTTCTCAATCATTTTGAGAACTTTAGCACGTCCGGAAGGATTCGAACCCTCAACCCCCGGAGCCGAAATCCGGTATTCTATCCAGTTGAACTACGGACGCTTGATCGTTTTAGACACCAGTTGATAAATAGCCTCTGGCGTAAGCCTGATACTGGCCCTGGCTAAAACCGAGACTGCAAAATTAAAATTATTACACCAATTAGCAATGAATTTTAAGGGTTAAGTGGGGTTGGTTATTCCTCATCAATTAAAAATTTTTATACCGGAAATATCTATGTTTTTCAAATAGGGTTCCAGTAGTTTGATGTCTTTAAATGACCGGATTTGATTGATTCCTACCGAATTGGGGCTGTACCAAAGCTCCACAAAAAAATCGTCTACACAGTAAAGATCAATAAGAAAATGTCGATTTTCCCGTATAGAAAGATAACGCCCTCTGGTCTTTACAAATTTTGCTTGTTGGTCAATGGTTAGCTTTTTAAATTTTTCCAAAATTTACAGTTATTAGTATGGGAATAGTTTCAAAAATAGGTTAAATATTGCTAAAACTTAATGATTATTAGCCAATTATTCAAGAATTGAATTAAATAAAAACTACTCCTAGCCATTCATATCCACATACTTTTTTTCCATGTATTTGAAAATGAAATATTTAGAAAGAAAATTTTATATGTGATTTTCTGACTGTTAATACACGGATTTCAGCAGATAATAAATCTATCTTTATTGGATGAAATATTTTTAGGTTAAGGTTTATCCTCCATGATTAATTAAATAATTCAGGGTACCCTGCCAGGTTGTCCGGAAATCTTAATAGGGGTTTAATGTGTGCATATGAAAATTAATTTTTTTTATAGTGAAGCAAATAAAGGGGGTATTTTGAGGGTTTTAACAGGATTTCTTATTTTCCTGATAAGCACGAATTTGGTGAATGCCCAATTTCGGCAGTCAGGGGGCAATACATTTACCTATGAGGAGATTTATGACACTCCTTATGAAATTCATAAGCTGTTTTTGATGATCCAGCCTTTGTACGGTGAGTTATTTGTTGCCAATGTTAATGTAGGATTTGGGCTTGAAGCACAATACTATTTGAAGGACAAACTGGATTTCAGGGCGCATGCCAGAAAAACTTACACTAAAAAATTTGATCATTCCCGTAATATCGCCGAGAAAAACAGCAATGTCGATAATCTCCCCAATGTCTATAACTACTATGAGCTGGGCGCCACTTATCACGTTGTGGATAAAGAAGAAGACACTGAAACCCGGATGGTCCTTTACTCCAAACGATACAAAGGGCGAAAATGGGTAGCCAAAGTCCCGGATCATGCTATTATTCCCTCGAAGGTAAGAAAAATCTATGGTGTAAGACTAGGTGCACTGGCCTATGATACTTCAACAGACCTGGACAGAGCCTTGGAGCAGCAGGAGGTAACACTGGTCGATGCCGCAGGAACCCCTATCGATGAAGAAGCGGTAATATTCGGCAACCTGAGTACCCAGGCCATTTATGTAGGAGGCTCTTCGGCCTGGATAAAGAACTTTGCTGTTAAGCCTGACAAAACTTACAGCGATCTCACCAATGATTTGATATTTACTACCTATCTCGATATCATCGTTGCCCCGTCTGTCAAGGTGGATGACGTGCGTTATAATAATAGAATTTATGACACCGATGTGCTGAAAACCAATATGCTGGGAATACGAGGGGGCATGGAAGGTAAGTTTAACCGTGATTTCAGTTGGGCATATGGCGCTGAAATCGGCTTCAGACCCGGGATAAGAAACCGCGGTTTTTACGCACTTTTCAAAATAAGCTTTCCGGTTATTGGTACGAGTCTTAATCATTCTAAGGAAGCCTTCGGGAAGTAGAGTGTGAGTGTGAGTGTGAGTGTGGGTGTGGGTGTGGGTGTGAGAGTGAGTTTGGGTGTGTGGGGGGCTTTTGTTTGGTAGGAGTCAAATATGGGTGGGAGGGGTATGTTGAGGTGGGTGTGGGTTTTTGGGGATGGAGTGGGGGATATTGGGGGTAAGGCAAAATTTTTTAATGGGGGATTAATTGGCTTTTTAGAGGGGGGCGTTTTATTTATTCTTTGTTTTTATTAAAAAAAGGATAAGCGTAAGACAGGCTTATTTCAACGGTTTGGTTTCTGGAAAATTCGGGTTCAGTGACTTGCTGTTTGTCAATAATGTTGCTTAAACCCAGGCTGAACTTACCCACCACCTGAAAGTTACCAATCGCCGTTTTCAGGCTGAAGCCGCCGCCACCGCCAAGACCGAAATCCCATTCGTTATCAGAGGCATTATCATAGACAAAAGGGATGTTTTCGGTCTGATTGTCAGGTATTTCGGGGCTTTCCGAATCGTACAGGTAACTTAAATAAGGTCCGGCTATGAGTAATGGCCTGAATTTCCTTTTTCCTATCAAAATGATGGTTTGGGCATATACGTTTAAATATTTTAATTCGGTTTTGTATTTAAAATTCTCAAGAACCTGTGTCCAGCCCTTATCGATCAGGTTAACTTCAAATTGTAATCCTGCGTGTTTATCCTGCAAAAATCTGAACATAAAACCGGTAATATCCCCCCGGGTTTGTTCCTGCACTATTTCGGTATCAAACGCAGGATCTACATCGTCAAACATCACCTGTGAGAGGCTTACCCCTCTTTTGATGCCTATATAAGTTTGAGCCTTACAGTGGGCGGAGAGCAAAAAGGCCGTAAGCGCTAGTATAATTGATAATTTTATCCTGATGTTCAGCATCCTTGAATGTTAAAAACTGCAAATTACATCCAATAATCGAATATTGCATGTACATGATGGCTAAATGCAATTTTCATGCAGAAAATGCCGGTAAAGGTCATTATTAAAAATTTACTATTTCCTGAATTGTCGGTCTCACACAATACCCAGGCTCGAAGCTCTTTGCTAACTTCAAGAAAATATAAATTTTTTATAACGTAAATTTACCTAAATTTACAAGTAAAAATACCTGAAATTGGTGTTTTATGATGAAATATTGATGCTTTAAATAATTGATTTCCAGTATTTTACATTAAATTAGGTGAGATTAATACAAATTTGAAGGGGAGCGTTTAGTTCTATCAGAGATGCAATTTAATTAAATTATTGAACAATATGTTTAACCATAAATTTAATTAAATATGGCATTTACAGGAAAAGAAGGTGGACCAGTTAACCTTGAAACTTTACAAAAAGCAGTCGACAAATACAAGGAAAAAAATCCTAAATCGACTAGTAGCCACTTTTTTGGAAAGGATTGTATCAATCAATTGCTAAATCAGCCCGGATCAGTTGGCATAAGGGTGTTGTACGGAGTTGATGAGAATGATGAACCTCAATTATTTTTAGTTTCAGTTGATGAAAATGAAAATAATCTAGTACCCGGATCGAATGCGGCAAGGGGTGGGGGAGAATTTTTAATAGTCGACCACTCAAAACCCTGTCCACCTTATTGCTGAGATGAAGATCTGTTAAATGTATGACAAACATTGGATGTTGATCTTATACAGCTCATTTTAACTGCTTCTTCATATTCGGCAATCTTACCTTTAGGCCTGGGTATTTTTAATTGGAAATACTTAAATTTTAATTTAAAAATACTCAGTGTCTATCTGTTTCTTTCAGCACTTATCGACATAACCACGCTCCAGTTAGCTAATAACCTGATTAACAACCTGCCTTTACTCTATGTATTTACGGTACTGGAGTTTACACTTTTTAGTTTGATTTATTACAATATATTCAGGCCATTGCGCCTGAAAAAGACTGTCATAGCAATGGCGGTATTATTTTTTTTAGTAGTGATTCTGAGTTTATATAATCAAGGAGCATCGACGTATGCTTCTATCCCCCGTACATTGGAATGTGCCCTGTTTACCTTTTATGCCATCACATATTTTTACCGGATTCTCAGTACAAGTTTTGTTGCGAGGGTGGAAAAGGATGCCATGTTTTGGTACAATGGAGGGATATTAGTTTATTTTGCGGGCTCATTGCTGTTTTTTAGCTTAAGTTCTTTTATATTGGAACATGCAAGTCTGGGGATGCAACGGAAGCTTTTTATAACTCCGGCTATTTTAAATATAGTCCAGAAATTGTTATTTACTATTGGGATATGGGTCAGCCAACGGAAGAAATAAACTTTTTGCTCCTTTTTTTAACCGGTACGCTGGGATTACTTTTTCTTGCCTCGACCCTGATCTTGTTTGTGTTTGTTAATCAAAAAAGAATGCTTTCACAGCGCAATAAGCTACAGGTTCTTAAATCATCCTACCAACAGGAAATGTTAAAGGCGGCCATAGATGCACAGGAAAAGGAGCGAAAAAGAATAGCCGAAGACCTGCATGATGAGGTGGGCGCCATGCTATCGCTGGCCAGACTGAACGCCAATCGTGCCTGTGACTACTCCAACAACGAAACCGGTCAGAAATTGACCCTCGACACAATTAAAATTATTGACGATACCATCAACAATGTCAGAAGAATTTCGAAAGACCTGTTACCTTCTACTTTAGAAGAATTTGGATTGATTCAGGCCATCGAAGAGCTGGTGACCAAGATTAATGCTTCTAATATTGTAGGGGTTAAGTTTGAATATCAGGGAGAATTTAATAATTTATATTCCGAGGTGGAATTGGCCTTGTATCGGGTTACGCAGGAGTTAGTAAACAATGCTATTAAGCATGCAGCCGCAGAAGAGATCGACATTTACTTGGAAAAGAATCAAGATCATCTTACCCTCAAAGTATCTGACAATGGATCGGGGTTTAAGGTGGAGGAAGTAAACAGGAAATCTACATTTGAAAGGGGGATTGGATTAAAAAATATTCATAGCAGGGTAAGCATGTTGGATGGGGAAATTAAATATTTGCCTAATCTTCCAAAAGGTACGGCAGCCATGGTAAAACTGGACCTGTCAACCAAAGTGTATAAATAACTCGTTACCGGCTAAAGAAATTTTAATACTATATGGGCATTATCAGGGTAATGATAGCTGACGATCATCGACTTTTTAGAACAGGGTTAGTGGCTGTGCTAAAAGAAATGAAAGGTATCAAGGTGATAAACGAGGCCGAAAATGGAAAGGAGTTGCTTGCAAAACTGATTCATGAGCGACCCGACGTCATTCTTATGGACATCAAAATGCCGGAAATGGATGGTATCGAGGCCACGGAAATTGTCATTGCCAAATACCCTGACATCAAGGTGATCATGCTCACTATGCATGACGATGAGCAATTCATTACCCATATGGTCGATTTAGGTGCGCATGGATACCTGCTTAAGAACTCTGATGTGAGGGAGTTGGAGTTGGCCATCAACAAAGTAATGCAGCAAGGGTATTATTTTAATGACAAAGTTGCGGAGGTATTGCTGACCAATTTGATTGGAAAAAAGTCAAAACTGATTATAAAGGAGAAGCATGAACTAAGTTTCAGCAAAAGGGAGCATGAAGTTTTGCAATTGATCTGTGAAGGATTTACCAATTCCGAAATCGCCGAAAAACTTTTTTTAAGTACCAGAACGGTAGAAGGTTATCGATACAAGCTATGTGATAAGGTGGGTGTGAAAAATACAGCAGGTTTGGTGAGATTTGCCATCAAAAATGGTCTGGTAGATTAATGGAAATGATAAAAATTATTTTTAAGTAAAAAATGCGTAGTTCTACGGTTTTTTCTCAAAATGATTTAAATTACCTTTACGAAATAAAATCAAAGGTCCCTTTCAAACAGCTAAGTGCTCGACAGCCCCAAAAATGTGAGTCGGGCACTTTTGTTTTGTTAAGATTAAGTTGAAAAAGCTACTAAATGGCAAAGCAAGCCGATTTAAAAACGGAGTTGCCCTATTTGCGGGTCCTGATTCTCTTAATCAGGAGATAGATCAACACCGTAATCACCACTGGGATTAAAAGAAGCACCGATACCGGAAGCGCTGTGGCCTGCTTGTTAAACAAGGTAGCCAGGGCCCTTGAAATGTTGACAAGTCCCAGAAAAGTGGTTACCATAACTACGCCAAGCAAAAGATAGTTGGAGACTGGTGGGTTGAGGTATCGATGAGGGATGATTTTAGCATCATTAACAATGATCACCAGGAAAACGCTGGCGACAGGTAGTAGTAAGCCGTTAATGGCCTGCGCCAATATTATCGCAGGAACGGGCCTGACCCCTGAAATTCCAAACAGAAATCCGACCGAAATAACAATCAGCCAGACACTGTTGTAAAACTTCCTGTTTTCCTGCCACCGGCTATCGTTTTTGTGAAACAGGCTTCTGGCGGTGATGGCCGCTGCCAACGGCGCTGTAACTGAGGAGGTAAATCCAGCCGAAAACAGTCCTATTGCGAGCAAATAACCACCCAGCGCCCCTGACTTATTTTCCATCATTGTTTTCAGGGATTCGAAGGAAAAAGCGCCATTGATGATTGTGCCTGCCAACAGAATGGCTACAGAGATTAATCCGCCCAAAATTATAGCTGCAATTATTCCAAATCGCATAGTTTTGACCTCCTGCCCCTTACTGATCCCCGATGCCAAAAAGAGATTGTAAGGTACAATTGTAGTACCTATCAAACCGATGATAATCCATTCCGATCCTGTTGGGATGGCCGGAAGAAAGGAGCTTTTGAATATAGCAGACCAGTCGAGGTTAGCTTTAAGAGCTATATAGATAAAAGCAAACCCCATCACTGCCACAACCACACCCAAAATATTCGAAATAATTCTGTAGTTTCCGAACCAAAGCAAAATGCCACCCAGCAAAGAGATAAGAGCGGTAACCACCTCGACATTAAAGTCGAACAATAGCTGTAGGCCTGCTATGGCACCCAAAATATTTCCTGCCTGATAGGCTATTCCTCCGATGAGTATCGACAAAAATATAAAGAGCCGGATCAGCAGGCTTTTCCTTTGATGATACCTTTCTGCGATGGCTTCTCCCAGGCTCAGTCCTGAGATGAGCGTAACCCGTGCAGCGGCTTCCTGCAAAATTGTGCAGGCGACGATTGAAAAGATCAGCGCCCATAAAAGTGAGTAACCATAGCTGGCTCCGGCGTTGGAGGCCGTTGTTACCGTACCGGGGCCGATGAAGGCGGCAGAAACAATAGACCAGAATAACATGCTGGAAAGCCGGGATTTCAGGGTGTTTCCTTGCTTCATAGATAACAGGGTTTTAAATCCCCTAAGTTAAACCAACACCTTTAAACCGGCAAGCAAGAAAAAAGCGGCCTTTGATATGAAGGCTGCCTCGTACGGTCAGGAATAGTTTGTATATTCTTACTTTACAGTTTACAGTCACTGGCTTTTCAATCCCTTGGCCATTACTGTCGACTTTTACCAAATAATCGACTTTTAAATGTCCGTAGGAAAATTTAATCCGGAGCACCATATCCACCACCGCCGGGGGTTTTTATCACTACCCGGTCAAAGGGATAGGCGGTAATGCCATCGACGCCTTTGAGGGGAATCTTATCACCGGTGCTCCTTATAAGATACTGTTCACCGGGTGCCCCATCCCCACCACCCATAAGTCCGAAGGGCCGGTATTTTCGATGCTGTGTTAACATGGTCAGTTCAATTTCAGACAAAAATCGAATGACTCTTTCTATACCGTTTCCACCATGCCATTTTCCTTTCCCGCCAGAGCCCAACCTTACCGCAAATTTTTCCAGTCTCACGGGATATCTCAACTCCAGTACTTCAGGATCGGTAATTCTGGTGTTGGTCATGTGTTGATGCACAGCATCGCAGCCATCAAATCCTTCAACGGCCCCGCTGCCTCCGCCAATGGTTTCATAGTAACCGAACTCATGATTACCAAACAACAGATTGTTCATCGTTCCCTGACTACAGGCCGCCAGGCTCAACGCCTTTATTAAGGTATCGACCAATCGCTGGCTGGTTTCTGTATTGCCCCCGACTACCGGCGGGCATTTTTCAGGATCTTCGATAAACCTTGGGTTCAAAAAGCATTCCGGGATTTTTACCTTTATGGCCTGGAGAATCCCTTCGTTAAGGGGTATATTTTCATCGGCGAGCAGGCGGAAGACATAAAGTATGGCACTGAAAGTTATGGCGGGTGTGGCATTGAAGTTTCCGGGATGCCGGGCTGAGGTACCTGCAAAGTCAATAAAGGCTGTCCGGTTATTGATTTTTATAGTCACTTTGATTTCCCATCCATCGTCGAGAAACTCGCTGGCAGCAAACGCCTTGCCTTCGTACCGGGCCAGGGCATTTTCTATAATCTGTTTTGATCTGGATTTAATAAGTTCCATGAAGTGATGCAACTGACGGGTTCCGTACCTGGAAGCCAGCTCCTGCAGTGCTTTTTCACCTTGATTCAGCGATGCAATCCCGGCGGCGAGATCGGCTATGTTTTCTTCGATACTGCGCGAAGGAAAAGGAGGGGAGGATAAAATCTTTTTTACCTTTTCCCAAAATACACGTCCATCACGTACCAGGGTGGCCGGATGAATGACTATTCCTTCCTCAGACAGATTTTTGGCATCAGGTGGCATCGATCCTGGTCTTTTCCCACCGATCTCAGCATGATGGGCCCTGTTGGCCAGGTATCCGATTAGTTTGTTGTCTTTGTCAAATACGGGTTTGACCAGTGTAATGTCCGGCAGGTGGGAACCCCCATAGGCAGGATGGTTTGTGATAATAATATCTCCCGGCTTCATATCAATGGTTTTTATCAGACTTCTCACACAAAGTCCCATACCCCCTAAGTGAACCGGAATGTGTGGGGCGTTTACAATGAGCTCCCCATGATGGTCCAGCAACGCGCAGGAGAAGTCCAGCCGTTCTTTAATGTTTACTGAAAATGCCGTTCTCCTCAATAACGCCCCCATTTCATCGGCAATACCACGAAACCGGTTGGTAAATAGCTCCAAGGATGTTACCTCCGGTTTTTCGCTGTTGCCTGTAGCACTATTGGCGTTTTGGTTTTCACCAGTGAAGGTAATGAGCGCATTATCATGCTCGTCGATACAAAAATTCCAACCACTTTTTACAAACACGGTGGTGTTTAGGCTGGTTACCAGACAATTACCTTTTACTGTTTTTTCCACGCCAAGTGTTTCCCATTGATACACGGGGATTTTTTGCCATCGCCCCTCTATGTAACTGTTGATTGATCTTACCGGAACAGGATCAACCACATCTTTAAATCCGGCAGGCTTCACCGGATTAGGTACGCTGGAAGAAGCAAAACACTTAATGGATTCCAACTCGATGTTTTTGTCCTCTATCTCGTGGTTGTAGCGTTGCCGGTATTGGTCTTGGAACCGCTTTTCAAGATTTTTTCCCGATTGATAATCCAGGGCCAAGCTGGTATCTTGCCCTGCATATCTCAGAAAAAGCTTGATATAGGCGATGGTAATTTGCTGTTCTTTTAACCCTTCATTTTTCAGCTTTTCAATGACCTCTTTTTTAAGATTGGCAATCACCGCCGGAATATTGCTTTTTATTTCATGCAAGGGTTTAAGCACTACCTTTTGGGCAAATCGCTCAATGCTGGCATTGCCAATGCCAAAAGCGCTCAGTATCCCTGCATTGTAAGGGATGATCACTTTTTTGATCGATAACAACTGTGCCAGGTCGCAGGCATGTTGCCCTCCGGCACCTCCAAAAGCTACCAGCGTATAATCCTCTACGGCAAAGCCCTTACCGATTGATATTTTCTTTATCGTTTCAGCCATCCGCTCATTGGCAATAGCCAGGAAGCCACCCAATATATCGAGCGGGTTGGCGGGTGCCGAATTTTTAAGTTCAACGCTTTTTACAATTTCAGCTAACCGCTTTTCGGCATCCGCTTTAGTTAAGGGAATGCTGAAATCGTGCTCATCCATTCTTCCCATGAGCATGTTGACATCGGTGATGGTCAATGGCCCACCGCAGCCGTAACATGCCGGTCCCGGGTATGAACCGGCAGATTCAGGTCCTACCTTTAAATTAAAACCATCAAAAGAACATATGGAACCACCTCCCGCTGCTACAGTTTCAATCGATAAAGACGGAGTAAGCAGTTGGGCGTCACCGATTTTTGTTTCATACTGATAATCATACTCCCCATTGTACCTTGAAACATCTGTGCTCGTACCGCCCATATCAAAAGAAATAATATCGGAAATGCCAGATGAAGCTGCCGACAAAGCTGCGCCAACAACTCCTCCGGCCGGACCGCTAAGCAGGCTGTCTTTGGGCAGAAAATCGGTATTATCCACAATTCCGCCTGCACTGGTCATTACTTTCAGGGAAGCGTTGTTCAGCGACTTTTTGATCCCGTCCAGATAATTGTTGATCGTTGGGGCCAGATAGGCATTTACCACAGTAGTGTTGGCTCTTGGGACTAATTTGATGGCGTTGGCCAGATAACTCGAACAGGAGATGTGTTTTATGCCTTTTTTTTCGAGCTTCCCCCTGATCAGATTCTCGTGCTCAGGGTTATTGTAACTGTTAAGCAGGGCGATTGCGACTGAATCAGCATCTGATAGGATCACCTTTTCTATCAGTTGATTTAAATAATCTTCCTTGATAGGCTGCAAAACCTCTCCGTTAGCACCGATACGTTCATTTACTTCCATGACCTGATGGTAAACGGGTGCTGGTTTTCGGATATTCAGCGAAAATAAATCAGGCCTTTGCTGATCGCCTATGACCAAAAGGTCCTTGAAACCTTTGGTCACAAGCAAGGTTACATTAGCTCCTTTGCGTTCCAACAGTGCGTTGGTGCCTTTGGTGGAACCCAGTCTCATTTCGATCTCCGGAAAATCTTCATGCAGCCCGGTGTGTGTGGCCATGCGCGCTGCTAGCACCGGTGCCTCTTCATGTGCGGTTATGGAAAAATCTCTACCCTTGCTTGTTGCCGGATGGAGTGGAGCTTTCAGCGTGAGTATTTTGTCTGAGGTATCATAGCTGATTACCTCATTGGTACTGTTGCCAACGTTCAGTAACTGAAAGCTGTATCCTTTAAAAATATCTTCGCTAACCGGCCAGTGATTATAGATCCTGATGGTATCGGGGGCGATGATTTCCATGACATTGCCTCTCAGTGAGCCATCGCTTAATACCTTGATCCTCTGCAGTGCCGCCTTCGGGTCAAAAGCGAGGCAATCGGTAAATGTGCCCCCCGTATCGATCCAAAGTTTCCAGGTTCCTTTTGTGGTATTTTCCGACAAGAAAAGTTTATTGTTTATTAATCAATTGTCCCGTTCCCGAAATGTCGACCTCGATAATTTCGGGATTGCCAAAATAAAAAATATTTCCACGACTTGTGAGTTGTCCGGATAGTTTTTCTTTAACATGAATGAAAATATCATTGACCCCGTTTTGCGCAACTGCTGCATGGCTCACCTCCAGGTTGGAGCCTATGAACCTGCCGTCATTATACCAGTGGCCTAATGACAGGAAATTAGCAGTGCCGGAAATAGTGATATTGGAAAAACTATTATTCACTACCCATAACCGCTCAACAGCCACGGTCAACTCAAAATCTCCCGATCCGTCCTTTGACTCAACCCATAGATTCTCAAAACTCAGGGTGTTTAGGGATTTTATCAACCCGTATCCTCCTGACCGGATCTCTTTTAACCGATTGCTTGTAATTGTAACGACAATGGGCTCATAGTCCCGTACCCAGTCACAGCTATTGTCGTCAGTGATGGTTAATAGCTTTTCATTTACCTGAAAATTAACATTGGGTATAAGGTTTTCCCCTCCTCTGATAATGACTTGCTGGGTGTCTCCATAGACCAGATCCAGTTGAACGCCATCATAGACAAAGACTTTTTCAACCTCCTCCAACACAACCTCCTCCTCTATCACTGTGCCCGATTTTTTAAGGCAATTGAAAGCATCGGGGTCGTCACAGCCAGATTGCTGCAACAGCACCGGGAAGAGAAGTATTATCGGATATTTTTTCATCATCGCTCGCTTACAATCTTATACCTAAACCCCATTCGACATTCTGTGCCACACCATAGTGGACCCTTAAAAATACACCGGAAAAAAACCTTTCATTAAAGTAATATTTTAAGCCGTAACGCTGATAAACCGGATCGCCTGAACTTTTGAAAGGTCTGTAGACATATACGCCGAACTGCGTCAGCAGCGATATTTTGCTGACAAGCAACTCATGTCCAACAGTGATCCCGGCCCTTTTAAAATCCGGTCTGTCATCCCCTTCCAAACCCCTGGCAGTCTTAACTTCCTGCTTTACAGCCCAACTGTAGAAAAAGTCTGCACCCAGTAGCAAGGCACTTCTTTTGCTCACTTTTTTATCGACGTACATCACTGCATTGATAAATGGATACTTATCACCTCCGATAGGAATGATTTCCCTTGCGCCGGCAAAAACTGAAAAATTGTACCGTAGTTTTTTATCCTCTTCCTCAGGAGGGGCATCATGGGAAGGTCTTTCGATAAAATCGGGCCTGGATCGATCAGTCAGCAAATAGGAAAATCCAAGGTTGGCCGAAATGATGTTGATGCCTTTGTTAGGCATTTTAAAAGCGCCATTGGAAAAGTGACTAAAGGTGAGTGCCGGGGTTAATCTGAACCGGTCATTGATTTTTACCTGATAACCCAGCCTTCCCTGCAGCGTAAAAGTGATGGTGGAGCCAATAACGTTGTTTTTGTTGTTGTCTTCCCGGTCATAGGGATTGGTGCTGAATCCAAGCCCGGTCCCGACCTTAAAGATCAACTCGGAGTTACGCCAACGTTTAAGATAAAAATCCAGGTAGACAGTAGACGCGATGACCTCACCTAATTCCGGGGTTTTAAAATCAAAATAGGCCAATGAAAAACCAATATCAGGATAGTTGTATAAATGTTGCCAGTGTTTTTTTCCATACGTATTCTTGTTGATAAATAGCTCCAGGCCAACCGGGTGCTCTCTGATCAGGTGTCCGATTCTTTCATCGTGCTTCATGATAAAACCTTTAAAGGTGTTGGCACCAATGGTGTAAGTATATCCCCTGGAATTTTTGTTTTTTAAGGTCTGGGCAGTTGGTTTGTCATGCGCAATGCATACAAAAATTACGGTAATGAGAAACAGACGACAGTTTTTGTTTGGCATTGGTTATTACATATTTCAGCAAAAATATAAAAGTAATGTTAAACGGGCTTAAAAAAACATCCGTTAATTATTATCGATGTAGGTAATGTGCAGGATAGAATGATTTTGATTATTTAGCGTTAATGTACTTATACAGGTAAGATATTTGTAAAATTGTTGTATTAAATAGTTAGTTTGTATTTTTACATTTGTGTGTATAACAACTGAAGCTTGATGTCAGTAAGGGTTAAAAATCTCACTAAAATTTATGGTGAACAAAAAGTAGTAGACGATATTTCCTTTGAAGTGAAAGAAGGTGAAATCGTAGGATTTTTAGGGCCAAACGGAGCCGGTAAATCAACCACTATGAAAATTGCCACCTGTTATATTCCACCGACCTCTGGCGAGCTCACAATCAATGGGTTTAATGTAGAGCGGGATGCACTCAAAGTCCGGAAGATTATAGGCTATCTGCCGGAACATAATCCGCTTTACCTGGATATGTATGTACACGAGTACCTGGGTTTTATTGGTTCGCTGCATCAGTTGTCAGGTAAGGGGTTAAGGCAAAGAGTGGCTTTAATGGTAGAAATGTGCGGGCTGACCCGGGAGCAGAATAAAATAATAGGTACCCTTTCAAAAGGATACCGGCAAAGGGTCGGGCTGGCACAGGCACTGGTTCATGATCCCGCGGTTTTAATACTCGATGAGCCGACCACAGGGCTCGACCCCAACCAACTGGTTGAAATCAGGCAACTCATCAGGGAAACAAGCCGGGAAAAAACGGTGATATTTTCAACCCATATCATGCAGGAAGTGCAGGCTCTTTGCGACAGGGTAATCATCATCGACCAGGGCAGTCTGGTGGCAGACAGCCTGGTATCAGCGCTTAAAGGAGACGATTCAAATGTTATTTACCTCGTTGCTGAATTTGCCGAAAGTGTGGATGTGGGTGAATTGATAGCCATCGAAGGGGTGCTCGATGTGGCTGAACAACAGAAAAACCAATATATTTTAAAAGCAGATGCCAACCATGACGTAAGACCCGGAATATTTAAGTTTGCCACGGTCAATAACAAGGTCTTGCTGGAGATGAGGGAAGAAAAGCAATCCCTTGAAAATGTGTTCCAAAAGTTAACAGGAGGGAGATAGGACTTATGTTAAGGATATTGTTAAAGGAGATCAACAGTTATTTAAATTCCCTCATTGCCTACATTGTCATCAGTGTTTTTTTGACAGGTATCGGGCTGCTCATGTGGGTTTTTCCTGAAACCAATGTGCTGGATTATGGTTTTGCTGATATGGAGACGTTGTTTTCCTTTTCACCCTATGTTTTTTTATTTCTTATCCCGGCAGTGACTATGAAGTTATTTGCAGAGGAAAAAAAAACGGGGACCCTCGAGTTACTCTTTACCCAACCTGTGACGGACTTTCAGATCATTCTGGCCAAGTATCTGGCCGGGCTGGTTATAGTTATATTTGCTTTGATCCCCACCTTGATTTATTATTTTTCTATTTACAAGCTGGGACAAACGCAGGGAAACATTGACACAGCCGGGGTGATTGGCTCATACATCGGACTATTATTGCTTGCCGGCGTATTTACCGCCATTGGTGTTTTTGCCTCTTCCATTACTGAAAATCAGATCGTTGCTTTTATTATAGCGGTATTTTTGTGTTTCTTTTTTTATAGTGGATTTGGCTCGATGGCAGCCATAGACGTTTGGGGCAGCGGATCTAACTTCCTGGATCAATTGGGATTGCTTTATCACTACAGTGCTTTAAGCAAGGGGTTGATCGACGCTAGAAATGTTGTGTACCTGTTAAGCCTTACTGTTGCCATGTTGTTATTGACCCAAGTTATCGTAAGCAGTAGGAAATGGTGATGAAAAGATTTAATAAGAGCGGTAAAATGTGGGAGTCACTGCTGAAATTTGGCATTGGTTTTATGATTCTTGTGCTGATTAACCTGCTGGTTTCCAAATATATCCTGCGAATTGATCTCACTGAAGAAAAGCGGTTTACTATATCAGATGCTACTAAATCCATGCTGAAAGGTTTGGACGATGTATTGTATGTGGAAGTTTTTCTGGAAGGGGAGCTTCCGGCAGGAATGAGAAGGCTTAAAACCGCCATCAGAGAGCGGCTTGATGAGTTTGCGGTTTACTCAAATAACAAAGTTCAGTTTAAGTTTATTGATCCCTCCCAGGCGGCCAGTGATAAAGCCAGGCAGGAGTACCATGATAACCTTGTGAAAAGGGGCCTGCAACTCATCAGGTTATTTGATCATGAGGGGGGCAAAAATGTGGCTAAAATAATTTTTCCGGGGGCCATTATTACATATCATGAGCAGGAGAAACCCGTTTTGCTGTTAAGAGGAAAAGGTGGGCAGCGTGCCATCAATCAGTCTATTGAGGGGCTGGAATATGAATTGGCCAGCGCGATCAGGGCCCTGACCAGCAGAGAAAAGAAAAAAATCGGATTAATCAAAGGCCATAAGGAATCTGATTCATTGATGCTGGCAGGATTAACCAGTGTGCTCAGTGAATCTTATCATGTTTATAATGTCAATCTGCCTGAAAAAGAGCAACTCGAAGGGTACGACGCGGTAATCATTGCCAAACCAAAGGCGGCCTATAAAGAGGCTGAAAAGTTTAAGCTCGATCAGTACATCATGAAAGGTGGCAAGGTACTTTTTTTTCTGGATCAACTTTATGTCAATGAAGATAGTGCGTTGAGCCAGGGAGGAACCATTGCCTTGCCGGTGGATGTAAACCTCGATGACCAATTGTTCAAATATGGGGCAAGGATTAACCGTGATCTGATTTTGGATTTAAGTGCAGGGGTGATGCCGGTTATTGTCAACATGATTGGCGATGAGCCTGAAATACAAAACTTCAAGTGGCATTACTACCCGATTATTAATCGATTTGGACAACATCCCATTGTGAAGAATTCCGATGCCATTTACACCAAGTTTATCAATACAATTGATACAGTCAGGGCTGATGGTATTGTTAAAACGCCGTTACTTTTCAGCAGCCGGTATTCAAAAAGGGTCAATTCACCGGTAAGCGTAGCATTGGCGGATGTTACCCGGTTAGGGCAAGAAGACTTTCCGCCCCGGGAGCCATTACCGGTAGCTTATTTGCTCGAAGGGTCGTTTAAATCCCTTTACGCTAACAGGTTTTTACCCGAAGGGATTGCCCGGCAGAAGGTCATGAATGAAAGTGTTCCTACCAAAATAATGGTTGTGGGAGATGGAGATATTATTGAAAACGAATTCAGCCTTCAGAACAGGCAACCTGTGGAATTGGGATTTAGTGAATTTATGAGACAGAAATTTGCCAACGAGGATTTCATTAAAAATGCCTTACAATACATGATGGACGATCAGGGGTTGATTACTGCCAGAAATAAAGAGATTAAAATCAGGCTTTTGGATGAGGTCAAAGTTAGTCGGGAAAGGGTCTTTTGGCAGGTTGTAAACCTGGGGTTTCCGGTGGTTTTGATCATCATGTATGGCTTGGCCAGATACTATTGGAGAAAAAGAAAATTCACACGTTTTTAGTGATGCAACGGAAAAAAAATATCAGGTTGTTTATTATATTCATGGCACTTGTCATGGTCAATACTGCGGTTGTTTTCCTGGATGTAAACCGGTCTGACCAGTACGTTGATCGTTATAAGTTTACCCTTATAGATACCTCTCAGGTTGACAAAATAACGTTAAAGCAGCATGACAGGTTGATTTCCTTCGAAAAAACAGGTGAAGGCTGGCTGGTTAATCAGAAATACCCCACAGATGAAAGAATGATGGGTTTGATTTTTGCCGTTATGACCAGCGTTGAAACCAGCCGGTCTGTTGGGGCTTCTGCAGACAATGAAGTGAGAGACAAGCTGTCAAAAGAGGGCGTATTGGTTGAGTTTTATAGTGGTAAAGACGATATCTCGGCGTTTTACACGGGTGGTAATCCTACCAGGACACTTTCTTACATGATGAAGAAATCGGAATCAGTACCCTATGTAGTTTATATACCGGGATATTCCAGTTACCTGGCGGGGCTGTTTGCGTTGAAGTTAAGCGACTGGAGAAACAAAAAAGCTTTTGAAACCTCCTGGTCTTCGCTTAAATCCTTAAAACTGGAATCAGTAAAAGATAACCTTGTTCAGTTACATATTGCCTATCAGAATAACTTTTTTAAAGTGGCCGATGTATCTGGTGTAGATACCGTCAAAATGATGAACTACCTTGAAACCACCACAGGCCTGGCAATTGACCAGTATATTGAGCCGGGGGAATTCCCTGATTATGACAGTTTGATCTCTGCCCAGCCTGAATACATCATTTTTATAGAGGATACGGACGCCGCCAAAAACCGCCAGCTACAGATCTTCCCACCACTGGAAGGCAAAGGCCTAAGATTAGGCCAACTACTTCCATCTAAACAAATGGTCATCATCAGGCAAAAAAAGGTGGATGGCATACTTGCTGCTAACAGTGATTTTGAGCGGATTGAATAGTGCCGGAAGGTGGCATTTAAACAGGGCCTTTAAATTAGAATGAAGTTATTTTTTAATCAATTTATTTTTAACTTTACCCAGTTTTAAATTATATAACTTCACTCTATGAAATTCATTGTTTCTTCCTCATCTTTATTGAAACAACTTTCCGGAATCAACGGTGTTATTACTTCTAATCCTGTAGTGCCGATCCTGGAAAACTTTTTGTTTGAGATTAATGATGGCCTTTTGACCATAACAGCCTCAGACCTTCAAACCTCTATGATTACCCAGATGGAAGTGGAGGCCAAAGACCCTGGCAGTATCGCTGTGCCCGCTAAAATATTGCTGGAAACATTAAGAAATTTACCAGAACAGCCTGTGGCATTTTCGATCGACGAAGAGACCTACAGCGTGGAATTAAGTTCAGACAACGGGCGATACAAGCTTGCCGGGGAAAATGCCACTGATTTTCCTAAGGTGCCGGTTGTATCCGACGGCTACACGGTTGATATATCCTCCGATATCCTGGCTACCGCCATCAACAATTCCATATTCGCTACCAGCAATGATGAGTTACGGCCCGCTATGACAGGGGTATATTTGAACCTCGGGGAGAACAGCACTACTTTTGTAGCCACCGATGGTCACCGGCTGATCAGATACAGAAGGGTAGATGTTGCGGCTGAAACGGACAATGCCATCATTATTCCAAGAAAGGCCCTCAATCTGCTCAAAGCCTCTTTACCGGCAGAGTCGACTCATGTCACCCTGGAATTCAATCCGGCCAACGCCTATTTTAAGTTCGAAAATGTCAAATTGATCTGTCGCCTGATTGATGAGCGGTTTCCGGATTATGAGAATGTAATTCCATCGGATAATACGAACCACATGACAATCAAAAGGCTGGAATTGTTAGGATCACTACGCAGGATAGCCATCTATGCCAACAAAACCACCCATCAGGTAAGGTTAAAAATCACCGGAAGCGAACTGCAGATTTCGGCAGAAGATTTGGATTTTTCCAACGAAGCGTCTGAGCGGCTCAGGTGTGAGCACGATGGGGAAGACATTGAAATTGGCTTCAACGCCCGTTTCCTTTTGGAAATGCTCAATAACCTGGAGTCTGACGAGGTTACATTGCAATTATCCGCATCCAACCGGGCCGGCCTGATTGTGCCTAAGGAGAAGGATGAGCATGAGGATATTCTGATGTTGGTGATGCCAGTGATGTTAAATAATTACGCTTAACTTTAACCGTCTGAGGTTAGTTCTTTTAACCTGAAACTATTCAATTGGCAAATATCTTATTAAAAAACGTTTTCATATCTTCCCAGGATGCTTTGTCTGCCGCCTCATTATAAGCCAATGGCAGGTCGAACTTTTGTCCCATTGCATCTGCTCCCGGATTAGTAAAGGAGTGGGTAGCTCCTTCATAAGCCTTAAAGGTGAAGTTAGCATTGGCGTCAGCCATTTCTTTTTTGAATCCTTCCAGGCTTTCGGGTGAAACAAACGGGTCTTCTGCGCCATGACAGACAAGAATGGCAGCTTTGATATCACCAGATTGTGCAGGAGTTGCAGTGTCCAGACTGCCGTGAAAGCTCACCACACCATTTAAAGGAAAACCGAATCTTGCCATATGTAAAACCACACCACCTCCGAAGCAATAGCCAATGGCGGCCATTTTGGTAGTGTCTGTGGCAGGATTGGCTTTTAAGATGTCCATTGCTTCAGTAAACCTGGCCTTTGCACCTTCTATATTCTGGAATACTGCGCTGGCAAATTTGCCAGCGTCCTCGGGATGATCGGCCTGCAGTCCCTCACCGTACATATCGACAGCCAATGCCACATAACCCATTTCGGCCAGCATTTCAGCCCTTTTTCTGGCGTAATCATTATGCCCCCACCATTCATGAACCACCAGTATTCCGGGGCGCTGACCGGCTCGATTGGCATCGTAAGCCATAAATCCGTTCATGGAAATTCCATCAGCCTCATAGGTTACTTCCTCACCTTTTATATCGATGGGTCGATCTTCAACAGTTTCTGGAGCCGTGTCTTCAGTTCTAACGGTCGAATCGCCTTTTTGGGTGCCACAGGAGAAGAGCCATACAGCTAGCGATATGATGGTAAAACAACGCAAATTTTTAATCATGGTTAGCCTGGTGTTTATTGATGAGATAAAGGTAATAATTATAAAAAAAAGACAAAGTAAAATGAAAAATGATTGTATTTTTAACCACAAAAAATCCGTAATTATTTGAAAAACCAACCCTTACGCCCTGTCTGGGTGCTGCCCGTCATTGTTTTTTCTCAATTTGCCGGAACCTCACTCTGGTTTGCGGGTAATGCTATTTCCGGGGACTTGCAAAGTGAATTTTCGTTAGGAGATGGCGCTGTGGAGGATTTGACCTCTGCTGTTCAACTGGGGTTTATTACAGGTACCCTGGTTTTTGCTTTTTTGTCACTGGCCGACCGTTACTCGCCCTCCAAAGTCTTTTTTTATTCCACCCTGCTGGGCGCCATCGTTAATCTGGGCGTGTATTTTATAGCAAATGGCTTTATTGGTCTCATATCATTCAGGTTTTTAACCGGTTTTTTTTTAGCAGGCGTCTACCCCGTAGGAATGAAAATATCTGCTGATTGGTACGAAAAAGGACTTGGCAATGCGTTGGGGCTTCTGGTCGGGGCGCTGGTAATCGGGACCGCTTTTCCCCATTTGTTGAAAAACCTCACCAGGAACCTGCCCTGGGAAACCCTGATTTTTGCTACTTCTGGCCTGGCGGCATTTGGTGGAGCGTTGATTTATTTTTTTGTTCCCGATGGCCCCTTCCGTAAACCGATGAGTCATTTTGAGTTTAATGGTATCCTCAGGGTTTTTAAAGATAAAGCTTTTCGCTCCGCAGCTTTTGGTTACTTTGGACATATGTGGGAGCTGTATAGTTTTTGGGCGTTCATACCAATCATGTTAACCATTTATCGAACCTATCATGAAAGTGCTGCATTTGATATTTCCCTTTGGTCCTTTCTGATTATTGCCATCGGGGGGGTAGGTTGTACGGTAGGCGGTAAGCTGTCATTAAGCATCAGCAGCTCCAAAGTCGCTTTTTATGCCTTGTTAATTTCCGGAGTGTGTTGTATGTTTTCCCCGTTTGCGTTTTATCTTAACAGCACTTTGTTCCTGGTCTTTTTGCTTATTTGGGGGTTGGCAGTAGTTACTGATTCTCCGCAGTTTTCGGCCGTTGTCGCCCGTACGGCCCCTCAGAAGATGAAAGGCACAGCACTTACCATCGTCAATAGTATCGGTTTTGCCGTTACCATTGTCAGCCTTCAGTTTTTAAAGCAGATGGACCCCTGGTTTCATGACAAATCCATCTTCATATGGCTGGCGGTTGGACCGGTAGCAGGCTGTTTATCAATACTGCCATTGATAAAAAAAGGATTGTAATTAATCCTAAAATTATTGCGTTTAATCCAAGAATAATCTTACATTTAACAAATAAGAGACAAAGGGAAATGAAGTGATTTTTCGCCCTGAATTATCTATGTCGATCATTTTTTTCATGAAAATTTATGGATAAAAAGAAAGTACTGGTCCTTACCGGCGGGGGTGACTGTCCAGGGCTTAATGCGGTTATTCGTGGCATTTTTAAAAGAGCCAAAAAAGAGAAGGATTGGGAGGTGCTGGGAAGTATTGAAGCCTTTAACGGAGTCATGAAGGAGCCTGTCGATGTTGTGAGGCTTACCAGCAAGAAAGTGGCAGGAATCCACATCAAGGGTGGAACTATATTGAAAACCACCAATAAGGGCAATCCATTATCCTATCCGGTACAAAAGGAAGATGGAACCTGGGAAAACATTGATAAAACAGATATGCTGGTTGAGCGGTTAAAGCAACTCGGCATAGAGGCTGTTATTAATATCGGCGGGGATGGTTCCCAGCTTATCTCCCAGGCACTTTATGAAAAAGGGGTCAACATCATCGGTGTCCCTAAAACAATTGACAATGACCTGTCAGCTACGGATTTTACTTTTGGTTTCCGTACGGCTGTACAAATTGCCACCGATAGTTTTGACAAACTGGTCACAACCGCCGAAAGCCACCACCGTGTGATGATCATGGAAGTAATGGGAAGGGATGCAGGCTGGATTGCGTTGCATACCGCCATAGCCGGAGGGGCAGAACTGTGTTTGATCCCGGAAATTCCATATGATATTCATAAAGTGGTTAACCATATCAACAAGCGATACAAAAAGGGCAAGGGTTTTGCCAACATTGTCATTGCAGAAGGTGCAAAACCCAAAGGTGGCGAAGTGTTTCAAAAAGAGGCCAAGCTCAAGCACGAGGAG
The DNA here is from genome assembly GCF_056858335.1 of Agaribacillus sp. DX54. NCBI lineage: Bacteria > Pseudomonadati > Bacteroidota > Cytophagia > Cytophagales > Splendidivirgaceae > Agaribacillus > Agaribacillus sp. DX54. The sequence continues at coordinate 220,387 of NZ_JBXEQE010000004.1, forward strand.
CATGTAAGGCTTGGAGGGGTGGCCTACCTGCTTTCCAGGCAATTAAAGGACGCCGGATGCCAAGCCGAAATAAGAGAGGCTGTGCTGGGCCATGTGCAAAGAGGGGGTACGCCCATTGCGTTTGACAGGATTTTAGCGACACTTTTTGGTGTGAAGGCTTTTGAAATGGTTTTGGATCGTGAATTTGGCCATATGGTATGTTATCGTGGAAGTAAAATCTGTACGGTTTCGTTAAAAGAAGCTACCAGTACTTATAATTTTGTAGACAAAGACAGTTACCTGATCAAGGCAGCCAAAGGTGTAGGTATTTCTTTTGGGGATTAAATGCTATTTAACAGCGGTTTTTTTTAACGGAAATTTGGTTAATATCAGGGAATGACTTTTGCGCAAAATGTATTGCAGTTTTTTGATCAGCTCAGCGATCATCCCGAGGTGCCGTCAGGAGTAAATGTCTTAAATCCTTATAAAGAAGAACCTGTCAAAAGGGTTACGCGTCTTTTTTACGAAAAATATTATGGAGACCCCTATGAAAGGTATCTGATAATAGGCATTAATCCCGGCAGATTCGGAGCGGGACTGACTGGCATTCCATTTACTGACCCTGTTCGTTTGAAGGCTGTTTGTGGGATCGATAATTCCTTTGATCCGAAACCGGAGCTGTCTTCAAAATTTATTTACGAACTGATTGCCAGAATGGGAGGTCCGGAAAAGTTCTACAGCCGGTTTTATTTCAGTTCTGTATCACCGTTAGGATTTACCAGGGACCACAAAAATCTGAATTATTATGATATCAGAGCGCTGCAGGACGGCTGGGAGCCTTTTATGGTTGATAACTTAAAAAAACAGTTGTCTTTTGGCTGTAGCAGCAAAAAGGCTTTTATTCTGGGACGGGGAAAAAATTTCCAATATATGCAAAAGTTGAATGGGTATACCCAACTTTTTGATTCATTAATTGAATTGCCTCATCCCAGATGGGTCATGCAATACCGTCTCAGGCGTATTGATGATTTTTTGCAGGAATATGTCAGCCAACTTGCCGAATAGTATTATCTATCTCCCTATAGTATTATCTATCTCCCTGCGAATTTATTAACCGGTAGATTTTGCCGTCAAATGCACATATTAACAGCTCATTTTTTTCATCGGTACCAAAGGAGGATATGGCAAGATCGGTATCTGCCAGCAAAGTGTTTACTACATTTTCCGGATTATCACCTGCAAGGGCCCATATTCTCCCGGAGACAAAATCCCCATAAACATACAGCCCCTGTAACGCTGTTAAATTCGATCCCCGGTAAACATATCCACCGGTGACTGAGCGGCCATTCCCTTGCTGGGCATAATCCCACACTGGCAAAATCAATCCTTCCCGCTGGCATGGTTCCTCCTCGGGAAAGCAATGCCCGCCTTCCATGATTTTCCAGCCATAATTCCCACCTTTTTCCACCAGATCAATTTCCTCGAAAGCATTCTGCCCTACATCCCCGGTCCAGAGCCTGCCCGATTCGGGATCGAAACTCATCCGCCAGGGATTTCTGAATCCGTAAGCGTAAATTTCCTCCCTGAAGTTACTGCTGTTACCGACAAAAGGATTGTCGGCAGGTATCGTATAGTTTAATCTGCCGGCTCCCGGGTTTACATCTATTCTTAATATATTGCCGTGCAAAGTACTGCGATCCTGACCATTGTTCAGAGGATCGCCACCCGAGCCTCCATCGCCGGTGGCAATGTAAAGATATCCGTCCGGACCAAAAGCGAGTTGTCCGCCATTATGGTTAGTAAACGGCTGATTAAATGTCAAAATCACGAATTCACTGTTTTCATCTGCCTCCTCAGCGTTGCCACTGTTTATCTTGAATCTGGAAATAACAGTTCTGTCAGGGCTGCCTGCCGTATAATTGACATAAAAGAAGCCATTATTTACGAAATCAGGGTGAAATGCCAATCCCAACAGCCCCTGCTCGCTGCCCCGGTCATTTACACGGTCCCTGATATCTAAAAATAGCTGAGTTTCGGAAACCTCCGGATTGTTGATAAAAGACCGGACCATACCTTCCTGTTCAACCACGAATAGTCTGCCGGAGCCGTCATGGGCACTTTGAAGGTCCACTGGTTTTGTAAACGATAAATTCGGAAAAGCTGTTACGGCCTCCATGTTAATTACATCGGCAACATCTGCCGGTTCATTGTCTTCCTGGCAGGCAATTGCGGGAGCCAGAAAAAATATGAGAATAATGAATTGCTTATTTAAAATCATGCCTGTAGTTATTATACAGTAACGAGCATTGTGCCTGTATTATTGAGATTTGTTTTAATACAACAAATACTAGACGTTAATAGTGCTATTGTGGGGATTGACAAGATTTTTAATGGGAATAACAGCTTCAGTCATCCAAAAACCTGTGTAAGGAGCCTCTTTCACCTGGGACAGTTCGAAGATATATTTTATCACCTCGTTTTCCCGGCTGGTTATTTCAACAAAAAACTGTGCCTCGCTGCCTTGCACAAAGTGTTCGGCAACCTTGTAATTGATATGATTCAGCAAGGGCTCATACGGATCACTGTGCAGCATGGTCTTAAATCTGGCTATGGGACCTGTGTTGTTTTTGTTTTTTGGAGAAGCAAATGCAAAGACCACCATGATTCCGTGATCCGGATCCGGCTGATCGTTGCTTTGCAAAGCGATAAGTTGTGATACCACTACCTCCATTGGCGAGAGATCCTGCCTGGGTTCATCGCTGGTTCTGATTATTTCGTTCCGGCAAGAGATTAAGATGCTTGCCAGCAGCGTTACAGGTAGAATCCACTTTATTAGGGGATGCATAACTTTGCGTTAAATAAGCATTTTTGAGTGATAACTTAATATAAATAATATTTTGAAGCTATCCGCACGATAATAACAGAATCTGATTAAAATGGACTTAAATAAAAAAGGAAGCTTGTAGGCTTCCCTTTTTCTTAACCACTCTCCTAGAGAGATTTTTAATTGTGTAATTTATAATAAGAAGTATTTTCGAAACTCATTAAGAAATCACTTTTGTGGATTAATATGAGTAGTTGTTTGTCTTCAATAGCCTCTTTATTATCTACGATACCTTCGTAAATAAGTTCATAGTTTTCATTGAAAATTTTGATCATCGGTTTGTTGAAAGCTTTCAATTCAGCCAGGTAGTTATCTTCGTCTTTCATCTGTGCCAAAACTTCAGCTTCCAGTGCGGCTATTTTAGCTGCAGAGATTTTGTCATCGATCATTGTACTGTCTGCTGCTGCGTTTGCCAAAGTTGTGGTCATTACTAAAGCGCCCATCACGATACCTGTAATCGAGGCTAATTTTCGGTTTATATTAAATAGTGTTTTCATGACTTGATAGTTTGTATTGTTTTTGAAGTATTTATTTTGAGTTTTTGACTTTCTGCTTATTTAATAGTCAATCCCTGTGCCAAAAACCTAAAATGTCGAAATTCATATAGTTAATACGGAATACGCAAAAATGTGTAAATAAGTTGTGCTATTACCGGACAATTTTTTGTATCGTTACCGGACAGTTTTTTTGTTCCCTGTTTAAGTGCATGAACATGGTTACCGGCAGTGGCCGACAAACCCCTCAAAGCCTGGCATGATAAAGCGGATCCTGCTTTAACAATTGCGTAGTAACGAGGTACAACTCCTGATCATACCGGTAAAACTGTTCAGGTCTTTCAAAAAAATTCTCAACGACAATGGCAAAAAATTCATGAACATTTGTGCCAGCATAAGACCTGAAAAAAGAAGATCCTTCCAACCGTATTTTTTCTATCTCATGTTTTGCCAGCCTGTAAAAAGACTTCAAAGAGTTTTCATCGATAAAATTATACTCATTATTTCTGATAGCGTTTTCGATCTTAAGGGCATGTGCCAATTCATGAAGCCCGAGGTTACGCCCACTGTCGGCCTCATTATATCCTTTCACAAAATTTACCCATGATAAGATAATGAAGCCGCGGGTGTTTACTTCACCCTGATGATATTTTTGTGTGATGTTGGAATAATAGTCGGTTTTATACAAAATGATTTTACGAAAATGCATAAAATATATGCTGGGATAGCCAAAAGTAAGCTGTATGGCCGAGGCCGCAATTAAAACTTTCATTTCAACGGTAATATGCTTTATTCCACCTCTCGGCACGAATTCCTTGATATTTATGAATTTTTGAACCCTTTTTTCAAAAATCGACTTATCTTGATCATTTAAGTGATGATAGTACCCAAACTTTTCTATCAATACTTCTTTGTAATGAGGTTTTAACCGGATGGTTAACAAATACCGGTTGATATGATCTTTGAAAAAATAATTAATAACCTCCCGAATGATACCATAGAACTGTATTACTATGGCAATGGCAAATAGCAACATGATTGCTGTAACCCAGAATCCGTCTAAACTTTCGGCAATTTTCAAAGGCGTAATTGGTTAATTATTCCGGTTTTTCACAAAGATAAAGTAGCCGGCAATAACGTAAAAGCGGTAAAAAAATAAACCGGGTTGAGAGAAAAAAAGGGAAGCCGGCAGACTTCCCCTCTCATCAAATTTTTCTTTTCAGGGGAGCTATTTTAATAACCTAATTGGTAATAAGAGATATTTTCAAAGTTCATCAGTAAATCACTTCGGTGTATGAACGATAGCAGTTTTTTATCCTGGATCATTTCAATATCATCCATAACAGCCTCATAGATCAGTTCGTTGTTGGCATCAAATACTTTTACCATGGGTAAGCTAAGATGGTCGAATTCAGTCAGTACATCTTCTTCTTTTTCCAACTGTTCCAACACCTCGGCTTCAAGGGCTGCCACTTTAGCCTCTGTGGCTTCATCCTTTTTGGTTTTGTGGTTAGGTTCAGCGTTTGCCAGACTTGAGACCATTATTAAAGCACCCATCGCGATTCCTGTGATCAATTTTAACTTTCCGGTTATATTATTTGATTTTTTCATGACTTGTTAATTTGCATTGTTTTTTGAAATATTTATTTTGAGTTTTTGACTTTTGCGTACTAAATAATCAATTCGTATGCCAAAAACATAAAATATTGTAAATCAAATGTTTATAACATATTTATTTTAAGAAAAGTCAATATATTGTATCATAAACGGACAATTTTTTGTATTATTACCGGACAGTTTTGATCCTTTGCTTTTCTGGCTTGCGAGCATGATTGCTCAAGGATACCAGTCCTTTTATCTTTGTCTGCCGGTAATTATGCCGGAATGCGCAATTCCCAGTGTCTGGATGGTATGTATAATATTAGCAGATAAGTGGCCTACGGCGTATGAAGGCATTATGCGCAATAGCAAAGCCGCCGCCTGACTGTTTTAATACCATTTATAGATCCTTAGTCCTGAAAAAAAGGCGATTGCCCCTACAGCAAGCAGAATAAAAAACGGTGTAGCAATTTCTGCCAGACCCGCTCCTTCTATAAAAATACTTCTGATGTTGTCAGCCAAAATTGTGAGTGGCAATTTTTGAATAATGTTAATAGCCCAATCAGGAAAGTTATGATAGCTGAAAAAAATGCCGGAAAGGACCATCATAGGCATGACTACCAGATTGATAAGCCCGTTTCCTACCTGTGTGTTGGCAGTGCGGGAGGAAACAAAAATAGCAATTCCGGTGAATGCCAGATTACCGGCCATGAGTATAAGAATCAAAGCAAGCCAACTACCTTGTAAATTAATATCAAAATACAGATAAGCGAAAAGGAAGAGCAAGCCTGATTCTACAAAATTGAGTAATAATCGGGCCACAAACTGGGCAAACAAGAAGTTTGATTTTTTCATGGGCGTAGCCACCATTCTGCGCAGGAGCTTTTTCATGCGCTTGTCAATGAGCGAGTAGCTGATACCCCACATGCATGACATCATGATGCCCATTGCCATTAAGCCTGGCACCAGGAAGTCTATATAGCGGGTTCCGGTCTGGGTAAGTGGGCTTATATTGACAGATTTGGTTGGCTCACTTTTCTGGTTGAAAGCGGCGTTAATTTGCAAATAGGCGAGCTGCGCTTCAGGATTAAGTGGGTCGAAATGGTAAACGACCGAATCATTGACCAACTCCATAATCATACTTATTTTTCCTCGTTTCAGCATAATAATTGACTCCTGCCAGTCAGACTTCCGGAATTGATAAGTGGTAATGCCCAGTTGCTCATTACCAATTTTTTTTACAAGCGGCTGACCTTCTCCGGGGTTTAGGCTGACGAAGAATTGACCGAAATCCTCGCGTTTGATCAGTGAATTTTCTTCATCGACCAAGGCGATGGTTCTTATCAACTCATTTTGCTTGGTAAATGCCAGCCCCAACCCCCAGGCCATCAGTATGGGAAAAAGTATGGCCCAGAAGATGATCCCCGGCTCGCGGAAGAATTCTTTCAGGTGCATACCGATTAATTGTGATATCTGCTTCATCATGTTTTACCTTATTAATTCATTGGTCCAGATGCCTTCCGGTCATAGCGATAAACAGGTCATCCAGGGTCATTTTTCTACATTCAAGTGACGTCAGTGCCAATTGTTGATTTTTAATAAACGCCAAAAAAAGAGGAAGGTAGCTCACCAGGTCCCCTACGATTATCTCTCCTTTGTTACCTGCCGGATCAATAATCGATTGGATGATTTTTTCATTACGGGGAAGCTGGTCCTCCTGAATCGATCCATTGGTTTCAAAACTTATTACTTCGCCCTGCTTATGTTTTGAAAGTAGCTGTTCCAGTGTCCCTTCGGCTAAAATCTGCCCTTTATCCATGATAACAATTTTTTCACAGAGGTAAGCGGCTTCGTCCATGTAATGGGTGGTAAGGATCATGGTGGTTTTATTAGCTGTTTTTAAAGCCATTAAAATGTCCCAGATTTCCCTCCTGGCTGTCGGATCCAGTCCGGTAGTAGGCTCATCGAGTAGCAGGATTTCAGGGTTATTGAGCAGGGCTATACCAAGCGCCAGCCTTTGCCGTTGGCCACCGGATAAGTTTACAACGTATGACTTTCTTTTTTCATTCAGGTTGACCAACTCAAGGATTTCCAATATACGCTTTTTGTCCAGTCCGTAGAAACTGGCAAAAAGTTTTAAAGTTTCAAGGACCGTGAGCTTGTCTATAAAACGTGTCTCCTGCAATGACAGGCCGATAATGTGGTGCAAGTCCTCTGCATGATCTTTCCAGCCTTTTCCCATGATCTCGATTTCCCCTGAATCGGGATGTTGCAGCCCTTCTATCATTTCTACCAGGGTAGTCTTACCAGCGCCATTTGGGCCCAGCAGAGCGGCGTATTCGCCTTTTGTAATGAACAGATCGATGCCGTTAACAGCTTTTACTTCCTTGAAATTTTTGTACACATTGGTGACCTTTATCATATTCAATCAGCGTTGTTTGGTGAAATGGCTTGTTCTTCCTTTCGGTCTAAAAATTGTTATACTCAGCAGCCAGCGCAGCACCCACAATACCGGCATTGTTCAGCAATTTGGCGGGCACAATTTTCGTATGGATATTTAGCATTGGAAAAAAAGTCTCATGGTGTTTGCTCACCCCCCCGCCGATAATAAACAAATCCGGCCAGAAGAGTTCCTCGAGCCTTCGCAGATAATCACTTAACCTGTCCGAAAACTCTTCCCAACTCAAATCCAGGTTTTTTCTTACGGCATTGGAAGTATATTTTTCAGCGATCTGTCCATGAAGCAGGAGATGACCCAGTTCGGAGTTTTCAAACAAATGCCCGTTACTTATGAGAGCCGTACCTATACCAGTGCCAACCGCCGCCATAATTACGACTCCTTTCTCCTTTCTGCCTGCTCCGAAGGCCACTTCTGCCAAACCTGCCGCATCCACATCATTAACCATGTGGGTAGGGCAGTTTATTCTTTTTTCAATATTCTTGCCCGCATTTAAGCCAATCCATGATTTGTCAATGTTCGCAGCCGTCATCACGGTTTCATGCTTGATAGCCGCCGGAAATCCACAGCCTACCTGACCATGCCAATTAAAATGATGAACAATATCGGCAACCGTATTAATGACAGATTGGGGCGTGGCTGGTGAGGGTGTAGGAATGCGGTGTCTGGTTTCTAGCAGATCTCCGGTTTTAGTGTCTACCGGTGCGCCTTTGATGCCGGTTCCACCAATATCAATTCCAAGAATGTGCACTTTAAAGGATTATAACAACAATTAATATTTGTAATTCAAGTTAAAATTAACAATCAATCATAACTATCAAAACTATTCCCATAATTGATTCTCAATTTGCCTTGATAATTTTTAAAAACGGGGAAGCTTGCGACAATAAATTAATTCTGATTTATCCCTCGGGAATGTATCGATTAAGAATTAATTATTGCTATTTTTGCATCTCTTTTAAGTAAATGGATAAAATAAGGAACTTTTGTATCATTGCCCATATCGACCATGGTAAAAGTACCCTGGCTGACCGGTTATTACAATTCACTGATACCGTGTCGGAGCGGGAAATGCAGGATCAGTTGCTCGATGACATGGATTTGGAGAGAGAACGCGGTATTACTATAAAGAGTCATGCCATTCAAATGGAGTATGAGTTCAATGGTGAAAAGTACATTTTAAACCTTATCGATACCCCCGGTCATGTTGATTTTTCATATGAGGTTTCACGGTCTATCGCTGCCTGTGAAGGGGCCCTGCTTATTGTAGATGCTTCACAGGGCATTGAGGCTCAAACCATCTCTAACCTTTACCTGGCCCTTGACAATGACCTGGAAATCATTCCTGTTTTAAATAAAATCGACTTGCCGGGTGCCATGCCAGAGGATGTTTCTGACCAAATTGTTGATTTGATTGGATGCTCCAGGGAAGAAATCATCCATGCCAGCGGCAAAGAAGGAATCGGTATCGGGGAAATACTCGCTGCCATTATTCAAAGGATTCCTGCCCCCCAGGGAGATCCTGCCGCACCCCTGCAGGCCATGATCTTTGATTCGGTATTTAACGCCTATCGGGGCATAGAAGTATATTTCAGGGTTTTTAATGGCAGTATCAAAAAAGGTGACAAAGTAAAATTTGTAAACACCGGAAAGACTTATGATGCTGATGAAATCGGAGTACTGAAGTTAGGCCAGGAATCAAGGGATGAAATAAGTGCCGGCAATGTGGGTTATTTGATTTCGGGCATCAAAGTGGCCAAAGAGGTGAAGGTCGGCGATACCATTACGCATGTTGATAATCCCACCAAAAATGTGGTAAAGGGATTTGAAGATGTTAAACCCATGGTCTTTGCAGGGATTTACCCTGTTGAAACCAGCGAATATGAAGAATTGCGTGCCTCTATGGAAAAGCTCCAGTTAAATGATGCCTCACTGGTATGGGAACCCGAAACCTCAGTAGCTTTGGGTTTTGGATTCAGGTGCGGATTTTTAGGGATGTTACATATGGAGATTGTCCAGGAGCGACTGGAAAGGGAGTTTGGTATGACGGTGATTACTACCGTGCCTTCTGTAGAATTTCATGCGATCAAAACAGACGATGGGATTATTCCCGTGAATGCCCCCTCGGAAATGCCGGAACCCAACACCATTTCCCATATCGAAGAACCATTTATAAGGGCGCAAATTATTACCAAGTCGGACTACATTGGTGCCGTAATTGCCCTTTGTATGGATAAAAGGGGTATGATTAAAAATCAAATCTATTTGACAGCCGACAGGGTGGAGCTGACCTTTGAATTACCGTTATCGGAGATTGTATTTGATTTCTTCGATCGCCTGAAAACTATTTCGAAGGGATATGCTTCACTGGATTATGAACTGATTGGATTCAGGCAGTCCAATATGGTGAAACTGGATATCATGCTGAACGGCGAAAAAGTAGATGCACTTTCAGCCATTGTGCACAGGGACAAGGCTTATGAGTGGGGAAAAAGACTTTGTGAAAAATTACGGGAGTTGTTACCAAGGCAAATGTTTGAGATTGCCATACAAGCTGCCATTGGCACGAAGATAATTGCCAGGGAGAGTGTAAGGGCATTGAGGAAAAACGTACTAGCCAAGTGTTACGGAGGGGATATAACACGCAAGAGAAAACTTTTGGAAAAACAAAAGAAAGGCAAAAAAAGGATGCGCCAGGTAGGTAATGTGGAGATACCACAGGAAGCTTTTATGGCTGTTTTGAAACTGGAAAATTAAACGGAGCATCATTCATAAATCAATCCTTATTTAAACAACATGGCGCAACTAATTGACGGACGAAAGATCTCCAATGAAATTCTGGAAGAAATTACCACTGAGGTTCAAAAAATCCAGTCTGCGGGGGGCAAGGTACCACACCTCGCTGCTGTACTGGTTGGGGACGATGGCGCCAGCCTCACCTATGTAAATGCCAAAGTGAGGGCTTGTGAAAAGGTTGGTTTTAAATCTACACGCATTCATTTGCCTGCTTCTACCGGTGAGGAAGTATTGCTTGACAAGGTACGGGAACTGAATGACGACCCTGAAATAGACGGTTTTATTGTACAGGTGCCACTCCCGGAGCATATTGATGAGCAAAAGGTAGTAGACACCATTAAACCGGAAAAGGATGTGGATGGTTTTCACCCGGCTAACCTGGGCAGGATGCTGCTGGATTTACCCACGATGATCCCTGCCACACCCAAAGGAATCCTTTTATTGATGGAGAAAAGTAATATCGATACAGTCGGTAAAAACTGTGTGGTAATGGGCAGAAGCCATACTGTCGGAACACCGGTAAGTGTGTTGATGTCACGGAATAAAAAGACCGCCAACAGTACCGTTACGGTCACACATAGCCGCACTAAAGACCTGCCAGTCGTTACCAGGCAGGCCGACATATTGATTGTCGCCATTGGCAGGCCTGAGTTTGTTACAGGGGATATGGTGAAAGAGGGAGCGGTGGTAATTGATGTGGGAATTCACCGGGTTCCTGCCCCTGAAAAAAAATCAGGGTTTAAATTGAAAGGGGATGTGAAATTTGAGGAAGTTGAACCAAAAGCGGGTTTTATCACTCCTGTGCCCGGTGGCGTGGGGCCCATGACTATTGCCTCGCTTTTACACAATACCTTAATAGCTTCCCGTAAAAGATAGTATGTAATGATGATGAACAGCGGTTCAATCACCCGCTTTAAAAAAAATTTTATGTCAGAAACAACAATAAAAATAATAAAAAATACAGACCGTCTTCCATTGATGGAGGCATTTCATACCATTCAGGGGGAAGGCTACCACCAGGGTACATCGGCTTATTTTATCAGGTTAGGAGGTTGCGATGTAGGTTGCCACTGGTGTGATGTGAAAGAATCCTGGGATGCTTCCCTGTATCCTAAAATCAAAATAAGCAATATTGTCAGTGAAGCAGCTACCCAACCATCGAATATCGTGGTTGTCACTGGTGGTGAACCGTTAATGTATGACTTGTCTGCTTTAACAGATGAACTGAAATCCTGCAGCTTTCAAACCCACCTTGAAACCTCAGGCGCTTATCCGGTATCGGGCCGTTGGGACTGGATTTGCTTTTCACCCAAAAAATTTAAAAAACCCCAACCCGATATTTATCGACTGGCCAACGAGCTCAAAGTGGTGATTTACAATAGAAGCGACTTCACATGGGCTGAACAACATGCCGCTTTAGTCGACAAACAATGCCATCTCTACTTACAGCCCGAGTGGTCCAAACGAGAAATAATGATACCCCAAGTTGTTGACTACGTAAAACAACATCCCAAATGGCATATATCATTACAAATACATAAATACATGCACATACCTTAGGGAGGGTGGAGTTTGGGTGTGGGTTTGGGTGTGGGTGTGAGGAGGTGTTCGTGGGGGAATCTATCGTTTAAAAGGAACAATGCGGTCGGAAGGGGTAAAGGTTATGGGGAGGTATGTCCCGTAGGGACAAAATATTGGTAGGGGTGATTAGATTTTGTAATCAAATTATGATAAACGAGGATGGGGTGATTAGATTTCGGATTCAAATTATGATAAACGAGGATGGGGTGATTAGATTTCGGATTCAAATTATGATAAAAAACGAAAGCGTCAGGCAATTTCAAATGATGAATGAATTGGGAAGGGAGCAGGTTCCCTTTTTGTTTATCATTGATTTCGAAATGAAAAACCCAATCGTCATTCCTGTGAAGGACCTGCCCGGATTTCCTGTTTTATTCGACGTCAATGGGTACCGGAATTTTTCGCATCATTCAGACATAGTCAAAGCTGTCAACATGGAAAAACGGCCCATTTCCTACCCCCAATACAAAAAAAGCTACGACATCGTATCCAAAAACCTTCAATACGGGAATTCATTCCTGGTCAACCTTACCCACAAAACAGAGATAAGTATTAACCTGGATTTTCCTACCCTCTTTTTTCAAAGTGCTGCCAAGTATAAGCTGCTGTATGATAACCGGTTTCTGGTGTTTTCCCCCGAGACTTTTATTACGATTAAAAAGGGTGAAATCGCCTCGTTTCCTATGAAAGGCACCATTGGGAAAGACTTTCCCAACGCTGAAGAAACCATCCTGAATGACCCTAAGGAACTGGCTGAGCATGTAACCATTGTCGATCTGATAAGAAACGATTTGAGCCGGGTAGCTACCGGAGTCAAGACGAAAAGGTTCCGGTTTATCGATGAGATCAGAACCCATCAAAAAAATTTGTTACAAGTGAGTTCGGAGATAACCGGCCGGTTGGACAAAAACTACACGGAGAAAATAGGAGATATCCTGATTTCCTTACTTCCTGCGGGTTCTGTCAGCGGAGCCCCCAAGACAAAAACGATGGACATTATCAAGCAAAGTGAAAAAGGCGACCGGGGATTTTTTACAGGAATTTTTGGTTATTTTAACGGCAGGGATCTGGATAGCGGGGTGATGATCAGATTTATGGAAAAAGCAGAAGGAAGCTGTTTTTTCAGAAGTGGCGGAGGTATTACCGTGAACAGTGATCCCAAATTGGAATATCAGGAAATGATTGACAAAGTGTATGTGCCGCTTGCTTGAGTCATTAAAAATCACAGCTTCGGGAATAAAAAACCTGGATTTTCACAACCAAAGGTTTAACCATGCCCGTTCAGCGCTATTCGGCCTGAAAAAAAAGGCCGACCTCTCACATTTTATTCAGCTTCCACCCTTAAAAAATTCCGAAATTATTAAATGCAGGATCATTTACCAGGAAGAAATAATAAAAATTGAATATATTTCCTACAAAAGAAAAGACATTAACACATTGAAGGTGGTCTATGATGATGATGTAAACTATGAATATAAATTTGAAGATCGCACGCATCTTACCGATCTTTGTCATCGCAAAGGTGAATGTGATGACATACTTATAGTAAAGCGCGGTATGGTAACGGACTTTTCATATGGGAACATCATCTTCTATGACGGGAAGCAGTGGGTAACGCCGGCCACTCCGTTACTGGCCGGTACTATGCGTGCATCATTGATCCGGTCAAATAGGATTATTGAAAAGAATATCACAATCAGAGATTTGGATCAATATAAAAGCTTTAAGCTGATCAATGCGCTTTTCGGCTTTGATGCGCCGGAACAGCCCGTTGGAAATATCATCAGGTGAAAATCATTTAACGCTAATTTGCGTTATTAAAATAAGTTTTTTTATGACGTTTTTATGAAAGAGGTATTAATTATTTTACTATCACTCAACTGTTTTAACCTTTTTGCCCAAAGAAATCAAGCCTATACTTCCAGATCCAAAAAGGCCATCGCCTATTACCAGGAGTCTGAGATGTTTATGGTTAGAAGGCAGTATGAACAGGCAATTAAACTATTGGATCTTGCTACAGATAAAGATGATGATTTTGTAGAGGCTTACAATAGAAAAGGATATATATATGGTTTGATGAGATACCAGGAAGAAGCCAAAATGAACTATCTCAAGGTGGTAGAACTGGAACCGAAAAACCCCAAATTTTCTAATGCCTACTATTTTTTATCAGAGATTGCGCTTAAAAACGGCGATTATGATAAGGCAAAGGAATTAGTCGATAGATTTCTGTCCATTCAGCCTGTCGATAGAAAGCTGGCCCCTCAGGCCGGAAAAATTTTGCAAAGTATTCAGTATGCCAGGGATAATATGGGAAACAGGCTTCCTTTCAACGCAAGACCGTTGCCTGACAAGGTCAATGCACTTTCATTACAGTACTTCCCTGTATTGACCGCAGACCAGCAATCCATCATTTTTACGGGTAGAAAAGGATTGTCAGCCAATTATGACGAGGATCTCTATATCAGTGAAAAAGATGAAAATGGTGAATGGTCCAGGCCGGTTTCCATATCGGACATGATCAATACCTCCAACAACGAAGGTACCTGCACCATTTCAGGTGATGGAAGGACATTGATTTTTACTTCATGCCTGGGACGGAAAGGTTATGGAAGCTGTGATTTGTTTATAAGCTATAAAATCGGAGATGAATGGACCAGACCCAAGAATCTGGGAAGTGGTGTCAACAGCAGATACTGGGAGTCGCAACCTTCCTTGTCGGCTGACGGACGTACCCTGTACTTTGTATCGGACCGGCCCGGAGGTTTGGGAAAACGGGACATCTATGTCAGCTATCTTAAAAAAGATGGCATCTGGTCTCCTCCCGTAAACCTGAGCAAGCCAGTGAACACCAAGGAAGATGAGGTATCGCCATTCATTCATGCTAATGGTCAGACACTGTATTTTGCTTCCGATGGTCATCCCGGATTTGGTAGCTTTGATCTTTTTTATTCCGAATTATCTGACAATGTATGGCAGAAACCAAAAAATCTGGGTTATCCAATCAATACCTATGAAGAACAGGTGTCTCTGTTTGTAACCTCAGATGGCAAAAGAGGCTATTATTCAAACGAAAACCTGAGCAAAAGGGTAGGGGCAAAAAGTGCTTTGTACGAATTTGATATGCCTCAGGAAATTCAGGTCAGCCATAAAAGTAATTTCGTAAAAGGCCGGGTCATTGACAGCGAAACCCGGGAATACCTTAGCGCCAGGGTAGAATTATTCGACCTGTTGCCCAATGAAATGATTTCTTCAGTGACTTCCGATAAGGTAAGCGGAGAATACCTGATGGTCATCACCGAAGGGAAAGAATATGCCTTGTATGTTAATAAAACAGGTTATCTGTTTAAGAGCCTGGCTTTTGACTATCAAGGTGCATCCCAGCTTGACCCGGTTTCAATAGATATATACCTGGATCCTATAAAAACCGGAACTGCGACCATACTTAACAACCTGTTTTTCGATTTTGACAAATACGAGCTCCAAGAGAAGTCTATCACCGAATTGGAGAAAGTCAGACGATTTCTGGAAGAAAACCCGACAGTCAACATCGGCATTGCAGGGCATACCGACAACTCCGGCTCCGCCAGCTATAACAAAGAGTTATCCGTCAACCGGGCCAAGTCTGTTTACAGGTACCTCATAAAACAGGGCATCAGGGAAAACCGTCTCAAATTCAGGGGGTATGGCCAGGAAAAGCCTATCGCGCCTAATGATACCGAAGAAAATAAACAAAAAAACCGTCGCATCGAATTTGTGATTTTGTAAAAGTCAATGACCCGATATTTAGCCAAACCTTCGGAGGCCCTTACCAAAAAGTTTCCATTTCAGCCAACCCGGGGGCAGTTGCAGCTTTTTGGCCTGCTAGACGATTTTATTCCGGAAAAAAACAAGGAAAAATCGACGCTGCTGATTAAAGGTTATGCGGGAACAGGCAAGACCTCGGTGGTAACGTCGCTGGTTAAGGTGTTGAAATATTATAATTATAAATCCTTGCTTATGGCTCCTACCGGCAGGGCGGCCAAAGTAATGGCCCAGTATGCCGGAAGAAAGGCATTTACCATCCATAAAATCATCTATAAAGTCGGGCAGGATGACAACGAGTCATTAACTTTCAAAAGGCAGAAAAACTACCACAGAAACACCATTTTCATTGTAGATGAGGTTTCAATGGTTACAGACCAGGCAGAATTTGGCACCAACAGCCTGTTGGCAGATCTTATGTGGTTTGTGTTTGAGGAACCTTCCAACAAACTGATTTTGATTGGCGACAACGCCCAGTTACCTCCGGTAGGACAACAGGAAAGCCCTGCCCTGCAACTTGACCACCTGTTAACCAATTTTGCCTTACACATTGAATCCGTCGAGTTCACCGAAGTCATGCGCCAGGAACAACATTCCGGGATTCTGCTGAATGCGACCAACCTTAGGGAAAAAATCATGGCCAACCAATTTGAAATACATTTTAAAACCAGGGGATTCAAGGACGTTTTCAGGATGGGAAATCAAAAAATGGAGGATGGCTTAAGATATGCCTATGATAAATTTGGCATTGAAAATACCATTATAATCTGCCGGTCCAATAAAAACGCCGTGGCTTACAACCAGTTTATCAGGCGTACCATTCATTTTTATGAAAATGAGCTGGAAGTAGGAGATTACCTGATGGTGGTAAGAAACAATTATGCCGTACTACCCCAGGACTCGCAGGCGGGGTTTTTGGCTAACGGGGACTTTGTGGAGGTGATGAAGGTAGGCCTGATTGAAGAAATGTACGGTTTCAGGTTTGCCAATCTGGACCTGCGATTGATTGATTATCCTTCAGAACCCGTTTTACAGGCGAAAGTACTACTGAATACCCTTTATTCACACAGCACTGCTTTAAGTGAACAGGAGAACAGGCACTTATACAGGGGCGTGATGGAAGATTACCGGGACCTGGCATCAAAAAAAGAAAGAGCAAAGGCCTTGAAAAGTGACCCTTATCTAAATGCTATTCAGGTAAAATTTGCTTACGCACTCACCTGTCATAAATCCCAGGGGGGGCAATGGAAGGTGGTATTTTTAGATCAGGGTTATTTGCTGAAAGAGAGGATTGACAAAGAATACCTTAGATGGTTGTACACAGCCGTAACCAGGGCCACACAGGAACTCTATTTATTGAATTTCAATAACGAATTCTTTGAAAACAACAAGAACTAAAGTGTTAAAAACGGTGTTATCATAAGCATTTAACCTGAGGATATTTATTACATCGGCCAGGTAATTAAATTAAATGTCGGTATTATAATTGTTTCTCAAATACTTACGTTATAAATTTGGAATAACAAAGACAAGCGAAATGAAAAAGATAATCTTAGTTTTAGCATTTTTATTGGCGAATGTGGCTGTTCAGGCCCAGCAAAAGAAAGAAAACCAGTCAACCGGCGGTCCGGTTTTGGCATTTGCCGAAGACCGGTATGAGTTTGGTGATATTAAGCAAGGTGATAAGGTAGAGCACACCTTTGATTTCGAAAATACGGGAAATGAGCCTTTGATCATTTCAAATGTATTGACAACATGCGGGTGCACCGTGCCAAAGTGGCCCAGAGAACCCATAGCTCCGGGTGGTACAGGCAAAATAGAGGTAGTTTTTAACAGTACCAATAAATCCGGCGTACAAAACAAAGTCGTTACCATACTTTCAAATGCCGGTGAAGGACGTACCAAAGTGACATTGTATGGAAACGTTCTTGTAGGAGAATCAGCCAACTAGTAAAAAATCAATCGACATGTAAGCCGGGGCTTACCCGGCTTTTTTTATACCAAAATAAATCAGAAATCCCCATCCTGCGATCATTAAAACCCCTCCGATTGGCGTAATAGCGCCCCAGATCCCGGTATTGGTCAAACACAAAATATATAAGGACCCCGAAAAAATGATAACGCCTGACAAAAACAACAGGGCTGCTGATTTTAAAAACCTGTGATTTTCCGATTTCATAAAAATTGAAAGAAACAAAAGCGCGAGGGCATGGTAAAACTGGTATTTTACGGCAGTTTCAAAAGTATCCAATCGACCTGTTTCAACCAGGTAAGGCTTTAGCGAATGGGCCCCGAAGGCTCCCAGTGCCACAGCCAAAAGCCCTAACACCGCACCGGCTACCAACACTTGATTCTTGTTCATCTTGCCTGATAGTTACGTTCTCCAAAAATGGCACTGCCGATCCTGACTATAGTGGCCCCTTCCTCGATGGCGATTTCATAATCACCACTCATGCCCATAGAAAGTTCTTTCATGTCCAGGCGTGGACTTCGATACGCGTTCTTTAATCTGTCGAACAGGGATTTCAGGTACCGGAATTCCGTCCTGACCTGGTTTTTGTCCATGGTGTTGGTGGCCATCCCCATTAATCCTTTTATCTGAATATTATGCATTTCTTCAAATTCCGGGCTTTCAATTAAATAAAATAACTCATCTTCATTCAAACCGAATTTCGTCGATTCTGAAGCGATGTGTACCTGCAAAAGACAAGGGATTATCCGGTCTGCTTTTACCCCTTGCTTATTGATCTCCTTTAGCAATTTCAGGCTATCGACGGCGTGAATCAGATAAACGAAGTCAGCAATGTATTTCACCTTGTTCCGCTGTAAGTGTCCAATCATATGCCATCTGATATCCTTGGGCAGGGCTTCATGCTTAACTACCAGATCCTGAATCTTATTCTCCCCAAAATCTTTGAAACCGCCTTCATAAGCGTTTAGAATTAGCGCATTAGGCTTGGTTTTGCTTACCGCAACCAGGCGGCACCCGGTTCCGGAAAGTTTTTTTTCGAATTCTTTAATGTTATTTTTAACATCCATTTTATAAATATTGATTAACTTTATAATAGATAACCATGATTTATTATGGCAAATAAATTAAATTCAGGGGACAATTTATCCATGGTTATCGATAATTCCGGGGATGGACATTTTTTGAGTATGGACATTAGACCACATTTAATTCAGGGAATAGAAAGTATATGCCGCTTTTAGCTACTTTACTGAAAAAAGGTATCAGAATCAGGGAAAGTTTAGACCAGGAGTACTCTTCCCCCTTTGAGCTTCAAAAACTGGAACTTAAAAAGCTGTTAATTACCGCCAACCTAACCGAATTCGGAAGAAAATATTGCTTCTGGGAGGTGCTGAACGAATTTAAAAGCTATAGAAGGTACAGTTTTTATGAGAAGTTTAAAGAGAACATTCCGGTATATAATTACAACAAAATTTACAATGAGTGGTGGTACAAAAACAGGGCTGGAAAATTTAATGTTTGCTGGCCGGGAAGAGTAAAATATTTTGCCCTCAGCTCGGGCACTTCGGAGGCCTCGTCCAAATATATTCCAATTACCAAGGACATGATAAAAGCGGTTAGAAAAACCAGTATCAGGCAAATTCTAACCCTTTCCAAATATGATCTCCCCGACAGATTGTTCAATTCGGGCATTTTAATGCTTGGAGGAAGTACACATTTGAATTTCAACGGCACCTATTTCGAGGGAGACCTGAGTGGTATTACTGCCAGCCAACTGCCCTTTTGGTTTCAGCATTTTTATAAACCGGGAAAAAAGATTTCGCAAAATACTGACTGGAATGCTAAACTGGATGAAATCACCATCAACGCCAAGGATTGGGATATCGGTGTTATTGTCGGGGTTCCGGCCTGGATTCAAATTTTATTGGAAAAGATTATCGATTTCTATGGGGTAAATACTATCCATGATATATGGCCCAATTTAATGATTTACGTCCATGGGGGTGTATCTTTCCATCCTTACAAAAAGGGCTTCGAAAAACTGTTTGCCAGGCCTCTGAAATATATAGAAACATACCTGGCGTCAGAGGGTTTTATCGCATTTCAGGCATTCCCCGACACGAATTCCATGAGGTTGGTGCTGAATAATGACATTTTTTACGAGTTCATCCCCTTTAATGAAGAGAATTTCGACTGTGACGGAGAGCTCATTGACAAACCGCAAACCTTAATGATCGATCAGGTAGAAGCGGGTAAGGAGTATGCCTTGCTGTTATCTACCTGTGCCGGCACATGGCGCTATTTGATCGGGGATGTCATCAAATTTGTCTCAGTGGAGGATTGCGAAATCGTCATCACAGGCAGGACCAAACATTTTTTGAGTTTATGTGGTGAACACTTGTCGGTAGAAAACATGAACAGGGCCATAGAGTTAGTGGCTGATGAACTAAACATTAATATCAAGGAATTCTCTGTCACAGGAATACCGTATGACACGTTATTCGCACATCATTGGTATATCGGTACCGATGATGAAGTCAGTGCCATTCAACTGAAGGAAAGGATCGATCATCATTTGAAAATACTCAATGATGATTACCGTGTGGAGCGGAGTGCTGCCTTAAAAGAGATTTTTGTGGATGTATTGTCGCCTAAGATGTTTTACAATTGGCTTAAACTTCAAGGCAAAGAGGGAGGACAAAACAAATTTCCAAGGGTGCTTAAAAAAATTCAATTGGAAAAATGGAAGGCATTTTTAGAAAGTGAGACATCTATGGACCTGAAGTAACGCTTTTTATTTCCATCGGGAGATGCTTCATGGAGGAACCAAAGGCAATGTATGGGAACATTTGAAGCCATTACCAAGGGGCTGGCAGCAGGAATGATTTTGACCATTATGATTGGTCCGGTGTTTTTTGCCTTGTTGCAAAATAGCCTTGAAAAAGGTTATAAGGCCGCCTTTCACATGACCATCGGTATTTCGATCAGCGATGCATTCTATATTACGATCTGTTATTTTGGCATCGCACAATTTGCCAAAGATCAGAGGTTTCAATTGTGGCTGGGTATCATCGGAGGATGTATTATGCTGGCTTTGGGACTTTTGAGCCTGCTCAAATCGACGACAAAAAGACCGCCGCGTAATGGCAACAATAAGTCATCCGGTTTTATCAGGCAAATGTTGAAGGGAATGGTTATTAACGGTTTAAACCCCTCGGTTTTAATTTTTTGGCTGGGTATTGTAAGCGTGGCTACTGTCAACTACCAGTTTAAGCAACAAGGATTGTTATTCTTTTTCGGTACGATTATCCTGACCGTTTTTATCACCGATAACCTGAAAGCCTATCTCTCTGATAAATTAAGCCCTGTTATCACAATCAGGTTTATAAGGATCATGAACTCTGTAGTAGGTATTGCCTTTTTGATTTTCTCCATAAAACTTTTCCATTTTGCCTACAAGATAGGATTTGAAAACCTGTTTTAACCCTTTGCATCCTATTCTCCATTATTCCACCAATTCACCACTTCATCACTCCACCATTCCACCAATTCACTATTCCCCCATTCCATTTTCCATCACCCCCTAGTGTCCCCTTTCCCCCAAAATACCCAAACCGACACCCAAACTTGTTGCAGTTGAAATCTTGGCTTATGCCATATATTTATTAAGTTTAAAGAAAA
This sequence comes from Agaribacillus sp. DX54, assembly GCF_056858335.1. NCBI lineage: Bacteria > Pseudomonadati > Bacteroidota > Cytophagia > Cytophagales > Splendidivirgaceae > Agaribacillus > Agaribacillus sp. DX54. The sequence goes on from NZ_JBXEQE010000004.1 coordinate 241,635, forward strand.
AAGTATGATCGCTGTCCACGAAATCAGCAAGGTCTATAACGATAAAAATGTAGTTGATCATGTCTCTTTTGAGGTGAAGAAAGGCGAAACCCTTGTTTTGTTAGGCACCAGTGGTTCCGGTAAAACAACTACCCTGAAAATGCTTAACCGGCTTGTGCCGCCTACGGCGGGAAGTATCCATATAGACGGAGAGGATATCATGGCTGAACCCCCTGAAAAGCTTAGATTGCGGATCGGGTATGTTATTCAAAACATCGGATTGTTCCCACATTATACAGTAGCCGAAAACATAGCCACTGTGCCGGTGCTGTTAAACTGGGAAGAGGACCGGATAAGTGAACGTATCGCATCCCTTCTTCGACTGATGGGATTGCCACAGGAGATGGCGGAACGATATCCCTCTGAGTTGAGTGGTGGTCAGAAGCAGCGGGTGGGTCTTGCCAGGGCCTTGGCAGCCGATCCTCCTATAGTTTTACTGGATGAACCTTTCGGGGCACTCGACCCAATTACGCGAAGGCAAATTCAAACTGAGTTCAAGGAGTTGGAAACCCTGCTGGATAAAACCATGGTACTGGTCACCCATGATATCTTCGAAGCTATAGAACTGGGAGATAGAATATGTCTGATGCATGAGGGGAAAATTCAGCAGATCGGTACACCCCTGGCGCTTATCTTTGAACCGGCCAACGAGTTTGTGTGGGATTATTTTAAAACACAGCGTTTCCAACTTGAAATGAAGGTACTGACGTTAAAGGATTTGTTGCCTGAGATAGAACCTTTTGACTCCGGCTTAGGTGAAAAGATTATTTTCAATGAAGAAACCAGCTTTCTGGATACTATGGAAAGGCTTGAAGCCAATAAAAACGATGCTTTCCAGATTGCTATTTTTAATGAAAAACGGCAAAACATGCATTTTACCAGAAAAGACAAACTATGGGTAGCTTTCAATAAAGTAAAAGAAAAACTGATTAATAAAGCCAATTGATGACTTAATAATGGGTGTTCTCAAATTTATGATTGATAACCTGGGTGAAATCTGGGAACAAACGATTGAACATTTATGGATAACACTCGTGGCGATGATTATTGCCACGTTGCTGGGTATATTGCTGGGCGTGATCCTGACCCGGGCCGAAAAACTATCTGCTCCGATAATTGGTTTGGTGGGTATATTTCAAACCGTTCCGAGCCTGGCTTTACTCGGTTTCATGATCCCGGTTTTTGGTATTGGTGTAGTGCCGGCTATTATTGCACTTTTTCTTTATGCGCTGCTACCTATTGTAAGAAATACGTATACAGGCATTCTTAAAGTGGATCCGGCCATCAAGGAGGCAGCTATCGGTATGGGCATGACAGATTTGCAATTGTTGAGAAAAGTGGAAATTCCACTGGCTACCCCCATTATATTTGCCGGAATCAGAACGGCGTTTGTTATCAATGTAGGGGTAGCCACACTGTGCGCATTAATCGCAGCCGGTGGTTTAGGGGAATTCATATTCAGGGGTATTGCACTGAACAACGTAAACATGATATTTGCCGGGGCTATTCCAGCCGCATTGCTGGCGTTATTTTTCGATTTTGTTTTAGCAAAAATTCAGGAAAGGGTTCAGGTGCTGATCAGGCCTATGCTTATTGGGTTTAGTGTGCTTTTTTTATTGGTGATTGTTTTTGTCACATGGGGCAGCCGTTCTAAAAATGTACTCAAAGCAGGGTTCCCTTCTGAATTTATCTACCGGGAGGATGGATTTATAGGGTTGAAGAAAGCTTATGACCTGGATCTGGAAACCACGGAACTGGATGCCGGTTTAATGTACCAGGCTGTGAAGAATGAGGAAGTGGATATTGTGGGTGGCTACACGACGGATGGGAGGATCAGGGCCTATAACCTGAAAATCCTCACGGATGATAAAAACTACTTCCCTCCATACTTTGCCGCACCGATTGTTCGCGGTGCCACATTGCGCAGGTACCCTGAGTTAAAAGGGGTATTTGATCTGCTGGCCAATAAAATATCAGATACTGAAATGGCACAGATGAATTATGAAGTGGATGAAAACAAAAGGGAGCCAAAAGCTGTGGCAAAAGATTTTTTGGCGTCGATGGGGTTAAACACGCAAGTAGACAGGACCGGGGAAGCGGACATTGCCATAGGATCAAAAAATTTTACGGAAAGCTATATTCTGGCACAAATGTTTGCCATACTTGTAGAAAACTACAGTGACCTGACGGTTTCGCTCAAACTTGGGTTTGGTGGTACAAAACTAAACCTGGATGCCCTGGCTGGTGGCGATATTGACCTGTATCCCGAATATTCCGGCACCGGATTGCTGCTGCTTATCAAACCACCCCAAAATGTCCTGGACAGCCTGATCGATGACAAAGACAAGGTTTACCACTATGTGAAAAAGAAATCCCGTGAAGATCATGATTTTGAATGGCTGGCACCGCTGGGTTTCAATAATACCCATGCCCTGTTGATGCGGGAAGAATATGCGAATGAACATGGCATTCAAAGTATTACAGACCTCAGCACTTACATAAAATCCCTTAATGATTGACCTGTGATGATTCCGTGAAAAATCAATGAATTTTCCGGATGTTTATTTCAAAAGCACGCTGTGGGTTGTCTACCAGTAACTGACGGATTTCCTTATCTGAAAAACCCGCCGCTTTTAAACGTGGTAGTAAGATTTTAAAAAGTGACGTATAAGCCCTGAATTTACCACCATTCACCTCGCCAGGGCTATACCATCCTGCATCATGCGATATTAAGGCGTTGCTTAGTAGTCCATAGGTTTTCAAATTTTTTAACATTTGCAGGTAATGATCCGGATTGTTATCATTCAGTCCATCCAAACTTATCCACGCCCCCTCTTTAGCGGCCTTGATATGGTTTTCCAGGTCCTTTTCCGCCTGTGCATGAACCCAGATGAAGGCATCCGGAGCCACTCCCTCTCTTTTAAGTAATTCTATTTCTTCCAATGCGGGAACAGCCGTGCCCGTATGTGAGGCAATGGTTAGCCCTGTTTGCAGGTGGGTCCTGGCCGCGGCGGTGACTAGTTTTTGATGAATTTTGGATAGATTGCCTCTATCCACGCCTATTTTTATGAAACCAGGCCTGATATTCGTGCCATTTATGCCAGACTCCCACTCCCCGATCCACCTGGCGGCCAATTGATCGGCCTCATAGATCTTTTGGTAAAGCTCAAGCATGGAATCAGGAATGGTTTTGACAGAAAGGTTAGGGATATGTTGAAAGTATGCTGGAGGTTTGTTATCTTTTGGGTAACTATAAAGATAGAGTGAAACCGGTTTTTTAAGCTTTTCCAGTCGCTCCGAAACCAGCTTTTTACATGCCAGATCATTTGTAAAGACAATAACTGTCGCCTTCTATCAGCAGATGAGTAGGTTGGCCATCGTCATTTTTGATGGTATTTTCTTTTATTTCACTTAAAACAGGCATCCGGGTTTCCCCGTTTTCTTCAAAAGCTTCTGGTATATTCATCCACACAATACCATATTTAGCGGTTTTGATCCTTTTGTTCGCTTTTTCCAACTGTATTCTCAACCGCCCGATTTCTGCCAGTAGATCTTCTTCTTTTGGCATTTTATTTATTGTCAATATCCGGCATTTTTATAGCATCGAAGGGGCTGGGTGCATCCATCAGGGCCTCAATTTCATCACTTTTTCTTGGTGCCATGTCCGAAAGCAATTCACACCCCTCTTCGGTGACCAAAAAGTCATCTTCTATCCTTACCGGAATATTCCACCATTTCTTGTCTGCGGGGCTGCCTTCGGGAATGTATATTCCTGGCTCTATCGTGATGACCATGTTTGCTTTCAATACATCGTACTCTCCCTTATCGTGGACGTCAAGTCCTATATGATGGCAGCAACCGTGTGGATAGTACCGATTCCTCCCGGTTTCCGGGTTGATAATATCGGTGCTGTCTGTACTTTTATAAAGCCCAAGCTCAACCAATCCTTCATTAATCACCATAGCTGTGGCATCATATAACTTTTTAAAAGGGGTACCTTCCCTGCAAATTTCGATAGCGGCCTCCTGTGCCTTGTACACAAGATCATATATCGTTTTTTGCTCCTTCGTGAATTTCCCGTTAACCGGGATCGTCCTGGTTACGTCGGCCGTATAACCGTGATACTCTGCGCCCAGATCCATAAGTATCAGTTCTCCGTCTTCTACCGAGGGTTTGTAATTGTCAATGTAATGTAAGACACAGCCGTTATGACCGGCCCCTACAATACTTGGATATCCTTCATACTCAGCCTGATAGATTTTGTAGACATATTCATGCAAACCCTGAATTTCTGCTTCGGACATGCCCGGTCGCATGGCTTTCATGACCTCCCTTTGCCCAATGGCCGAAATGTTCACCGCTCTTCGCAGCAAAGTCAGCTCTTCGGGTTTTTTAATGCCTCTCAACCTGCTCATGATCATATTGAGTGATGTAACATCGAGGTTATTCTTTTTTGGCTCAATTTTCAGCACGGGTGATTGATCCGGATAGTTTATTTTTTCTTTGAAAACCTCGATCAGGTCATAAAGATCGGCTTTCTCCTTTGTTTGGCGTACATCATTTTTAAAGTCGTAAAACAAAACTTTGTCAAACCGGGAAAAATCAATGGGGAATTTTTTGAAATCCGGTCCTTCCAGTGCAATTTGAAATCCCAACCTTTCCATAGCCCCTTCCTTACCCAGCCGGGCACCGTCGTAAAGCTCTTTCAAGGCATTATGGGCCCTGACAAATAGGATCTCGTTAAGCGTAGTCTTTATTAAATTTTGTTCCTCTTTGAAAACCAACAATACTGAATGGGGCTCCCTGTGACCGGTCAAATAGTAGAAATCAGGGTCCTGGTGGTATACGAAATTTACGTCGTTAGAACGATTGCGGATAGGATTTGAAAAGAAGACAGCCACAGAATTTTCTGGCATTTCATCCCGCAACGCCTGCCTCCGCTCTTTGTGAAAGTCACTCGGCAAATAATCTGTGGGCCTGTCCGCAGTCTGACCAACACAAAATACGGAAATTATCAAGGCGAAAAAAAGGGTTAATATCGAAGTCAGTACTTTCATATCCGGATATATGTAATAAAAGTAGGCAATTAGGAATGAAAAAGGAAAACAGTTGTCAATTTAACTTCAGATAATTCATAACGGCGTCATCTCCCTTGAGTGCGTTATCAGGAACCGGGTTTTCTGCATTGAAAACTTTTAAATCTTCTGCCGGTAATATTGTGACAAAATCCTCTTTAACACCCCTGTCAAATGGCACCCAGTCGATATCCAGCTTCAGGTGATGTGCCAGAAACATGTACGCGGCGGCGCGTTTGGAGTAACCATAGTTATGCTTCTCAGCCGGTAAATGTACATTTTCTGCCCTATGCTCGGCGTCGTACAAGGCGTATACTTTTTGAACATACGGATACTCTATGCTTGGCGTATTTCTGGTCCAGTCCCCGCCATTGGATATTAACAGCAAAGGTCTTGGCGCGCAAAGCGCAGCAATTTCTACATTGTTTGTCTGGTGGTCTTTGCTCTTGTGAATGGGCATGCCACTTTCACAAACACAACCGCCAAAGAAATGGGCCGATACCTGCGCTACCGGCACAGCAACCTTTATTCTGTCATCGATAGCAGTCAGAACAAATGTTTGTGTCCCACCTCCCGATCCACCGGTCATGCCGATCCTGTTTGCATCCACATCTGATCTTGACAGCAGGTACTCAAGCACCCGCCGGCTGTTCCAGGTCTGAAGCAGCAGGGCTATAGGCATGCGATGGGTCACCTGGAGTGACTCACCATATCCCACCATATCATAGGCAAATACCACGGCCCCCATTTTGGCCAGTACTGCACAGCGGGATTGCACATCCTCACGCAGGCGCTTATTTTTCAGATGTCCATGCGGAGATAAAATGGCGGCATGTTTTTCCCGGGTTTCGATAGGCCGGTATAAATTGCCGGTGATATAAAAGCCCGGAAAACTCTCAATCGCAATGTTTTCTACAATGTAGCCGTTGAGCGTTCTGGTATTGTTGATAACAGGTTTAAAATTACCCTCGATGACTGGCATTTGATCCAGTTTCATACCTTCGATAATACCTTTCCGGATACGGTCAGCACGTTGTTCCCAGGACTCTAAGTCATCCCATTGTTCACCGAACTTTTTCATCATCAAATTTGCTTCATCCTCAGTCCAGTGATGGCCCTGGCATAACATGCCCTGCTGGGCGTTTGCTTGTATAACTTTACAAAAAAGCAGAAGCGCTATGACTATTTTAATGGTTTTGTATTTTTTCATTTCCCAATGAATTTATGATGACAATGAGAATAGCATATGAGTTAATTCTAATACTTCTAAGCTTCTACCTCCATGTCCCTTAGCACTTTTTTCCTCCGGGCTTTATAAATATTTTCAGAGCAGCGTTTTTATCAATGGATTATTCGCATAAGCATTAAAAAAGTAGGTAAAGAAAGTATTTGAGCACTACACTAAGAAATGAGCGGTTAATAATTTGCCATAAGGAATTCATAAGGTATATTGAGCTTTTCATGGAGATTGCGGATCATTTTAAGTGTTAATTTGCGCTTTTTGCTTAAATACAAATATTGGTAAATTTACCCCCTTGCATTCTATGCCAGGATGGGCTTCAATCAGCCTGTCATACAAATCCGGCTTGCCGGCGGGAATGGCACTTTCGTTTTTCTGTTTTGTACGCATTGGTTGAGTGGTTTTAGTTTTCAGCATTCTATGGGTAAATCCGGTAGTTTTCCCCATTCGCTCCATGAGCCATCGTAGATTGATTTTTGATGCAAGCCCGCCCGTTCTGCTGCCAGGGCGATGATACAGGCGGTGACACCTGAGCCGCAGGTAAAAATCAGTTTTTCATTTTTAACATGCAGGTTGGCAAACATTTCTTTCAAGTCATCTTCAGGTAGCATTTCACCCTCTTTCACAACTTTTTCAAATGGGAGATTGATGGAATTGGGAATGTGACCACCCCGGAGACCTGCTCTTGGCTCAGGCGTGCTGCCGGTAAATCTGCCTTCTGAACGGGCATCTAAAATCAAGGTACCCGGATCATGCATGGCCACCGATACCTGTTCCAGATCTGAAATCAATGCCGGCTGATGGGAGGCCTTAAAATTACCATGGGGTACGGGCATCTGCCTTGCAGATTCACAGGCCAGGTTCGCTTTTCTCCAGGAAGGAAGGCCACCATTGAGGACAGCCACATTTTCGTGTCCCATCGCCCTGAACATCCACCAGGCCCTGGGGCTTGAATACACACCATGGTTATCATAAACCACGATGGCACTGTTTTGCTTGATTCCGAGTTTCTGCGCCTCTGCTGAAAACACCTCTGGTGTTGGCATCATGTGTGGTAAAGGACCGGATATTTCGGAAAATGAGTTCTCAATATCAAAAAACCTGGCATTTTTGATCCTGATGTTTGCATACTCATTTTTGGAATCTTCAGCGTTTGGTTTTTTTAAACTGGCATCCAGAATGATTAAGTCCGGATGGTCGACGTTTGCTGAAAGCCATTCTATTGATACAACCGGCTCTGTGATTTTTAATTGTGTCATGAAGGTTGTTTTTTATTGTCAAACTCAGTCGCTCTCATTGACCTTGACAATTTACTACTTTTAGTTGTTAATTATTAAATTGGCTTGAAAGTACCTATTATACGGAGTAGTTACCTAAGAGTTCCTGCGATGGGTGGGATCGAACCTCAAATTTGGATAACTTTACCCCCCCTGGCGCGAGCGGACGTGGCTGTTACACAACTTCAGCATGTGCCAGCATTTTTATATAGGCTAAAACCTCTGTGTGTCTTTGCGCCTTTGTGGTGAACAATGGTTAACCGCAAAATTCCCCAAGGTCAGACAATTGACCCAACCTCTAACAAAGACAACCAATTCATAAATATTTGATGTTCAATAATTTATGAATTGATTATATAATAGTTAAGCAACAGCGCTCCTGCCATCTGCAAAAAATAGCAGAACGAGCCCCCACGATCTTGGCTAATCGCTACCCTAAGAAAATAACAAAAATGCAAAAACTCATATCTTTGCAACCAATCATAGTATGATTAGGTATATTATTGATTATCAGCAATTTATTTTTTGTTATATGAAAGTGAACTGAAGTAAAAGCAACCTGCCGTAAACATTAACTGGTAGCCGACTATGCTGTCCTTACCATTTTAGTCTTAAGTATCACAAGCCCATTGTCAATCGTCATATATCCCTGTTCATAACAATAATAAATGGTACCTAACCGGGTACGATGACAGTTTGTGAAATGCTCAAAATCAAACCCTTGTATTAATAATCGGTCTCGATGAACTTTACCACTACCGGTAGGGTTTAAGGTGGCCAGGATACGTCGGTTTTTCCTTAAAATGTTATTGACGTTGCGTACGTGCAGGTTGGCATCCCGGTTGAGTTGGTTGTAATGATTGTTGCGGCATTGTTCTGCGCAAAATTTTTTGTCTGCACGCCCTTGTATCGGGCAGCCACAAGCCAGGCATTTTCTTTTAGATGGTTGCATAAGAAATTATTTAAAAAAATAAATAAATAATGTTTCCGATATAAAAATCAGCTTTAAACCTTCATGAGGGCCAATATGGTTGAGGGGAGTTGCGTGGCCAATGGTGCTGTTAAGCGTTGACAAATGTTTTTTAAACGACTATAAATGTTTATTAAACGAATAAATCTGAAGCCATTTATTTACTTTGTCTTGAAATTAATCATTGACCATTAGAGCCAATGAAATTAAAGATTTTTTTTTACTAATTGAACATGTATTGATAAATTTTTTAAACTATGAATTCTTTACGAAACAGGGTACAGTTAATTGGCCGGCTGGGGGCAGATCCGGAAACAAGACAGGTTAATGGTGACAGGACGCTTACCAAATTTACTATGGCTACCAATGAGACTTTCCGCAATTCCGCAGGAGAGAAAATAGAAGAAACCCAATGGCACAATGTGGTGGCCTGGGGTAAGATTGGTGAGATTGCTGGCAAATACCTGAAAAAGGGTAGTGAAGTAGCTATAGAGGGTAAGCTGATCCATCGTGTTTATGAAAACAATGGTGAGAAAAAATATTTCACTGAAATAAGTATGAATGAAATGGTGATGGTAGGAGGAAAAAACTAATTCTGTGCCCATAGAAGTAAAATTCCCTGGTTAACAACAAAGCAGGGAATCTTGCTTCTTTCCATACGCCGCGTTATCGGGGTTGGTTTTGAGGATTTTTATTTGAATTGCCAGATTATTCAAGTAAATTATATTTAATAACACCGTTCTTTGGATAAATACAATTTGGGACAAACAATTTCAAATGCCATGAATAAAATAATTACAATTTCAGTGGTGATTATAGCTTTGGCTCAATTTAGCTGTAACAACGACAAACCTAAACAAGAATCAGCAGGAACAAATCCTGAATCCATGGAAGGTTCCTGGCGGTTGATTTCCTATATTGACCATGAGCAAGGAGGTACCGATTGGACTTCATATTCAGCCGATATTATCTATGAGAAAAACATTACACCTACTCATTTCACCTGGATCAAATATGCAAAATCCAAAGATGATATGCTTGGTACCGGAGGTGGTACCTATGCTTACAAGCGTGGGGTGTATACCGAAAATATTCAATTCTTTTTTCCGCCGGGATCTTCTATCTTAGGACAATCCATTCCCTTCGACGTAAAACTCAGGGATGGAAAATTATACCAAACCGGTTATGCCCTGGAGACAGAATTTGACCCCGAAACCGGTGAAATGGTAGTGGTGGATTCGGTAAAAATCGAGGAAATATGGGAAAAAATACCTGAAGAGCCAAAAAATGCCTCTGAACTCATAGGCACCTGGGAGTTACTGTCTTACCGTGAGGAAGGGGACTCGATCAGGCTGGAACATCCGGATTTTTTTGGCTATATTAAGCATATTACCCCTACCCATTTTAACTGGGTTTTCTTTAATAAGGAAGGGGATGAGGTATTTGCAGAAGGAGGGGGAAAATACATGTTAAATGGTGAAAGTTATACGGAATTTATCGAATACAGGTATCCCAGAGGGAGTCAGAAAGGCGTGGTGGTTCCCTATACAGGCACAGTGCTTCCTTTTAGTAAGAAAATTGAGAATGGGCTCTGGTATCACTCAGGATACGTAAAAAAAGTAAGGACAGATCCCGAGTCGGGGGAACGCGTAGTTGTCGACTCTACCAAAATTGATGAGATATGGAGGCGGATTGAAAAAAAAGATAATGATGTCGGCACCTAACCCATAAAAAGGTTAGACCGAGCAAAAACAGATCACCACATAAAACAGAGGCATGATTTAATTGTTGCCATCACTAGGCCTTCTTTGAATTTTAACGGTTTCATTAATCCAGCAACCCACAGTAACGTTCTGGCCTTCTTCCAATCCGAGTTCGAATATCTCTTCCATCGAAGGGAACTGGGCTCTGGCTGTATTCATGTAGGAGTTATTGCCGGCTTTTTGATACATATTGTAGGCGGCAATATAAACAGCCCTATCTTGCACCCTGCTTTCACCTTCTTTACATTCCTTGTAACTGGTCATATACAGATCACCTATGACTTTGTAAGCTTCCTTTTTGGAAGGATCGCTCGCAACGGCTTTCAAAGCATACTCCCTTGATTTAGGTTTCATGCTACGGCTGCGGTAATGGTTAGCGAGGCCATAATAGATTTCAGCTTTCTTGACATTTTCTTCTGTCAATTTTGCGGCCTCATGGTAGTACTTTTCAGCTTTTTTTGTTTCGCCGACTTTATCTGCTTTGATAGCAATCAATTTGGCAATGCTGTAAGTGGGTTCTTTGTCTTGGAGCTGGGTGGCTGCTTCAAGAAATATGGGCTGTTCGGTGCATTTGTAAGTGAGGGAAAGCTTGATGATTTTTTTTGCCATAGCCAGATCATCCGGATTATTCCTGAATGAACTGCCTAGTTTATTCTGAATAAAGTCGCAATCTAACTCTACCATGCTGGAAAGTAACTTGTCAAGCAATTCTTGATTTTTATTGAGTGTTTCAACTTTTTTCCCTTTTTCTTTTTGCGTAGCAATAATTTCAGAAATCTGGTCATAAATTGCTATAATCCGCTCATCGCTGATATCCCCACCCGCGTCTTTATGTCTTTTTACAACATCCATATAAGCTACATGGTTACTCATAGATACTTTATCGCCATTGAGCTCATATACTTTTTCAAATAATTCAAATAGTTCAGGATGCTTTTCCGGTTTGTCTTTTAAATATTTGTATGCCACATAGGCCTTTCTGTTCAAAACGTTGGCCTCTCCTTTGAAATACTTGACCCTATTATCATAAGTTGCCAGCGTTTTTTCCTGATACATGGCTTTTTTGTCCTTATCCGTTTCAGCGTCTACTAAGGCTTTGTAGATTTTAGCGCCGTTGATATAAATAGATGAATTCAAATCAGGGGTGTTTTCAAACAGCCATTCCAACGGTTCCACTGCCTCGGCAAAGTTACCTTGTTTCATGGCGTCTGTATATTTCGCATACATTGTTTTGGCGGTAGCTTCATCTTCTCCCCAGTTCCATTGTGCCTTCAGACTTGCACTGGTGCCTAAGATAATGATCAGAGTTAGCAATAGTTTCATGGTTCTTATTTTTTTGTCAGGGCATTGCAGATAAATTTATGGGATATGCTGCTATGTTATCAGTAATTTTGAAAGCAAGTATTATTCAAAATCCTATCTAATTTAATAAAAATCTTTTGTTATATGTAAGTTTTGAAGCGAAAAAGCAAAAACTATGAACCAAATAATTCAAAGTTCGTTTGATTGCTATATATTAACTTGAGATGGGCGTCATCGACTGTATACTATTCTTCAATCAGAAGGATATGAAAAGATTGTTTATTAGTCTCTGTTTAGTATGTTTCTCATTTCTGGTCTTTGGTCAGGCCGACTCTGTTGTTATCAGAAGTATTTATTTTGGCCCGGGCAGCTACCATGTCGATGAAGAACAAACTATCGAACTTTTTCAACTCATAGACAATATTGGAAATCTGGAAATGTTTCAAATCAGCATCACAAGCCACACTGATAATATTGGTGGTGTAGCATATAACCAGTGGCTGTCGAACATGCGAAGTGAGGCGGTGATACAAAAGTTGCTTTTAAAAGGTATCCCAACTGACCAAATCCATAAAAAGGATTTTGGACAACACAACCCCTTATATAAGTAACAGTAACTGGAAGGGAAGAATGAAAAACAGAAGGGTAGATATCATTTTTTCGCCAATGCTTTTTTAAATTTGCCGATCACCCTTCCATAGAAAACTGAATAAATTATGTTTCAGGTTTTGTTAACGTTCAATTCACATGTCTAAAAAAGAAGTCATATTTTGGATTTTGTTTTTTTTGTTGAATACCTTGCTCTTTCTTCCCAAATTTTTGCTGTATTTTGATTCAAGCACATTTTTTCCCGACTTCATCCATGCGGGAAACTTTAGGGAAAAATGGAAGTTTTTTTTCAGGAGAGACAATGAGGACATCTTTCGCATCAGTGTGGATTTGCTGATTTTAGCATGGATTGTGGTTTTATTTAAAAGCCGGAAGCTCCCAAAACCATTTTGGCCCCTGGCGGTTGGCATTTACTTTATTTTGTTCCTCTATCAAATTTATCAGGGTGTTATTCAGATGTTATATCACCAGAAACCCCTTTTTTACAGCGATGTTTTGTTGATACATGAAGGTTTATCAATTCTGGCAGCCTCTTCAGTTTGGCTTTTAGTGTTGTTCCCGCTGGTCATAGCGCTGCTTTTCTATCTTGTTTATCTGATTTTCAACCGTTTTAAAAAAATATCAGACCACCTGAATTTTTCTGCTTCCTCTAAAATTGTCTTGATTGCCATATCGATTCCTTGCCTGATGTCGCTGATTGATTTTTACAGCAGATTAGATAACCTAAAAATGGCTTTTCCCCTGCAGGCATATTGGGTATTTGATAATATCCGGCGGTCAGCCGTCGTATATCGGTCTACTCACCAACTAAATCCTGCCACCTACAGCAGTTATTACAATTACAAAAATTGTTCGTTGACCGTTAAGTCCAATATTTACTTATTTTTTATTGAGTCATACGGTAGAATACTTTATGAGGATACTTCTCTCAAAAATTCCTATTTGAATAACATAAAGTCTAATGAAGCTCAACTAAAGGCACATGACTGGAAGAGCGTATCGGCATTCAGCCAATCACCTGTGAAGGGCGGGCGGTCATGGCTTGCATTTACCAGCTTTGTAACTGGCACAAACATCGATAAACATGCACTTTATGATTATTTGATTGACAATGCGGAGTTTAATTTGCCAACTTTATATAAATCTCTCAAGACATTTGGTTACAAAAGCTACTGGTTGTCGACCCTGCAAAATAACCGGGGGGATATTCCTTATGGTCGGTACAGCCAGTTTTATGGGATTAATCAGTGGATCAGATTTGATGATTTGGACTACAAGGGCAAATTGTATGGTGTCCTACCCGCACCGGCAGACCAATACTCTCTTAACTTTGCGCATGATTTTATCCGACAGCAGGCAACTGAACCGTTCATTTTGTTTTTTATCAGTTTGAACTCCCACCATCCTTTCGACTCCCCGGATAGGGTGTTAGACAACTGGCGCCTGTTATCCCTGGTTAATTATAGCGGTCAGGAATCAACAAGTAAGACAAAAAACAAAGTTGATAAGAATTATCTTCATTCAATTAATTCTCAATTGGATTATCTAACCAGATTTATCATCAGGAATGGAAAGAAAAACGATCTTTTTATTTTGATAGGAGATCATCAGCCGCCTGTCGTTGCTAACCGGTCTCATAGCTACGACACACCGGTACATATTATCAGCAGAGCTGGGAATTTGATAAAAAACTTTGATAAGTATAATTTTAATGAGGGAATGGTGGTTGTTGATGAAAATGAACGTTCATTAAAACACGCCGGATTCCATTCCATGATCATGAAGGAGCTTATCCACTCATATGGTACTAACTGTGCAGGAAAGCTAAACTATTTTCCGGACGGAGTTCAGTTAAACAGCCAATGAAACGATCTGAAGACCTCATCCACTCATTGTTAATTTTAGCCGGTTTTTCAGGGTTTATGATTTTTGGTAATACAGCGATCCTGGTTGCAGTAGCAATTATCTCATTTGGACTGATGTTAGTTATTAACAAGGCGGTGTTCAGGGAGTTAAAACCTATTGGCGGTTATGCTAACTGGGTGACTATTTTTAGATTAACATTATTGTGCCTGTTGGGTTTCAGCTATAACCAATACGATCATTTTACATTGGGTATACTTTCAGTTATCGTATTATTCTTGGATGGGGTCGATGGGTATATAGCAAGAAAAATGTCCATGAGCTCGGCATTTGGGGGCAGGCTGGATGGTGAAACTGACGCCTTTTTTGTTTTGTTGTTTTCATCCATTGTTTATGACCTCAAAATGGCTGATTACTGGATTTTATGGCCAGGGTTATTGCGTTATATTTTTGTGTTGTGCTGTTATCTGTTTTGGAAAAAAACTATACCTGAACCGGTATCATATCTGAGAAAGACCATCGCGGTCATAATCATGGGGGCTTTGGTTAGTCCTTTTTTGTTGGATAAACAATATTATTTACCTGTCTTGATCATAGCCACCGTCCTTTTAACTTACTCATTCGGCAAATCCTTTGTTTTTCAATGGCGGCAAAACCGGTTCATCAGCCCCTAGCTTTTTGTGAATACCAAAAATCTGTAATTGATCAATCCTCTTATAAGACATTTTTGCAGTGCGTCTCCTCCCCGCACACTTTCCCAATAGATGGACTTGACTGGTAACAACTTATATAAATACAGAAAAAAATGTGCCATTTTATCTCTTAGCGTCCAGAGATTCAGATAAGGAGTGAGGTCCGTATTTTTGGCCAGGGTCAATCCATGGTTTTCCGCTTTGTTTTTTAGTTTTTCAACCTTCCATAAACTTCCGATATGCCAACCCTCTACAAAAGCAGCTAATAGTTTATCAGATTCAACCCTGGTGCCGTCACCTTCTGTAAGAAAATCATCGCAGATAATTAACTTTCCCCCCGGCTTTAAGCGTTTTTGTATACCTGATAGAAGCCGGTCCGGATCATAAGAAAGCACAAATGCTTCCACCAAATAAATGAAATCGTAAAGGGGTAAGTCGGGTAATTCATGAAAATCGGCCTCGATAAACTCACATGCCAACCCGCTGTAATCTTGTTGATGAAATTTCCGGGCATATTCAATTTGCACCTTGCTGATGCTTATCCCAGTAAATTCAGCCTTTCGCAAAAGGCCATTAGCCAGATAAAAAACCGAAGCGCCAACGCCACAGCCCAGGTCGAGTATTCTTAAAGTTTCTGAGGTATCAGTACTGTTAATTTCGTCCAGTATTATTTTGTTGACATATGTCATCGCCTCGGTGTCATTCGTTACGCCATTCCCCCAGACGGCCCGGTGTATATTGGCAGAGGCAAACGACCTTCCTATTTTTATGAATATGGGGGTGTTGCGATCAAAGTATTTCTTTAATTTTTCATTTGCTTTGGAAGTCATAGCTATAATTACTGATGTGGTGGGCTTTGGTGTATAGGATTAAAGAACGGTTATTGTACTTTCCGGGTTTTCATGACAGGTGCCAGTGTCATGGCGATCCAAAACGTCAATATGGGAATTGTGATATAAAACTGACGGGGATAGGCGCTTAACAAACTGCTTCCCCCTAAATAGACAACCGTAAAAATCATGAGAAAAATGATCGGAAAAGGCAGTTTCGGCCGCGCTGAAACTAATATCGCAAAACCCAATAACAGGGCTGCCAGCAAAGGTATATGAGGAATGGCGTATTTTAGAAACTTATAATTTTGCGTTTTGTAGGAATAAGGGATGTCAAACAGCATACGCGATACGTTGGCCACCCAGTTATTTAAAAACTTACCAGGATCGCTTTTTATGTTGGCCCATGCATATTTCCTGAAACCTTCATCCTGATAGATGTTTGATCTCGCTATTAAATCTTCCTGACCGAGTTTTTCAAACAGGTGAGGATAATCAAACAACTCATTAATGATTTTTCCATGTCTGGCTCTGAATATTTTGTTTACTTCCTCATGTTTTGATACCGGATAAGTGAAATTTATCCAATCACCGAATTCTCCCTTGTAAGGTGTGGACATCCAGTAGAGTTGCATACCGCCGGCATTGCTCCAGTAAAAAAGTTTTCCTGAGATTGTATAGGTATAGATAAGATAAGGCCAACAAAATACCAAACTCAAGACGATTACTTTAACGGCCGTTACCAACTTGCTATTTCTTTTGATCAGCAGCCATACGGACATGATAAGTATCATGGCTAAAAGTACATAACCAAAAATAACCTTGGTAAGCGCTGCCAGAGCCAGTGAACCAGCCAATAGCATCATGTACAGACTTGAAGGATTTGAAGACATATATAATCTGATGCAGAACCAAAGCAATAACGTTATTAAAAAATCATGAAGGACTCTGTCATCAGATAGGATAACATTTCATAGGCCGGCCAATATGCACCTAATAAAGCTGTAACTACCAGACTAATGTATCCCGGGAAAAAATAAGCGGACGATTTATAAAAATATACCAATGAAAGATACAGGAAAAACGCATTAAACATTTTTAAAACGCCCAAAGAAAAGCCCATTGCAATAAATGGTGCTAAAAATAGGGGGTAACCAGGGCCATTCCACAAAAACACAGTGCCAGGTGGCGAATATTCTCCCTTCAACAGTTGGTGGGCATAATAAACATAACGCCACTCATCTTTGCGAAGCCCCTTTTTCATCCCGGAAATCACCAATATCCCATATAATAACAGAAATGGCAGTAGTATTAAAAAAATATTATTTGGATTACGCTTTAAGCTGGAACTAACCTTTTGAAACAATTGGTTCATTACCGGGATTTTGGTGGCTTACTTTGACAGTAAATTGTATTTAAGAATACAATAAATTGCCCTGAATCCATCCTTCCAGTTTATTTTTTTTCCTTCCTGGTAAGTACGGCCGTAATAAGAAATACCCACCTCATAGATCCTGATGTTTGGCAAATTGCTTATTTTGGCGGTCACCTCGGGTTCAAAACCAAATCTTTTTTCTTTCAATTTCAGTTGTTGCAATTGATCGGTTTTAAACAATTTATAACCTGTTTCCATATCCGTTAAATTCAGGTTGGTAAACATATTGGATAAAATGGTTAAAAACTTATTGCCAACAGAATGCCAAAACAATAAGACACGATGGGCCTGTCCACCCATGAATCGTGAACCATACACGACATCTGCCATCCCGTCGATGATAGGTTTTAATAAAATATTGTATTCCATGGGGTTGTATTCCAGGTCGGCATCCTGAATAATGATGTAATCTCCTGTGGCCTTTTTAATGCCGGTGTGGATAGCCGCACCTTTTCCTGCATTTTTTTCATGATTAAACAACCGGATATGATTACCGGAGTTTTGCTCCCGGTAGTTTTTTACAACAGTCTCGGTGTTATCGGTTGAATAATCGTTGATAATGATAATCTCTTTTTCCGTATCATTAAGTAGTTTGACGCTGTTAATTCTATCTAAAACCTGGCAAATTGTCCTTTCCTCGTTATAAGCAGGGATGAGAATAGTTAGTTTCTTTTTTGATTCCAAAGTAAATAAATCCTAAAAAGTTATGATCTGTACCTTTCAATACTATTTTTCGCTGCTTTCGGGAATTAATATTTCCCGGTATCTGTTTGCAGCTAGGTTCCAATTATATGCCAACAGATTATCCTTTGCAAACTGAAACCTTATTTGTCCCTGTACAATTTTACTCAGGGTGGCAGCCATTGCACAAATATCGAATTTTTCTATTAAAAATCCGTTTTTCCCATTTTTCACCACCTCACTGAGCCCTCCGACGTCAAATGCTACCACCGGGGTATGATTGGCCAGGGCCTCACAGACGGCAATTGACAAGTTTTCCATTTGTGATACCGAAAGAAATAATTGATAAGGACTAAAGTCCATTTCACGCGAAAATCCCATCGACTTCACAAAGTTATAACGAGAAAGTTTTTTCAGTATTCCGGTACTTTGCGGATGTCCGTATATATGAATTTCAAGAGGAGGCAGCTTTTTAGACGTCTGCAATGTATCAAAAAGCATGTCTGCTAACCCAAATTTTCGCTCATCGATATTGCCGGACATCATTATTCTGACCACCTGCCCCGGAACAATGGCCTCACACCGGGTTTTATGGATCGCCGTGTTGATCCCGTTACGAATTAGAAAGTTATTTTTATTCATGGCAGCATTGTATGCATATGAATAATCAGATACGTTAATCAGGGCCGTTGCCTTTTTAAATATCCATTGATAAACCGGGATATAAAAAAATGATTTTACATACGACACAGTATTTAGTTTTTTCTGAGCTGGCCAGTTGTCATGATAGGTAAAATAAAAAGGAACCCCGGCAAGAATGAAATAATAGGCCATATAAAAATCCCCGTAGAAGGTTAGACCGGGCTTTTTTTTGAGGTTTCTAAGATGTTTTAATGCCCCGAAAATACTCCGGTACCTCAAATGTCTTAGATGTAGGAAGTTATGCACACCCACCTGGTGGGCGATGACAATGATTTCCTGGAATTCGTGCTGAAAAAGCTCAAAAATCCTGCAGGTGGCAATCGCGCCTCCGGAAAAGTTTAGTCCGAGCCGGTCTGTTAATATAACCAGTGATTTTTTCAACTTCCGGTGTTTTTAGACCGTGGCCTCATAACCTGCCCAGGCTACATGAGACTCCCCCAGGTTTACCCTTAGGTTTCCACTAAAATGTGTATTTACCTTCTCAGCAATTTTGGAATGGATATAGTAAGCCAAATACTCAGTGGTTGTCAGAATGTCCTTAAACTGAGGCAATTCGTCGAGATTCTGATAGTTGAGTGGCGTTATGATGTCTTTCAGGACTTGTTGAGCCAGAGCGATGTCAATGACAATGTTGTTTTGATCCAGCTTATTTGACTGGAAGGTTGCATCAATAACATAGGTGGCCCCATGCATTTTTTGTGCGGGACCAAATGCCTCACTTTTGAGGGAATGAGCAATCATTATATGATCTCTTATTGTTACGGTGTACATAGGTTAATATTTTATGATAGTAGCTATAGGGTCAACAGGCCTCTTTCTTAAGCGTTGAAAAAATTCCGGGGAGTCGTCAAAATCAATCTCTTCGGACAGTAATTCATCAAAACGCGCATCATTCAGCATATCGATAACCAGTCTTTTTCTACGGTTATGATCCCACCGGTTGCGCATATGACCGGGAATCTGGGATACCTGGGAGCTAATGATCTTTTTTCGAAGGTGATGAAAACTGCTACCCAGGTTGATATTTATATTTTGGTTTCCATACCAGCTCAGTTCAACTACTTTGCCTTCATAACCGACATGATCGATACAGATCTGCAAAGCGTGCTCATTACCACTTGTATTAAATGCCAAATCATAAGAAGCCTTTGGTTCCGAAGGTGAAGTAATCACATCAAAACCCAGTGACTGAGCCTTTTTATACCGGAATTTATTTTTTTCAAGCACCACCGGCTTCATGGCAGGAAAAGTGCTTAGCACCTGACATAACAAGGCACCAATAATGCCAAACCCTACCACCAGGATTTTTTCACCCAACATCACTTTACCATCCCAGATGGCGTTGATTACCGTTTCCAGATTGCTGGCTAAAATGGCCCTTCTGATCGGGACACCCTCCGGCAAAACGGTAAAATCTTTTTTATGGGCATAGAAATACGATTGGTGTGGGTGCATTATATGCACAAAATTTCCTGTTAGTGATTCCGGCCCTTCAATGATTTCCCCCACGATGGAATAGCCGTAGGTCAACGGAAAGTTAAAACTTCCTTGCATGTAAGGGACCTCCATCGCTTCATGCAATTCTTCAGGTACTTTACCCTGGGCGATCAGACGTTCGATTCCTGTGCTGATCAATGAATACAGGCTTTTAATCAGACACGAATGATTCCGGGGCTCGATCTCGGCAGTTTTTAATACTGTACAGGATTCGGACAGGTGCCAGAGTGCTTTTGTTTCCATGGGATTTGGTGCCGGTTAACCTCGCCGGTAAACATTATATGTCTTCCTACCGGGGTAAAGTTGAATTTTTTAAACGAAATGGATTCATTGATCGCCTTTATTTCAGGCAAACTGAAATTGACAATCCCGGAACCCATGATCAGTGGGGCAATATGCAATTGGACGACATCAATTAAGTTATTTATCAGAAAATTTGAAGCCGTTTTACTGCCACCTTCAATGTAAAGGGAGTGAATGCCCTGCTTGTAAAGTTTTTTCAGTATTTTGTCACAATCCAGCATACCATGAATTTCCGGTGCACCGATGGTTTCTACACGTCCTGTCCGGCAGTTGTTCCTGTCGTTAGTGATATAGATTACCCTGGCGTTATTTTCCAGCAGTTTAGTGAAATTCAATTCGCTGGACTAGCCAATTACCACTTTCACGGGATCATTGCCTGGTACATTTCTGACTGTTAGGGATGGATTGTCATGGATCAATGTATTTGATCCAATCAAAATGGCATCGCAAAGTGCCCGCATTCTATGGGCGTGGATAAGGTTCTCTTTGTTACCTATCCATTTGGAATTACCTTCATTCGTGGCAATTTTACCGTCCAGAGACTGTGCGAAATGAGAAATAGTAATGGTGCGCTGTTCCTTACTGGCATACAAGGGCAATAAGGCATAGGGTATATATTGCTTCACAAAACCAATATGTTCATCTGTCATGTAACCGGTTTTCCGTAAATGTACTTCAGTCAGGCTGTCAGGCTCAAATCTGGTATGTAAGCCATTGAGGTTTTCCATAACCTGTTGTGAAACCACGATGCTGGGAGAGCTTTTGATGGATTTTGCCAGTGCATTAACATATACGTCTACATCTTTTTTCTGAAAACTTAACACAGCAAACTCGAAGGGGGTTGTAAGCAGCTTCAATGACTGGTGCAACTTGGCAATACCAGTCCAAATAAGATCTAGGTTTAAAGGCTTCATTGTTTGTCATTAAAGGTCGAGGGAATAAAAAATATGTCCCATTTCCCGCTTCTTGGTTTTCAGATAGCCAATATTTTCATCATGTGGTTCGATTTCTATAGGAATTCTTTCTACCACCTGAATGTTGCTGTATTTAAATCCATTGATTTTCTTAGGGTTGTTAGTCATTAATCTGATCTTGCGGATACCGAGATCTTCCAGTATTTGGATGGCTTCCCGGTAATCACGGGCATCCTGATGAAAACCTAACATTTCGTTGGCTTCCCTGGTATTATACCCCTGATCCTGAAGATTATATGTATGCATTTTATTGATCAGACCGATTCCTCTTCCTTCCTGTCTTAAATAGATGAGGACACCACCTTCCCTGCCAAACCAATTCAAGGCAAAATCCAATTGTTCGCCACATTCGCAGCGTAAAGAGCCGAATACATCACCAGTCATGCACTCAGAATGTATCCTAACCGTTTGCACATTGGTGTTGATAAAAGGTTTGCTTACCAGGGCAATATGTGGAAAGTGATAAAACTCACTTTCGTACGCATACATCTCAAATTGCCCATTTTTTGTAGGCAATTTTGATTTAACTAGACTTTTTATCTTCACAATCTTTGTCTTTAATCAGGTTAACTTTAATTTTTTCTTGAAATTTTACAATTCTTTTAATGAATATGCTAGTATCGGGAACTGACGCCGGTGGTCAACCGGGCGTAAACATCCCCGGAAATCCCTCTGCTATGGTTTTTAAGTATCCCTGCCATTTCGCCGGGATTGAGCCATTTGGAAAACTCTAGTTTCAGGTACTCTTTAAATGAGAGGTTGTATTCGTATTTTCCCAGTTTATCCAGACAGAGAATAGCTTTATCGATTTTGGCCGGAAAAAACTCAAAAGATAAAGCAGGGATAGGATAACCCAGCCCATTGAGAACCTCCAGTTCAAAGTCTTCAACATCTATTTTGCAAAAGTCCGGCGAACCAAATTCATGGATTAACGTGTCTAACGTGATAGTTTGAATATCAATTTGGTCATCCCAATATTGAAGTGTATCTGACTTTTTTGATTTGCTGAATTGCCATTCTGTTGATATTGTGCTGATAGTAGGATATAGACTGGATATCCGGAATTTTGCCTGACCGACTTTTTCACCGACTGCTTTGGTGACAAGCTTGCAATTCGGATGATTACCAAATTTCTTTTTTAAGAATTCGATACATGCAGGCTGGGGTTCTACTGCCACAACAGTGGCACCCATCTTTAACCATGCATGGGTTCTATTTCCTAAGTGTGCTCCAATATCGAAGCATAAATCTCCTTTCTTTATAAACTGACCATAAAATTTTGTCAATCTTATGCCATTGAAAGGTTTTAGATAATAAATAAAGAACGACCTAATTATTCCTAATTGCTTTTTGAAACTCGATTTGATTTTTGTTTTAGGCATTATTGAGCCAGACATGGTCTTAGCAAACTAAGTTTTAAACATGTGTTTAGCTAAAAATGTTTCACTGTCAATAAAGAATCGCAAAGCATAACACCATGAGATTGAAAATCTTTATTCACAGGACAATTTAGATCTTCACCGTGGTTTAATAAATTAAATTAAGCTGAACAGGAAAAAATATTATTTTAATCAGCAAAATGTCTCATTGAATATCCCTATATGTATCCTGAAAGTTTGTAAAGTGCCAACCCCAACAGTTCTTTAAACAAAATAGTCCATTTGTGGATCGCATGAACGCTTGGAAAAAGTAAGGTATCGAAGCGAAAGTTACGATCGTGGGTATAAAAATCAGTGCTGAACATGGAGACATTTAGCCCGGCGTTGACAAAACAGGCTGTGGCCCTTCGCATATGAAAAGCGGAAGTAATCAACATAAAATCAGCCCCGGGGAATTGTTTGTTAAGAATCCTGGCTGAAAATTGGGCGTTTTCATAGGTATTTCTCGACGCATTTTCGATAAGGATGTCTGCTTCCGGCACCTCCGCCTGGGTTAAAATAGATTTCAGGTTATCAGCTTCCATCCTTTCAGTGTTGAATAAAGAGCCTGAGCCGCCTGAAATCAGTATTTTTTCTATCTTTTTTTCCTTATAAAGCTGTATAGCGTGAATAATTCTGTCAGCTCCCTTGTTAAAGTAGACACGATCAAACGGACTTTTCTCCATATTGGTAATACCTGTCAACACTATCCCAACCTTGTAAGACCGGTGGATGCGGGGAATTGGTTTAGGAGGAATTTCCCATAGCAGCAACAGTTCATTGATAATGAAAGAGTTTGAAAAAAAAAGCAGCAACAAGACGCCCAGTAAGAAGGCTTTTTTTTTATACTTTCTTCTTTTGACAAAACAACCCGTAAGAAAACAAATGAGTACGAGGCTGATGGGCATCGCCAGTATATAGATGGTTTTGGATAAAATAAAAAACATCGGACTTACAATAGTTATTAGCAATATTAACAATAATATCATTATGAATTGTAAACCAAAAAGCTTCCATATGCTACTGATATGATGCTATCGCATAGCGATACTAAAAAAAATTTCAGGAAGGGGTTACACTTTCGCGTTAAAAGACATAAAACAATATAGACTGATAGCTTATTTGCCATAATATTTGAAAAGTTAAAGTTTATCTCAATTTGAGGCAATATTTCCCAATTTGAGACGTGAAATTCCCTTGTGGTATGCAAAAACCTGCCAAGCATTAAATTAAGCCGTTGGCATATGTTTTGAATGCTGATCTGAAAAAATAACAAATATGATACTATTAATTGTGCTGGTATTATTTCTGGCTGCTGTGGGTATTTCATACCTGCTATTTCGCGTTATGTTTAAAGACTATAACAATCAATAGTCATTAAACTTTTTAAACTTTTTTCAGTCTGAAACCTCAGGTGCCCGTAATACAGGGCATCTGAATTATAAAAGGAGGCATTATGGAGTTAAGAGCAACAAAAAACAGATGGGCTGAAATCTTTAGCAAAGATCAACAAACGACTAAACTTCAAAGATTTGCAGATGCGTATGCCATGGAGACAGGGGATGATTTTGTAGTGGTTTGTAAAAATGGGGGTTGGATTGAAGTTTACGATACTGATCTGAAGTTAATCAGTACCGAGGTTTTTCTGAATGTAAAGGAGGTCAGTGCTGGAAAATATATCACTGTTATATTAAAAAATGGTTGGAGCGAGGTGTATGACAAGTGGTTTAATATGCAATCTGTGAAGTATTGCGGGGATTAATTCAGTCCCGGCTGTCAACCTTCCAAAGCGCTAACGCCTGGTAATACTTTACCTTCCATATATTCAAGTAAAGCCCCCCCTCCGGTGGAGACATAGGAAACCTTATCTCCAAAACCAAGCGTATTTACGGCTGCAGCAGAATCACCGCCCCCAATCAATGAGAAAGCACCGTTTGTTGTGGCCGTGACGACTGCCTCGGCAATCTTTATAGTGCCGGCAGCAAATTTATCCATTTCAAACACACCCATAGGGCCATTCCATAAAACAGTTTTTGACGCCTCAATCGTTTTTGAGAAAACTTCCCTGGCTTCAGGTCCTATGTCCAGCCCCATCCAACCTTCATCGATATGGTGGTTTTGGGCTACCGCCGTATGGGCGTTGTTATCAAAAGCATCGGCAATAACAGAGTCAATGGGAAGTTGAAGATTTACATTTTTGTCTTTTGCCTTCTGAATAAGGGATTTTGCCAAATCCAGTTTGTCTTCTTCCAGCAGGGAGCTACCCACATGGCCACCCATGGCTTTAAAGAAGGTATAAGACATGCCCCCTCCGATAATCAGGTTGTCAACGCGATCCAATAGCTTTTCAATGATCAAAATTTTGTCGGAAATCTTGGCCCCCCCCATGATGGCGGTAAAAGGCCTTTCCGCATTTTCCAACACCTTGGCGGCATTGTCCAACTCTGCCTTCATCACATAACCGCAAACTTTTTCCTCAAAAAATTGTGCAATAATGGCGGTGGATGCATGGGCCCTGTGCGCCGTACCGAAGGCATCGTTGACATATATATCCCCGAAGGAAGCCAACTTTTTGGCAAACGCCTCATCTCCGGCCGTTTCTTCCTTATGAAATCTTAGATTTTCCAGCAGCAAAATTTCGCCCGGCGACAGTGAATTTGCCAGTTCCGTAGCCTCTTCACCCGCGCAATCCGTAGCAAATTTTACCTTTCTGCTAAATATTGACGATAAGTGATCAACCAAATGTTTTAAAGAGAACTTTTCCTCCGGACCGGTTTTGGGCCTTCCCAAATGGGACATCAGAATTACCGCGCCCCCATCATCTAATATTTTGCGAATGGTAGGAACGGCCGCCTTGATTCTGGTATCATCGGTAATCTGAAAATCACTGTTTAACGGGACATTAAAATCAACCCTTATAAGTGCTTTTTTTCCTTCAAAACTTAAACTGTCAATGCTTTTCATGGCCTGTACGTTTCCGGTGTAATAACTTTTAAAACTATCTTTTTGCGTGTTGGTAACCTGGACGCTAAATTCATAAAGAAATCCAAAAATGCAAACCCCGCAGACATTTAATTCTGCATTTTATTTAGCGGCTGCCCGTTTTAGTCTGTCATTAATGGCCAACCCCAGATCCCGGTCAGGTACGTACTCGGTTAAAATGTATTCCACCGGCAGATTGTCCAGGGTACGCAAGCTCGAGAACAGGTTTTGGGCCGCTTCATCAAGGTCGCCTGATTTTGAAAGAATTAACTGATTTTCTGACGGAATGCGGTCATATTCTTTTTGGAAAGATAACAGGGCAAAAGATCGGTCTTTGTAAACATCCATCAATTCCTCGATGTTACCAATAACCACCTTTTTGGCAGGGGAATAATGGCTTTTCAGACTTCCGGGAGTGGTAGGGTCAGAACTTGAATGTGGCTTGATCGTGACTTTACCGACTACATGCTCGATTTTTTCCAGCGTCAGCCCGCCTAGCCTGTAGACAACCAACTGGCTACCCTCGTAACCGATTATGGTAGATTCAATGCCGACCTTGCTAACGCCCCCGTTGAGAATGTAGGGAATTTTACCTCCCAGTTGATCGTTTACATGCCGGGCGGAGGTAGGACTGACATAACCGAATGGATTGGCACTGGGGGCGGCCAGGGGAAAGTCAAGTTTCTCCAGCAAAGCCAGTGTCACGGCATGGTTGGGTACCCTTACCGCTACGTTGGGCAGCCCCGAGGTGACCAAATCAGGGATAACACTTTTTTTGGCCAATAATAATGTCAGGGGGCCCGGCCAAAAGTATTTAGCTAACTGAAAGGCGCTTTCCGGTATATCCTTTACGAACTTGTAAATTTTAGCTAAACTGTCAGTATGGACAATCAGCGGATCAAAATCCGGTCTTTTTTTTATCTTAAATATCTTGGTGACTGCACTTACATTATAGGCATTACCCGCCAAACCGTAAACTGTTTCCGTTGGTATGCCAATCACCTCTCCTGCTTCTAGCAATGTGGAGGCATGCTCAATATCATTTCCGATGATGGCCATTTGATATCACCAAATTTTGAACTACTCACAGTTTTTTGTAATTACTTCCGCCGCATTTTTATATCCTAATGCCTTCGATTTCTTTAAGTTGACGCAGCCTTCCCTCGCGTTGCCACACAGGATTTTGCTTAACCCTAACCAATAATGTGCTTCACCATGGTCTGGCGTCAGGTTAATCATTTGTGTAAAATCCCTGATTGACAGTTCAACACTATCGATCTTCAAATAAGTTTTTGCCCGGTTATAAAATATCGAAGCCATGTTTTTATCCAGCTTTTCAGCAAAATTGAAATCTTCAATGGCCTTTGGATAAGCACCTGCCCTGTAATAGGCAGTGCCTCTGTTGAGATATATATCTGCTTCATTCGGTTTGATACCGATGGCTTTTGTATAGTCCGTGATAGCTTCCTCCAACTGTCCAAGTTCCAGCCTGGCATTGGCCATGTTGTAGAAAGGTTTATAATCAGTGCTGTTAACTTTAATGGCTTCCAGATTGTTTTCAACTACCCCTTGATATTCCTTCAGGGCAAACAAAGCAAAACTCTTGGCATTGTAAGCCTTGATGTTTTCAGGATTAATCGCCAGGGCTCTGTCCAGGTAATTGATAGCCTCCTGATATTCTTCTACTTCAATTTTGGAGATACCAGCCTCCAGTAATTCTTTTTCTCCTGGCGAACAACTCACAAACCCCAGGTACAAGCATCCCCAAAAAAAATACTTTTTCATATGATAACCGATTAACAGGTGGCAAATATACATACTTACTGCCAAAATTTAAGTGAACTTACCTGAACCAAAGCCAGCGTTTGGAAAGTTTTTGGTGGGGTTTTTTATTTCAACTGAAGGGCGATTTTATTTTTAAGATTGGTGGTCCAATTAAAGAACCAGTAAAGAAATGCATAAGCAATTACAAATTCCCGGATTTCATACTGCATATTGTAGTAATCAAATACCTCATAACAGGTGGCAAATATGATACAGGCAAACAGGACCAGGACAAGGTGGAATATTAGAAATCTGTTGCGATACTTTTTTTTAGAGAGCAAGAGAAAGATTACCAACAGCATTGCCAGCCACAAAAAAGTGGTATCAGCCAGCGTGCGAGGTAAGAAATAGGCTTGCAGGCCGGAGGCGAAACAAAACATCAGCATATTGTGTATGGATGGCAGGTAGATAGAAATTTTACCGCTGATAGACGGTGAATTACTGCCTATTTTTGGGTAAAAATAAACAGCCAGTGGCAGATATATAAAAAAAATATAGATCAGGCTGTAAATAACCAGATTAAGATACTCTCCCGATACCAGATTATGGAGGTTGGTCTCCTTTTGCATATTATAGATGGAAAAAAAATCATCGCTTTTAAATCCTAGAATCCTTTGTCCCCAGCTAATCTCTTCCATGGCGATTACATAAGTGCCAATCGCAATAAGCAAAATAAATCGCCTTCTGGCTTTTCTGAAGATTTTTTTGCCACGGCTTTGAAAGTATACAAGCAAGGCAAGCCCTGAAGTCGTAAACGAGATAAGAAAACTTCCCCATTCAAAAAAACCTCCTTCGGTACTTAAGCTATGTAACAGGCCTGACTGGCTTGGAACGTACCGGGTCAATAGTACTATAAGACATACAAATAGCATCAGAATAAAATGCAGGATCGTATAGAATCTGTTAATTCTTTGCAGCATGTTGTTTAAGTACGCGTTTTAAATTTTGGTCAACCATGCAGTGATGTAATTCGGCAGGGATCTGATATTGCATAATTGCATAAAAATCCGGGGACAATATAGGCAATTTCCTGATTTTTCAAGTTGAATGTCAAATATTTCGACCTTTTGTTAAACTTCTTTCAGGCGTTTTCGTGTGTCACCTCTTTTTGGTTCAATGGATCGACCACACCGTTTTTCACGGTTTATAACCATTCACAATATTTTTGTAAAAAAGTTCCCGAAGGTTAAACTTTTTTTTAGCCGCAACGTTACGGAACTAGAAAAACTTTGGGAATGTTTAAAGTTTCCGTAGTTTTGCTGGAAAATTTTAAGGAGTTGGATATAAGAGAAAGTATTCTGGAGGCTTCCTATGGGCTGTTTCATAAGTATGGGATAAGAAGTGTTTCAATGGATGACATAGCGAGGGAGCTGACCATTTCAAAAAAAACGATCTATCAGTATTTTAAGGATAAGGATGATTTGGTTTCCACTGTGACCAAAAAGCAGATGGACATGGAGAGGAGGGAAATAGAGGAAATAGAAAAGTCTTCTGTGGATGCCATTGACGAGTTAGCCAAAATGAGCGTTTGTGTCAGGAAGAACCTCAAGGAAATAAACCCTTCATTGTTATTTGACTTACAAAAATATCACCGAAAAGCCTGGAACATATGGACAACATTTAAAAATGATTTTATTAAAAACAACATTGTTAAAAATCTGAACAAAGGGATTAAGGATGGGTTTTTTCGAAAAGAAATAAATGTTGAGGTGCTGGCCATCTTCCGGGTAGAGCAGGTGCAAATGGCATTCGATGACAATATTTATCCCAAAGATAAATTCGAATTAACAGAGTTGCAGATGCAACTTTTCGATCACTTTGTATACGGATTGCTAACAGATAAGGGGAGATGTTTGTACAAAGATTATCAGGAGAAACTATATAGAACTAATTAAAAAAGCTTTTATAGCATGAAATTACTCAAAATAAATAGTTTAATTTTTGCGCTCATTATTCCGGCAGGCTTGTTTGCTCAAAATGAGCGTCAGGCAACCGGATTTTCATTGCAGGATTGCATTGATTATGCGCTGAAAAATAATAAGGAGGTTTTAAATACAGATTTAGATAAAGGCATTGCCAAGGCCCAGGTAGGGGAAACCACCGCGGACGGCTTGCCTCAGATAAATCTGGATGCGGACGTAACCAACAACTACAGGGTCAGAAGATCGATTGTGGATGCAAGTAATTTTGATCCGACTGCTCCGGAAGGAACAGAGGTCGAAATTGCTTTTGGGTTGCAGTACGAAGGAAATGCCGGGCTTAATCTTAGGCAAATGGTATTTGATGGTTCTTATTTCGTCGGTTTGCGGGCGGCGAGGACTTTCAAGGAACTTAGTGAAAAAGAACACATCAAATCCAAAATAGATGTGGTGGACGCGGTTACCAAGGCCTATTATGTTACCCTGGTAAGCCAGGACAGATATGATTTGCTAAAGGTCACCCTGAAGCGATATGACACCCTTCTGAATGAAACTTCTATATTATATGAAAACGGGTTTGCTGAAAAAATCGAGGTAAACCGGGTGAAAGTGCTGGTTAACAATACCAGAATCTCGGTTAAAAATGCAGAGGAAGTATTGAGATCAAGCTATGATCTGTTAAAGTTTCAGATGGGTTACCCGGTTAGGCAACCCATATTCCTGGCTGACAAGATAAGTGATATTATTTTTGAATATAAACAGCAGGAGGTGGCTGATTTTGATTATTCCGATCGTATCGAATATTCACAGCTCTTAACCAATCGTCAGTTGGCGGAATTACAAAGAAAAAATAACCAGGTACAATACCTGCCAAAGATTGATTTGTTTGCCAATTTTGGCTATAATACAGGTACCAATCTTTCTGACCAATTGTTTGACTTTAATGACCGGTGGTTGAACAATGGTAATGTAGGCCTGGCTATAAATGTGCCGGTGTTTGACGGTTTAAGAAAAAAGTACAAAATACAGCAGGACAAGTTGCAGATTCAGCAAATTGACAATCAGATTTCTTTGCTTAAAGACAACATTGACCTGGAAATTAATCAGGCCCAGAATCAGTTAAGAGTAAACATAGAAAATTTGGAAGCACAGAGAGAAAACATGGAATTGTCAAAGGAGGTTTACGATGTAGCCAAGATAAAATATACGGAGGGGGTTGGTGCCAATACCGAGGTGCTGGATGCTACCACCGATTATCGTGAGGCGGAAAATAATTACTACGAGGCCCTCTATAATGCCTTAATTGGCAAGGTTGAGTTGGAAAGAGTATTGGGAAAACTTCTAAAATAAATAGGAAAACCGCAATTATTAAATTGAATACGTAATGAAAAATACTATTTTAATCATAGCTATTATTATCTCCACTTTTTTTGGTTGCCAGTCGGGCACAGATTTAGATGCCAAAAAGGCGGAATTAGCCGAGGCTAAAAGTGCATTGTCTGAATTGCAGCAAAAAATCTCAGCGCTGGAAGAAGAAATATCGATACTGGACACCACCACAGTGGTACAAAATGCTGTGCTGGTCTCTTCACAAAAAGTGCAACTGGTTCCATTCAGGCACCAGATCAAGGTGAGGGGATCGGTAGCTTCGAGAAAAAATGTTATGATTAGTGCTGAAACCATGGGCCGAATTGAAGGCATAAAAGTGCGGGAGGGCCAAAATGTATCCAAAGGACAAGTGTTGCTTACTTTGGATGCGGATATTATCAGGAACAATATTGCAGAATTAAAAACTTCGCTTGAATTGGCAACCACCGTTTATGAAAAGCAGGAAAGGTTATGGAGTAAGAATATTGGTACGGAAATCCAATACCTGGAAGCTAAGAACAATAAGGAGTCATTAGAGAGAAAACTGGCTACGACCAACTCTCAACTCAGTCAATCGATTGTGAAGGCACCATTTGACGGCAGGATCGATGACCTCCCGGCCAAGTTAGGCGAAATGGCGCAACCGGGATTACCACTGGTCAGGATGGTAAGTCCTGAGTCGATGTATGTCGAAGCCGATATTTCGGAGCGGTTTTTAGGGGCCTTTAAAAGAGGAGACTCAGTGACACTGAATTTTCCGATTCAAAACAGAACCTATTTCAGTAAAATTACTGCGGTAGGGCAGGTAATCGATCCTGAAAACAGAACGTTTAGAATCGAGGCAGCGCTTCAAAAAACTGACTTTAATGTAAAACCCAATCAGGTGGTAGTGCTACGATTAACCGATTACGAAGTGCCGGAAGCCATACTTGTACCAAGTGAAATCATTCTTACCGACGCTACCGGAAAATATTTGTATGTAGTGGACAAAGAGCATAATATAATGGTCGCGAGAAGACGAAGCATTGAAGCCGGTAAGACACAGGATGGCCAAACAGAAGTTGTCGAAGGTTTGGGTAAAAATGACACGATTGTGCTGGAGGGGTACCGGGATTTAAATGATGGTATTCCTGTTAAATTCGCTGAAAAGTCAACCCGAACCGCCAATTTATAATATTTTAACAGATTTAAATTATGTCAGAGGATCATAAAAATATTGAATCTAACAAAAAAAATATTGAGTCGAACAAAATAGATAAGGAGTTCAAATTAACCTCACTGGCCCTCAGGAACAAAAACACTGTATTTATTTTGCTGGTGATTATTGTCCTCATGGGCATTAATTCCTATATCAACCTGCCAAAAGACAGTTATCCGGAGGTAGAGCAGCCTATGGTATATGTAGGAACCCCTTATCCGGGCAATTCGCCGGTGGATATTGAAAACCTTGTTACAAGACCACTGGAAAAGGAGATAAACGATATTTCAGAAATTGACAATATTAAGTCCACTTCCGTACAGGATTACTCTACCATTATCGTTGAATTTGATCCTGACATCGATATCGACGACGCCCTGCAAAAGGTGAAAGATGCGGTAGACCAGGCCAAACCCGACCTGCCAACCGATCTCGACCAGGATCCGGATGTGTTTGAAATGAACTTCTCGGAATTTCCTATCATGAATATTAACCTTTCGGGTAATTACAGTCTGGAAAGATTGGAAGATTATGCGGAGGAGTTGGAAGATGAACTTGAAAAAATATCGGAAATCTCCTCGGTTGAAATCAGGGGGGTAGATGAAAAAGAGGTGAAGATTATGGCAGACCCTTATCTGATGGATGCCAGAATGGTAAATTTTGAAGACATAGAAAATGCCATCCGGGCTGAAAATGTTACGTCTTCTGCCGGAAATATCCGCGAAGGTAACATCAGGAGAAGTATTCGTGTAGTGGGAGAGTTTGACGATCCCGAAGAGATGCTGGATATCGTTGTCAAAAATGAAGATAACAGAATTGTGTACCTCAGGGATGTAGCCCAGATACAATTTGATTACCGCGAAAAGGAGAGCTATGCAAGATTAGCCTTGAAACCGGTAGTTTCGGTAGATGTCATCAAAAGTAGCGGAGAAAACCTGTTGATCGCTACAGATAAAATTAATGCTGTGCTGGACGAAATGAAACAGCAATTTCCCGAAGGTCTGGAAATATCCATTACCAATGATCAGAGCGAAATGACGAGAGAGATGGTAAACAGTCTTGAAAACAACATTATCTCAGGGGTAATCTTGGTGGTATTGGTACTGTTGTTTTTTCTGGGAACCAGAAACGCCCTGTTTGTGGGTATTGCGATTCCGGTATCCATGTTTATTTGCTTTCTGATCCTGGGTGCTTTTGGTATTACTATCAATATGATGATTCTATTTGCTTTGATCCTGGCCCTGGGTATGTTGGTGGACAATGGGATTGTGATCGTAGAAAATGTGTACAGGCTGATGGAGTCAGGCATGAAACCCTGGGAGGCGACCAAACTGGGCGTAGGAGAGGTAGCGTGGCCTATCATTACTTCTACCGCCACCACGCTTGCAGCTTTTATACCATTGGCTTTATGGCCGGGATTGATGGGAGAGTTTATGAAATATCTGCCCTTTGGTGTGATCATCACCCTGGCTTCTTCCCTGTTTGTGGCCCTGGTAATTAACCCGGTTTTGATTTCAACCTTTATGCGCATTGACAAAGGGGAGAAAACCAATCATACCAAAATATGGAAAATGGTACTGATAAGCTTTGTTATCGGCATCCTTTTTCTGGTGCTGGGCGCGACAGCCCTCGGCAATATCGCGATTCTTTTCGGGCTGTTGGTGTTGTTGAATGTATACTTGCTGATTCCTTCCAGCCGGCGCTTTCAACGGAGGTTTTTGCCGTGGTTGGAAAATCTGTACTCGCGTACACTGGAATTCGCCTTGAAAGGTTACCGGCCCTGGTTCTTCTTTTGGGGAACCGTGTTACTAATGTTCATATCGATCGGGCTAAATATGGTAA
This sequence comes from Agaribacillus sp. DX54, assembly GCF_056858335.1. Lineage (NCBI taxonomy): Bacteria > Pseudomonadati > Bacteroidota > Cytophagia > Cytophagales > Splendidivirgaceae > Agaribacillus > Agaribacillus sp. DX54. The sequence continues at coordinate 275,438 of NZ_JBXEQE010000004.1, forward strand.
GGCCACCCAAAGTACTCTTCTTTCCTGAAAATATGCCTAAGTACGTCAATGTCTTTATAGAATTTCCTATAGGAACGGACATTGAAAAAACAAACGCTTTTACCAGAGATATTGAGCAGAAGGTATTAAATGTCATTAACCCGTACAACAATATTGTAGAGTCGGTTATTTCCAAAGTAGGACAAGACACCGCCGACCCAAATGACCCCTCGGCTTTTGGGCAGTCTGACACACCGAATAAGGCAAGGATTACCGTTAACTTCGTGGAATTCAAAGACCGGGATGGAATCAATACCAAGGATGTGATGGAAAAAATACGTGTAACTGTAGCCGGTTACCCGGGAGTCAGCATCACGGTAGATAAAGATGCCGCCGGACCGCCTGCCGGTAAACCGATCAATATTGAAGTCTCCGGTGAAGACCTCGAGACTTTGATCGATATTGTGGAGAACATGAAAAACCTGATTAACCAATCTGGCATTGAGGGCATTGAAAAACTACAAAGTGATTTGCAAACCGGAAAACCGGAACTACTTATCAATATTGACCGGGAAAAGGCCCGTAGATTTGGCTTGTCCACTTCCTCCATAGCCAATGAAGTGAGAACCTCTTTGTTCGGCAAAGAAATTTCCAAGTTTAAACAGGGTGAGGATGACTACGAAATACAACTTCGATTGGATGATGCCTATCGATATGATATGGAGGCCCTTAGAAATAAGAACATTACTTTCAGGAACCAGGTAAATGGCCGTATGATGCAGGTGCCTATTTCCTCGGTGGCTGAAGTTGAACTCAGTTCAACGTATGGGTCAGTAAGAAGAAAAGATCTCGACAGGGTTATCACCATTTATTCAAATGTGGTAGGCGGTTATAACCCCACTGAGATCAATGCTCAAATTCAGGCCTTACTGACAGATTATGCTATGCCTTTAGGATATGAATACAGGTTTGGCGGTGAGCAGGAAAAACAGCAGGAAGAAATGGCTTTTTTGTCACAAGCTTTAATTCTGGCCGTATTTATTATTTTCCTCATAATCGTTGCCCAGTTTAACAAAGGTACGACACCGTTTATCATTATGTCATCGGTGGTTTTAAGTACTGTCGGAGTATTCCTGGGATTATTTGTGTTCAAAATGGAATTTGTTATCATCATGACTATGATCGGCATCATTTCCCTGGCAGGAGTGGTGGTGAACAATGCCATTGTGCTCATTGATTTTATAGAACTAATCCGTAAAAGGAAACAGGTGGAGCTAGGTGTTGAAAGGCTTGAGTTTAAATACATCAATGAGGCCATAGCTGAAGCAGGAAGGACCAGATTACGGCCTGTGTTGCTGACAGCGATTACCACTATACTCGGTCTGATTCCATTGGCGGTAGGTATCAACATTGATTTTATAAAGTTCTTTACCACTTATGATGCAGATTTTTATCTGGGTGGTGATAATGTTGTATTTTGGGGGCCTATGTCATGGACCATCATTTTTGGCCTGACTTTTGCAACCTTTTTAACGCTCGTCATCGTTCCTATTATGTATCAATTCTTTGCCAAGATAAATCGTAGGTTTGGTGTGAGTTAGTTAATTGTCTGTCAAATTGTCATCAAATGATGCGATCCGGGTTAGCTTATGAATAAATTGCTGGTCATACCAATCTTAGCGATTATTTTAATCATTGTAGACCTTTATGCCCATAGTGCCATAAAGATTTTCTTTAAAAACCTTTCTCCCCGGTTTTTAAGAATTTTTGCTGTGGGTTTCTGGTTGGTTTCCCTGCTGTCTATTCTCGGTCTTTTTGTATATCACTTTACCGGCACCACGTTGTTGAATTTTCATCAACGTTCGATTTTAATGGCGTTTCTGTTCATCAGTTATTTTTCCAAGGGTATCATTATGATGATCACTTTTATGGGAGATATAATTGAGGGGATGCAAAACCTTTTTTTTAATAAGAAAGCGGTGGTTAGCAGTGAGAACAAAAAGACTGGTTCGGAAATGACCAGAGGGGAGTTTATCAAGAAGGCTGCGGTAGCGACAGCAGCATTACCTTTTACCACCTTAAGTTTCGGGGTGGTCAATGGTGTTCACAATTACCGGATAGTGTTTAAAAAAATAAAACTGCCCCATCTTCCGGATTCCTTTCATGGGATCCGGATAGGGCAGATTTCTGATGTACACTCCGGCAGCTTTTTTGACAGGAAATCAGTAATAGGAGGTATAGAACTGTTGAGTCAACAGAAGACAGATTTAATCTTTTTTACCGGTGATCTTGTGAATAATGAAACCAAGGAAGTAAATAATTACATTGATATTTTCAAAAAGGTAAAGGCACCACTTGGGGTATTTTCTACCTTGGGGAATCACGACTATGGAAATTACAGGGTCTGGCCCAGTGGGAAGGAAAAGGCACAAAACCTTAGCGATATGCACCACGCACACAAACTACTTGGGTGGAATTTATTAAATAACGAAAACCATATCGTAGAGATGGGTGGAGAAAAGCTGGCCATCCTGGGCGTTGAAAACTGGGGAACAGGCAGATTTCCTAAATACGGTAAATTGGGTGAGGCTTACGCAGGAACCGAAGATGCGGTAGTAAAGCTGTTACTTTCCCATGACCCGAGCCATTGGGACGCACAGGTCAGGCCTGAATTCAAGGATATTGATATCATGTTTGCCGGGCATACCCATGGCTTTCAGTTTGGTATTGAAACCGCTAATTTCAGATGGAGCCCCTCACAATATATGTACAAACAATGGGCTGACCTTTATAAAAAAGAAAACCAATATCTCTACGTAAATCGTGGTTTTGGCTTCCTGGGGTTCCCGGGAAGAATTGGTATTGAGCCCGAAATCACCATATTTGAACTGGTAAAAGCCTGATGTTATTACGGTTAAGCGCCGGTCTTTTAGGAATGTCATGCCTCCCTTTATCCTATTTAAAAGAATACCTTAATTGACATCTGATATCTGTTTTTTGAGGTGCGTTGATTTGATCAGTCCCCGAACCAATGACCATCCGGTCAAAGTAGATGGTTTTTGCCAGTTTCACCCAAAAAGTCAGATTCCTTGATATTTTGGTTTGGAGCATAGTGTAATAACGGTATCCGCTCCCTGAAAAGGCCGGTATGGCCAGGGCGTAAAGTAAGTCCCTTTCATACCTGTAGTGCCGGTTATCGAAGTTTTCTGTATCGAACAACATGATCCGGCTACTTAAACGTAATGTCCGCCAATTAATGTATAGATCCTGGCTCATTGAGAAACCTTTACTTTTGTTTCCGGCTTTTTCAAAACGGCTCCACTGGAGATTGGTTTTAAGCGTCAACAAGTCAGCAATATGGTGGTTAAAGCTCAGTTGATAGTTGTTTCTTTGCCGCATGACAACCTTGTTTAAATTCGCGGAGGTTCCTGCATCATTCATTGCTTTATTTTCCTGGCGTAGCAAACCGGTTATCTCCGTATTCCGGGCGAATTGGTAAGAAAATGAAAGCAGGTGTTCATTGCCGCTCGAGGGGCGGTCCACCTGAAATTTTAGCCATGGAAATTGAAAGGTATCCATAAAGGCTGTGAGGGTAAAGTTTTTGAAAGGGAATAACTTTAATCCCCAATAAAATCCATACTCGTTGCTATTGGTGCTATTTTCTGAAAAAGCGTCACCAAATGGTGCATGATAGCCCGTTTCAAATTTTCTGAAAAGCAACGAGAACTGAACCATTGAAGAAAAACTACCCAAAGCTCCCAAAATCAGTCCATACTTGCCCATACTACCCCAAACTCCTTCTCCAAAGAAATGAAAGTTTTCCCAATTGTAGCTGAAATTACAGCCAAGGTAGCCCGTCAGTTTATCATTGCTTTCAAACTTTTTATAAAGTTTGTCGGACCTTGCCGGTGCAAAACCGTATCTGCTGAAACTAATCACCTGACCCAGACTCAAATTCTTGTCATCGCTTACATAAGAAATGTTCACACCACCGACTTCTTCATGAAGCGATTTTCTCTGGCCGATTTCACTATCAGTGCGGTGCAATCCACTTTTTTTGATACTGCTCACTAAATAAGTGGAAACCACAGTGTCCGCTTCCAGGTTTGCGTCAATCAGTTTATTGGAGTAGAAGGTAGTAAGGGCAAACCGGTCGATTTGATAGGTGGCAGCAGCTCCCCGGAGAAATCCATGTTCAGTTGTAGATGTGTAGGGCACAATTCCCAGATTGCTCCGTCTGATGGTGGTGATGGTTTCGGCACCTTTGCCGGGATAAAAACCTGCAGCAAACAATACTCCCTGACCTAGCTGAAGCCTATAGTCTCCAAAGGTCAGGTTTTTTAATCGCCCCCGGTTTTGTAAAGTGAGATGAAATGACCAAAAATCCGCACCAAACTGATGATTTTCCGGTTTCCAGGTAAACTTTTCTCCCGCGTCTTTCTCCAGGGTTAATCCCAAACTAAAATCTTTGGAGTGGCTGGATCGATATTTGATCAAATATTGGTAAGGGGAACCGGCAAATCTCGATTTGCCCGTGTCATAATACCCGGACTTTTTTTCCAGTGTCTTGTTTACACGTAAAACCAGGTAATGATTATCGGCATTTCCGATGCGTTTTATCAGAGGTTGGCTTACATAGTTTTGGGTTGAGGGCTTTAAGGTAACCAAAGGCAGTATTTTGCGGATCGTATTGACATCAAAACCCGGAATGGCCTGCAGTTCGTAAATTGAAATTAACTTACCATGAATTTTAATATAGTTCAGAAAACTATTGATTTGAGAAATTGATAGAAGTGACAACGACATTAACTCATCTTTGGTAATCTGATTAAGGTCAAGCGGGTTTTCCTGCAAGTCGATCCAATGCCGGGCAGTCTCCTCGCTGTATTGTCCCTCATCCATGTTTAAAAGACCTGTTTCCCGGTTGAGTGGGTCACCGCTTCGGTCAATGAATTCAGCTTGCCCGTTTACTTCTAAATCACCAGTTAGTATCAATAATAGTTTTAGAAAAACAAAATGCCTCATCTTTCCGGTTTTAATTCATAACTTACGCTTAAAAGGTGGGAGAGTCCTAATGCTGAATGGCCGGTAATTGCGTAACCAATCTCAAGTTTCCCGGTGTCGAATCCGGCTCCGAAGTTATAGTTAAAAGGATTGGTTTGGATACCACTGGTTATGTTAAATTTTTCTTTTACCCGGTACAGCAACCCAATTTTTGTGGTGGTGGTAAATAAGAGCGTTTTTTCAACCTCCGCATTTAAAACAAAGACTGATATGGGTTCATAAGAAATACCTACCCTGAATAATACCGGCAATCTGTTATCTGCGGGTCCTCCGAATGCCGCGAGGTTTATGTTAAAGGCATACATGCCCACGCTGAGCTGTGGGGTCAATGCTGTGACACTACCGGCTTCCACGATCAGGTAGCCCCTGCTCCCATAACCTTCGGTATTGAAAACCAGGTAATTTACCTTCAGCCCAAGGCCAGTATTGCCCAGGGTATGACCTATGGCAAGTCCTACCTGATTTTGATGATGCAGCCGGTCACCAAACCTGTTTACTGTCATACCCAGGTTGAAAGCTCCGACAGGATATATCAAACCTGCATTCAGTGAGCTTAATTCGCTGACATTGAATCGGTTGTAAATTGAAAATAAGGAAACGACCGACTTAGATCTGCTAAATCCGCCTACGTTATTAAAAATAGACCAGTGGTCACAAAAAGCTACCGTCGCATCGCCCATTCCGAGGGATTTGGCACTGATTGCATAATTAAATGGCTGGCTTTTGGAACACAGGATTATCATTAATAAACATCCTGAAAAAAATGTTCTCATTGAAAATCAAAAAAGCAATATAAAAAATTTATGCAATTAAAACCAACGTGTATTTTCAGGAGAACATCGAATAATAAAATTATTTTTATTATTTAAGCTAAAATTGCATTATTTTTAGCCCGGTTGTGTAAAAGATGATTGTTTTATCAATTAATAACTTTTTTGTCGATAGTTTTTTGTGAGACTTTTTTGAAAGTTAGTTTTAAAATCGGGACTAAGCAAAACAGGATGATTACAGGTATAAATTTGACCTTGCCTGAAAGCACAACCATTGTTTTTGAAATTTAAACCGAAATAATGAACAAAATTCATTTACTTTTTACCAGTGCTGTTTTATTATTAAGTTGTAATTATACGTTGGCGCAGGACAGCGACGTATTTAAGCAGGCAAGGAAAAATAACCGCTTGTTTAAGTTTAACAAAGAATTGCGATACACCACGATTGGAATCGGGATCAATGCGATCAACTATTTTGGGGATCTTGCCCCAAGGCCCGGAAACCTGAGCACTGATATTTCGTTTACTCGCGCCGGTTTTGGGATAATGGCCAATCACAGGATCGGTTCCAGGGTATTTCTCAGAGGTTCATTTAATTGGGCTACCATGAAGGGGGATGACTTTGAGTCTGCCGACCTGGATGATCCCGAATCCAGGGACAGGTATGCAAGAAACCTGCAATTCAGGAATACAATTTTTGAATTATCGGGAACAGCTATTTTTGATTTGATACGTAATCATGGATTTTACGTCAAAAGGGCACTTTTCACACCCTATATATTTGCCGGTGTGGCAGTTTTTCATCATAACCCTCAGGCCAAGGTGCCGGAGTTTGATTTAAACGGAATACCATTGGAAAATGCAGGTGATTGGGTAGACTTGCATCCACTCGGTACGGAGGGACAGAATAACGACGCCAGTGATGTTGAAGCCTATCACAAAGTACAGTTTTCTATTCCTGCCGGTTTCGGGGTCAGGTTGAAGCTTAACAAGAATTTTGATCTGGCTTTTGAAATGGGTTACAGAATTCTGTTTTTCGATTATATTGATGACGTGAGTTCTGAGTATCCTGATTACGGGCTGCTGGATAGTGATCTGGCAAGAACTTTATCGGGAAGGGCGGGCGAACCGATTGCGGTTGTGTCGGGTGATGAAAGAAATGCTGATCTCCTTCAGGTACTTGAACAAAGCCGTACTACTTATGTGGGTGCCGATAACAATACTTACTCTGTGGTATCGGACAACCTTCCTGGCGTCCGGCGTGGTGATAGGAATGACAACGACCTTTATATAGTTACCAGTCTGCAACTAACTTACGTATTGGGAAGTCCGATCAGGAAACCTAAATTCAGATAAAGGGGATAGAAAGCCTGGCATTGAATATTGCGGCTAATTGAACACAGATCTGAAGTTGAGGAAAAAACCTCCTACACCTTCACTGTTCACTGAGTACTCCAACCGCATCACGAAATCATAATAAGTAACCACATCGAGCCCTACGCCGGTACCGAAGATGTATCTGTTGACAAGCCTGCTATTTTCCCTTTCATCAATGTGTCTGTTGACAATGCCTCCGTCAAAATAGGTTTTGAGATAAATAGCGATCGGTATATTATTAAATTCGTCTTTCTTGATGAATTTATCAAGCCGGGCCGACGTATTTAAGATACGTTTTTTAAAGGCAAGCTTATGGAGAAAAAAGCTTTGACCCTCGATCACATTTAATTCATATCCTCTTATAAAATTGGGCCTGAATCCCAGTGCCCGGGAGTTGACATACGGCTGTCGTCTTGGGAAGCTGACATTTCCGCTCACCCTGCTAGACACAAAATAGTCTTTGCCCAGATCAAAAAATTTATTGTAATCCGCATTGATTTCCAACTGGTTGATATCGTCATATATACCCAGCCCCAGTTTATCTGCGGTAAAATTAAATACATAACCTTTCAAGGGATAAGCGATCATATCCCTGGCCTCTTTCCGGTACCGGTACCGAAACTGGAAATATTGCTGTTGCGTACGTCCGTTTAAAAAGTAGTTGGGATTGAGTTGGGCAACCGAGTCAGCTACTCTTGCATTTTGATAAAACAGCGAAAAATAATGAAAACTATAAAAAGAGGGGCGATGACTAAAAGTGACGGAACCATAGATGTTTTCCCTGCCTCTTTTACCAAAATCGGCAAATTGCTGTACATGATCCTCGGTTATATAATTCACATCATTGTTTTCGTCATAACCAACCCGTAATATCAATCCATTTTGTTGCGATTTGTCAATGTAAGGTATTCTGTAATCAAGCTCAAACCTTCTCGTAAATCCAAATTGAGCTTCCAGTTTAAGTCGTTCATTCCTTCCCCTTAGGTTGTATTGGTATAACTTCATCCCATAGCTGACCCTGTTAAAATCACGGTCCCAGTTGGTCCACCAGTCATTGAAGTTCCTTGCCTCCAGTTTAAATACAGGTACCGGAAACAGGTACCATCGCTCGGATACCTTGACTAAAATTTCCACCTGATGAAAGGCAATATCAACTATTTGGAGATCGACGGTTAAAAACAGTTGGGTGTTTACAATGTTGTTTTTGTTATTTTCCAGAATCTTCTCCAGGTCGCTTCTTAGCACCACATCACCAACCTGCACCCCAATCTCGCGTAAGATGATGCTTTCTCTTGTCTTTTTATTGCCAATGATAAAAATATTCTGAATCGTTACATAAACATCTTCCTCATCGGAAGCGCTGTTACTGTGGTCGGTGTTCGAACTGCCCGGATTGCTGTTGGGTGTGTTTTGTGAGGTTTGGCAGTGAGCCGAAGCAGTGAATAACACAAGCAATAGAAAGACACTGCACCTGTAAGAGGTGTTCTGTATAAGCATACAAACAAGTAAACAATGCGACAAATTAATACCTTTCTATTACATTTACGGTTGACTAGCTCATGGTAATCTAACAACACTACCTAAAGTTAATAGGTTTCATCCACAGAATTAAATATCTGCAAAAGACTTTGCTACTTATGTATTATAAACATTTATAATTACTTAAGATAGAATTAAAGTAAAAATTCTTTGTCAATAAACAATATTTAAACCATAAAATTCTATAATAGTACATAAACATTATGTTATTTAAACTTTATCAATTTTGTTTCCCACCTTATTTTGACGAAATCTAATTCTGAATAACATATAAATGCCTATTAAAACCAGTGGTATGCTCAATATTTGTCCCATATTCAATGGCAAATCTTCTTCAAAAGCTTCTTGATTTTCCTTAAAAAACTCATCTATAAACCTAAGTGTCCAGAGTATAACCAGGAATAGCCCAAAAATCAGTCCTTCCGGTGTTTTGTCCTTTTTCTTGTGCCAAATGACAAACAATAATACAAATAGCAAAAAGCAATAAATGGATTCATAGAGCTGACCCGGATGCCTGGCTATACCATTGGTTTGAATTTTTGCCATGTAGACGCTATTTTTCCGGGATAAATCATATTTCAATGGTTCATTAGCCGGCTCGAATAAATTGGGTTCCTGACGGGAAGAGTATCTTACAAGTGCATCCTTAATATTTGATTCCAACAGTTGCCGCACCTGATTCTCCTGTAAATCTTTCCCTGGGAAAGTGATTTCTAACCCTAATGGCACAAAACCTTCTGCCGCTTCCTGACCGCTACCTTTTATAGCTTCCACATTTTCAATTTCCGGAAACGTATTTTCCAGACCTTCTTCAATTTCTCTAGCAAAAACCACACCAAAATTACTATTTGTGGGAATTCCCAGGATTTCGGAATTCATGAAATTCCCGAACCGGATCAGGCAGCCGGTAATTGCACAGCGATGACCAATCTATCTACTACCCAAAGATAACTTTGGTTTTTTTTCTTTCTTACATAGAGATACAGTGCGGCAAGAATGCCTATGGCAGCCCCATGACTGGCCAGACCGCCTTCCCACACTTTCAGAATCTCTATGGGATTGGAAAGGTAATGGCTTGACCCATAAAACAGGACATGGCCCAATCTGGCTCCCACAATAGTTGCTACCACTATGTAAATGGTGAGTAATTCGACATCTTTTTCCGACTTACCCTCTTTTTTGAAAATGTAGATCAATAATTGCTGGCTAATTAAAAACCCCAGGGCAAACAGTAATCCATACCATCTCGGTATGCTCCAACCCGGTATCACTTCAGCCACCGGATCCCAGACAATAAAAATTAAAAATGAAAGCATAATTAAAAATTTGATCAAATATAAGGTAAATATCTATAGTTCATTTTTTGTCTGATACATATCTCTTTTGCCATCATAACTTCATAAGTGGTCCAACGTTTCGAGTTCTTCTCTGAAACTTCCGGATAGTATCGGAAATCTGCACCACGTTCTAGGGTCTACGTTAAAATCATCGAGGTGGAAAGCCGGAGCAATGCGTTCCCTTTTCCACTGATTTTTTGCCCACAATTGATAAAACTTTTTAATGTATTGTTTTAGTAACGGCTGGGAAGTCAACGCAGATCCGGACAACTGATTGAACACCTCTACAGGAGACTGATGATCTCTGATTGCCAGTTTTTCAATTTCTACGAGAATGTGGTAGGGCATCAGGTCACCTTCATCGGTTTGATATTGGCCCGGTGGCCTTAACTCCGCCGTGGGATTAAGGCTGTTGACATAAGTCAGACTTCGGTAACCCAGGTTTTTTTCAGCCCAAAGCAACCATTGGTTTATAAAATGTTTGTCAACCGCAGCTATAGGGGCGATACTACCACAAGTATCCCCATCCATGGTAGTGTAACCTACGTCACCTTCACTACGGTTGGAGGTAGTGATTAATAAGGCGTTGTTGAGGTTGGCCAGCATCCAGATTACCGGGGCCCTGGATCGCGCCTGGATGTTTTGCAAGGTAATATCATGCTCGTTCCAGGTCAGCGGGTAACCAAGTGCATGTTCAATTTTCCGGGTGTATGAACTGACCTCCTGGTCAATATTCCAGTGATAAAAAACAGCTCCCGTGTCTGTTGCCAGTGCCTGGGCAGCATTAAAGGTTTCACAGGAAGAATTTTCGGTGGCCTGGTATGCGCAGGTCAGTATTTTATGAGTGACTTGTTTAAATAAATCCTGCTCCCCGGCAATATTTTCCAGGGTGTCGAAATCACCCGGATTGAAATTAAGTTTTTTGATAAAGTTATCCAGCCCCAGCTCCTTTATTCCTCTTTTTACCATTTCAGCTACCAGAACTGCACAGGTTGATGAGTCGGCGCCGCCACTTAGAGATAATACAAACCCTTGGCTTCTACTTTTTCTCAAATAGTCGAACAGTGCCAGGGTACTGGCTTTGACAAATTCGGTGCATTTGTCATGATCATCGTGGTTGAAGTCTGCCCGGGAATCCGAAGGGTTTTCAAAATCCAGTGTGGCCCTGGCCAAATTCATATCTTTGTATGATAACCTGTTGTTTCTTTGTACCAGGCGGCCATTTTGCGCAATCAGCACATCACCGTCATAGACCATTCTGCCCGCCTCATTGCCCAACAAATTGGCATAAACATAGCTGCATCTGAAATTCTTTGAACTACCGACAACCAGTGATTCCCTGAACCGGGCCTTGCCCATGGCAAAGTGACTGGCGCTGGGGTTTAAAATGAGATTTACCTTTTTGTCAAATAGGCGGCATGCAGGGCGCTGGTTACCCCTCCAGGCATCTTCACAGATTTCAAATCCGATCTTCAAATCATCGATTTCATAGACAACATCACCGATTTGATAAAGCTGGTTTTCCAGTTCGATTTGCTTAACCACCCCACTCGGCCATGGTGTAAACCATCTGGGCTCGTAGTGCACACCATCATTGGCCAGATTTTGTTTGGCATTAAAACCGAGAATTTTTTGATTTCTAATGACGCAGGCGCAGTTATACAACCTGCCTTCAAACCTGACAGGCACTCCTACAGCCACCATCAAATTTTCGCAGGCTTCGGCAATTTCCGGAAGAAAGGTGACCGCTTTTGCCGGTAGCCAATCGCTTAAAAACAGGTCTTCACAACCGTAGCCGCTGACAGCCAGTTCCGGTAAACACAACACATCTACGCTTTCTGTAATCGCCTTGCGGATACATGCAATGATACGATCAACATTGCCTTCCCAATCCAAGGGGGTTTGGTTAAGGCTTCCACCGGCAACTGTATATCTGGACATAAAATGATTTCTATTGCATCGCAATTATAAACAATACATGCTTAAAAGCACAACCTGTCAGGCTTTTCTAAAGATCGAGGAATTCACAAGATTTTTGGGCTGCATCCTGTTCAGCTTTTTTCTTGCTTGTTCCGTGTCCCTTTCCAACTGGTTTGTCATCGACAAAGACCTGAACAGTAAACTCTTTGAAGTGTCTTTTGTTTTTTATTTCTACCACCTCAAACCTTACTTCCTTATTCTCTTTTTGCGCCCATTCAATGATGAGGCTTTTACTGTTGGGGTTAGTTTTGACTATCTGGTCGAGGTCGTAGTAAGGGAGCAACAATTTATTGATAATAAACTTTCTGCAAAACCTAAAACCTCTGTCCAGATAAACCGCCCCAACCAAAGCTTCCAGGGTATCACCATGTATGGACCGGTGGGAGAGCGAGTTTTTTCTATTGGCATCATATTCAATCAAAACATCCAGGCCAATTTTTTTTCCCAGGTCATTTAGTGATTCCCGGTTTACAATTCTGGAGCGTATTTCAGTGAGGAATCCTTCGTCTTTTAACGGATACTTCTTAAATAGAAATTCTGCAATGACTGTACCCAGCACCGCATCTCCGAGATATTCCAGTCTTTCATTGGATTCCCGAAAGCCTGATTTTAAGGTTTTGGCCACCGAAGCATGTTTGGTAGCCAGTTCATAAATATCAAGATTAATAGGCTTTCTCCCTACAATGGTATTTACCGCCGAAATGAGCCGTTTATTTTTTGGGGACTGATTAATACCGATTCGTGAAATCCATTTTAAAAGGGAATACACTATTCTTTTGGTTTTCCAAATATAATAGAAGCATTGTGGCCTCCAAAACCAAAGGTATTGCTTAAAGCCACATCGATTTTTCTCTGCTGAGCTTTATTAAAGGTAAAATTCAGATTTGGATCAAACCGTTCATCATCAGTAAAATGATTAATAGTAGGAGGAACGGTCTGATTTTTGATAGCAACTAAAGAAGCAATGGCTTCAATGGCACCGGCGGCACCTAGCAGGTGGCCGGTCATAGATTTGGTGGAGCTTATGCTAAGTTTGTAGGCATGTTCTCCAAATACTTTTTGTATGGCTAATGTTTCACTAATGTCTCCCAGTGGAGTAGAGGTGCCATGGACATTGATGTAGTCTACAGCTTCTGTTTGCAGGCCGGCGTCTTGCAAAGCACTTTGCATTACCAATGAAGCGCCTGCCCCATCCGGGTGAGGGGCTGTGATGTGGTGAGCATCTGCCGACATGCCTCCACCTAATAACTCTGCGTAGATTTTGGCGCCTCTGGCTTTGGCGTGTTCATACTCTTCTAAAATAATGGTGCCGGCACCTTCTCCCAACACAAAGCCATTTCTGTCTTTGTCAAATGGCCGCGAGGCTGTTTCCGGTGAGTCATTTCTTTCCGATAACGCCTTCATCGCATTGAACCCTCCGATACCCGCTTCCGTTACGGCTGCTTCGCTTCCTCCCGAGACCATCATATCACACCTTCCGGTACGAATATAAGTAAACGCATCAATCAGGGCGTTTGTGGCGGAAGCACAAGCTGAGACCGTCACGAAATTTGGTCCCCTGAAACCATACTTTATGGATATGTGACCGGCAGTGATGTCAGCGATCATTTTGGGAATGAAAAAAGGATTGAATCGCGGAGTTCCGTCACCTTCGGAAAAATTCACGACCTCATCCTGAAATGTTCTGAGCCCGCCTATTCCCGATCCCCAGATAACACCGATGCGATCCAGGTTGAGGTTTTCCAGATCAAGATCAGCATCTGCAATGGCCTCATCACAAGCAACGAGCGCGTATTGCGTACATGGGTCCATTTTACGGGCTTCTTTTCTGTCAAAATAATCGCCCGGGTCATAATTTTTGACCTCACATGCAAATCTTGTTTTAAATTTTTCAGCGTTGAATCTGGTGATAGGAGCGGCGCCACTTACTCCGCCTAACAGGTTTTTTTCATATTCGGGAAATGTGTTTCCCAGAGGTGTAAGTGCGCCTAACCCTGTAACTACGACTCTCCTTAAATTCATAAAGAATTTTTAATAGAAGCTAAAAGTAGAATTATTTAACGTTTTCTTCGAGGTAGGAAATTGCCTGGCCTACGGTTGCGATGTTTTCGGCCTGATCGTCAGGTATAGAAATATTAAATTCTTTCTCAAATTCCATAATTAGTTCGACTGTATCAAGTGAGTCAGCACCCAGATCATTGGTGAAGCTTGCCTCCGGGGTAACCTCAGATTCTTCTACACCCAATTTGTCAATAATAATTCCTTTTACTTTTTGTGCTATTTCAGACATTTTTAAATTAGTTTAGTAAAACACTTTGCAAAGAAATGCATTAAATACTATAATGTCAAACAATTTTTACCAATTTAGACCCTTGGTAAAAAACCCCGTTTTCTTGCTTATTTTTACATAATTTTCGCTAATCCGGCCCCTATGAAAAAGCAAAAATTAGTAGTAGATTTTGATTATAATTTCAAGCTGTTCGGCATCATTTCACCAGCCTCTGAACACAAGTTGGCATGGGAATTAAACCGGGGGCTGAACGTTAATCTGATTAAAAATGAGGATATCAAAATTAATTTTTTGAACAACAAAAATTTAATCATCTCAAACTTTCTTTTTGGAAAAGAAGAAAGTATTTTGCGCCTGCTTAAGAATAAATCTGTCGCTATGTCTGCCACTAATCAATCGTTTTTAATACCTGAATTGAAACAATTCGATTACCTGTTAATTATTGATGGATTTGAACAAACATTTAAACCCGAACATGTTGCAGCAAGATTACGGCAAATAGATATTATTCAAAACGTCATGAATCTTGAAGTGTTAAAGCTTAAATCAAAGGAGAATTTAGTCTTTTAGTATGAAAAGAGAAATAATTTTTAACAAAACCAAGATTATTGCAACCGTAGGCCCGGCCAGCAATACCAAAGAGAAACTCATTGAGCTTTACAAGGCAGGAGCAGATGTTTTCAGGCTTAATTTTTCGCATGGTACGCATGAAGACCACCAAAAGGTGATCAATTATGTGAAGGAGATCAATAAGGAGTTAGGTGCCCATATCTGCCTGTTACAGGATTTACAGGGGCCTAAAATCAGGGTAAATCAGATTGAAAACGGTGAGGTGGCCATTAACGCGGGTGAGCAGTTGGTGATCACCACCGAGGAGATACTTGGTGATTCGAAGAAGATAAGCACCTCTTATAAATACCTTCCCGATGACGTAACTAATGGTGATACGATTCTTGTGGATGATGGAAAAATTGAGTTAAAGGTGTTAGGCGTCAATGGCAAGGAGGTGACCACTGAGGTGGTTTTTGGAGGAATGTTAAAATCCAGAAAAGGCATTAACCTTCCCAATTCGGAGGTATCGGCACCCTCACTCACGGAAAAAGATGAAAAAGATTTGATTTTTGGCCTGGAAAATGAAGTAAACTGGGTGGCGCTTTCTTTTGTAAGAAAAGCTGAGGACGTCAGGTATTTGAAGCAAAAAATCAAAGCAAGCGGGAAACACACCAAAGTGATTGCCAAAATTGAAAAGCCCCAGGCCATAGAGAATATTGATGAAATTATCATGGAAACCGATGCTTTGATGGTAGCGAGGGGAGACCTTGGGGTAGAAGTGGTGATGGAGGAAGTGCCCATGTTGCAGAAAATGATGGTAGAGAAGTGCAATGTGGCAGGTAAACCTGTGATTATTGCCACGCAAATGATGGAAAGTATGATTGTCAATCCGAGACCCACCAGGGCTGAGACCAATGATATTGCCAACGCTGTTATGGATGGCGCCGATACCTTGATGCTTTCGGCAGAGACTGCAGCGGGGAAGTATCCGGTGGAGTCTGTGAAAAGTATGTCAAAAACCATCGCCATTGTTGAAAGCAAGGCCGAAAACAATTATTTTCATCATACCGGCTATGTGCACGATGAGTCGCCCACCTTTATTAATGACTCTTTGGTGTTAAGTGCTGCGCGCCTTGCCAAAAGGACAAAGGCCAAAGCCATCGTCGGTATGACAGCTTCGGGGTATACAGCATTCAGACTGGCTACTCATCGTCCCAAAGCCGATATATTCATTTTTACCCAAAATGAGGGGCTTTTGAATACGATAAATCTTATATGGGGGATCAGAGGGTATTATTATGACAAAATGGTATCGACTGATTCAACGATTGAAGATGTAGAAAGAATTCTGAAGGAAAACGGCCATCTCAATACCGGTGACCTGTTTATCACAACCGCCAGCATGCCGTTGGAAGCAAAAAAAAGGACAAATATGTTGAAGATTAATGTGGTTGTGTGAGGGGGGGATTTGTGTTGCAAGTTGCGGGTTAAGTCCCCCCAGTCTTAAGTTATGCAACACCCACGTTGCGCCTGTGCCTTTCGAGCCGGAGGAGCACAACCGAAACCCTTACCCTATCCAATAGCCTTACTAATAAGAGGATCAGATGATTTCATAATCGCCGGACCAAAGGTGTATACCATAAAATAATTGTCCATTACCAACTGTCAATTGCACCTACCGGAAGACGGTTCTGCTAAAGGTATACTATTTATTAACACTCAGTCCTGCAAAACGTTACTCATAAAGCTGGATTTCAGTACCAGCCAGACCAGAAAACTCAATATAGCCCAATTCAGGTAAATGTGATAAAAATCGGTGGTATCCCGGAAACGGGTTTCTTTGATTTCTGCTTTTTCGTACTCATCGATGAGGGCGAATACTTCTTTCAGGGCCTGATTATTAGATACCCGGTAAAACTTCCCTTCACCAATGTCTGCGATTTTTCTAAGCGTGGTTTCATCCAGCGTATTTTCAACATAGGTGGTGCGACCAAAAAAGTCCTTTCCAAAGGGCACCCTGCCTTCTTTGCCAATACCGATGGTGTACATCTTTATGTTGTATGCAGCGCCTAGCTGGGCAGCCGTTATAGGATCGATATTTCCGGCAGTGTTGTCGCCATCACTTAACAGGATCAGGACTTTCGAGCTCGATTCGGACTCTCTCATCCTGTTGGTGGCCACAGCCAGTGCACTGCCGATGGCTGTGCCACGGCTTTCGATCATGTCAAATGAAACCTCGTCTATGTAGGAATACAATAAATCGTAATCAGTGGTAAGCGGTGATAGTGAATAGGCGTCACCGGAGAAAATGACTATTCCGATCCTGTCCTGAAATCGGCCCTGTATGAAATCCCTGGCCACATTTTTGGCGGCTTTCAGCCGGTTAGGCTTAAAATCTTCAATTTGCATCGACTCGGATATATCTATTACTAACATAATATCAATACCCTCTGTCCATTGTTCTACCTTCTCGTTGGTTTCCTGTGGTCTTGCCATGGCAATCAGCATGAACAACAGGCTGAGGGTTAGAAAAATATCAGGAATAAACCGCAAAAGGCTTGATGGCTGCCATTTGATTTGTTTTTTATGAAAGGCCACATCCAGCTTCTGGATAAACTTGAAATTAAGCAACCACCGTAATAAAAACAAAAACGGAATGATCAACACACCATATAAAAACACGGGGTTTTCCCAGTCAAAACTGGTCAGTGTACTTTTCAGAAACCATTCGGCCGAAATCCAGTCCCAGTACCCTTCCGATCTATTTAGCATTTTTAATCAGGTTCATTTTTACATTTAGCCTTTCAAAAGCATAGTCTTTTAATTCCGTAAAGTTCGAAGCCAGGTTTTTAATGTTACCATGACCATATATCCCCTTATCAATGTTTTTAAGGTTTAATTTCAAAGCGTCATTCGGTTGTATTCTCACAATTTCTTTGGTAGTTAATTTGGTGAAAGGGGCATTTTCAAGTTTCTCCATATACTTTTTCCAGATTAACAAAAGTGATTCGGCATCTTCTTTCCGGTCCTGAACACTGTTAAGCATGTCGTTAAAAATCAGCACAAATTTCTCATGCCGCTTTCTAAGCCTGTAAAGACGGAGCCTTTTGCTGATCTGCTTGCCAAATATTAAAGCCACTGCAATTACCACCAGTAAAAAAAGACTTAATCCGAAAATTAAATAGGGATAATTAAAATCAAGCTTTACGTTGGCATATTCGCTGTTGTCTTTTAATGCAATTGAGTCTGGCATCTGGGTGATTAATTGCTGCAAAACAATAGAATCTTCCATAGTATAATAGCCGGTGCTGTCACCTGCTGCGATCAGAAATACCGGCAAAGCCAGCTGTTGTACCGGATCGACCTCAAAGGTACTGAGGTAGTAAACCACACTATCGAAACTTTTTACGCTGTCCGATTTTGTGAAAAACTCCGTCTTTTTTATGAACTCAAAAGGCATAAAATCGTACAGTGAATCCGGGAATATGATGTTATTGTCCCTTGGATATTCGATGGAAAGCGAATACACAACCTCCTCCCCGATTTTGATGCTATCGGACAAAAACATACCTTTTGGCTCGAGCTGCTGTGCGTTGATAAGGGCCGGATAAAGTAAAAATGAAACGAAAATGTGGACGGCAGTTTTCCTAAGCACTTTTCTTTGTTTTATTTCTGACCTTAAACAATTTAATAAGCTTGGGCACATAATTCTCGTCAGTACTGACGGGAAGGTAATTTATCTGATGCAGCCTGCAAAAGCTTTCCAGTTCACTTTGGCGTGAGACCAGGTTTTTGCCTAGATTCTTTTTAAAACCGGCTGCGCTGGTGTTCACCCAGATGGTTTTTTGGCTTTCCTTGTCATACAGTGGCACTATTCCCAATTTCGGAAGTATAGACTCCCGGGGGTCAAAAATATGAATGATAACGACATCGTGTTTCTTGGCCAACGCTTTCAGGTTATGTTCATAGTCTTCATCGATGAAGTCGGATATGAGGACAATAACACTTCTTCTCTTAATCATGTTCAGCGAAAAACCCAATGCCTTTTTAAGGTTGGTCCTGATTGATTTCGGGTGTAGATTATAGATTTGATGGATAACATTATACCCGTGTTTCGGTCCTTTGCCGGACTTCACATATCTTTCTTTTTGATCTGAGTAACAAATCAAGCCAACCTGACTTTGCTCCTTTATCGCCGAAAGTGTCAAAACACCACAGATCTCTTTACCTATGTCTATTTTCTGATGACCTTCCGTACCAAGATTTTGAGAAGCACTGACATCCAGCACAAAATATACGGTTTGTTCCTTTTCTTCCTTGTAAGTCTTCACATAGGTACCATGCCCTTTGGCAGTGACATTCCAGTCGATCGTTCTTATGTCATCCCCATACTGATAGGCCCTGACATCATCGAACTCCAGCCCCGAACCTTTAAAAATCGAATGAAAATCGCCCTGCATTTTAGAGGTAATAGCCTTCCGGATTTGTAATTCGTATTTTCGCAGCTTTTTCAAAATGGACTGCATGGTTTGGGGTGATATTTTATTGGAGCGCGAAACCATAAAATTTATCTTTGTCCAACATTTATGTTTGAGTTCAATATTGTCAATGGCCTGGTTTTTGAACGAAACAAATTAACCGCAAATCACGGTATTTTCTCATTATTATAGAAAATTAGCCTGGCTGTTTAACATTTTTTAACAATCTTTCGGGATATTAAAATCTGTCAACCAAACCTGGTTTTAAAATTAGACATATTTAAGTAATTTTCAGTTGTGAATAAGAAAATGATATTTCTGGCGGCCATTATACTCCTTTCCTGTAATAAAAAAGAGGACGGCGAAAAGCCTGACTGGCTGTTGGAAAAGGATAAAATGATAGGGTTTTTAGTTGATTTGCATCTTACCGAGGCCAAGCTGACGAAGTTGGGTGTTAAAAGGGATTCTACCCGAAAGCTGTTCCAAACCTATGAAAAACAGTTATTTGAGAAACATCAAATCAACGACTCTATCTATTACAAAAGTTATAATTATTACCTGGAAGATGTTAAGGAAATGAAAGAAATCTATGTGGCGGTAGTAGATAGTTTGAATGTCCGGGAACAGCTTCTGAAGCAAAACAGCGCCAATAAATAACCTCAGTACTTATCCACGACAGTAAAAATGCGCTATCCTGAAAATATTGAGCCAAAGCTTGGGTTTGACAAGATAAGGGCATTGGTAGCCGAACATTGCCGCAGTACGCTTGGGGCAGGCTTTGTGAACAGCATGAAGTTTTCCGGCGACCCGGGCTACATAAGGCAACTGGTTTCTCAAACTTTCGAATTTAAGGCTATCCTGGAAAGCGGAGAAAGTTTTCCGAAGGCTAACTATATTGATGTCAATGTGAGTCTTGAAAAGGCCAGGGTAGAGGGAGTTTTTTTACTGGAAAGTGAATTGCATGATATCAGTATATCGCTCGATACCATTCTAAAGTGCCTTGCCTTTTTTTCAAAGTTCCGGGAGCAGTACCCGGCCTTGTTTTTGATTACCGGTGGTGTGATGATTGAGCAAGGACTATGTAATGAAATTGACTCTAAAATCGATGAAAAAGGGGAACTTCGCAACAACGCTACTCTGGCATTAGCCAGAATCAGACAATCGATACAATCGGAACAGGGAAAGATACGGAAGCAGTTAAATCAGGAATTGCGGCATGCCATTAAACAGGGTTATGTGCAGGATGATAGCAACATCACTATCCGCGGAGGCAGGATGGTCATTCCGGTACTGGCAGAACACAAAAGGAAAATAAAAGGCTTTATACATGACGAATCTTCCTCCGGGCAACTGGTATATATGGAGCCGGCTACTGTACTGGAGGTCAACAATGCCATTCGTGAGCTGGAATACCGGGAGAAACGGGAAATTGTCAGGATTCTTACCGACCTTACTACTATGATCCGACCGTACCTGGATGACTTGGAGAAGGCATACCGGTTTTTAGGAATGGTGGATTTTATCATGGCTAAAGCAAAGTTTGCGCTGGATATTCAGGCAAATATGCCAGCTATTAGCCAAGAAAAGAGGATGGACTGGAGACTTGCCAGGCATCCGCTTCTGTTACTGGCACACCGGAAGGTCGGAAAAGAGGTGGTGCCGCTTACCATTTATCTCGATCAGTCGCAGAGAATCCTGGTTATTTCCGGTCCGAATGCAGGTGGCAAGTCTGTTTGTCTGAAAACAGTGGGACTATTGCAATATATGTTTCAGTGCGGACTTCTGATTCCGGTCGAAGAGGGCTCTCGGATCTGTGTCTTTAAAAACCTGTTTATTGATATTGGCGACGAGCAATCCATAGAAAATGATCTGAGTACCTATAGCTCCCATTTAACAAATATGAAGTATTTTTTAAAACACGGAGATAAGGACACGCTATTTCTTATTGATGAGTTTGGGACAGGGACCGACCCTAACTTTGGCGGCGCCATCGCTGAAGCAATACTTGACAAGTTGCATAAAAACGGGGCTTTTGGTATTGTAAATACGCATTATGGGAATCTTAAACAATTTGCTGACAATACAGAGGGAATTGTAAACGGAGCGATGCGGTTTGATGTACAAAACCTGGAACCTCTTTATAAACTGGAGATTGGAAAGCCCGGCAGCTCCTTTGCCCTGGAAATTGCCTACAAAATCGGGTTGCCACACCGGTTAATCGATCAGGTTAAAAACAACCTGGGCACCGAAAAAGTTAACTTTGACAGGCTACTATCCAGACTTGAGAGAGACAAGCGATACTATGATACTAAAAAAGATGAGCTGAAACGTAAAAACAAGGAGCTGAACAACCTGTTACAAAAATATAATCAGCTTAGCGAAGAATTGGATCAGCAGAAAAAAAACATACTTAACCAGGCTAAAGAAGAAGCAAGACAAATTCTGGCTGGTACCAACAAAAAAATTGAAGCTACGATAAGATCCATTAAAGAGAGCAAGGCAGAAAAGACGGCTACCAAAGTGGCCAGACAATCGTTAGATACCTTCAAAAAATCCCTCACTACACAAAAAGTGAAAAAGTCCAAACAACCGGTGGAGGTAGTTGATGGCGAAATTGTCGTGGGCGCCTATGTCAGGGTAAAAGGTCAGGCTACTTTAGGGGAAGTATTGGCGATCAAAGGTAAGGATGCGGAGATCAGAATCGGTGCATTAACTTCCAAAGTTAAGTTGAACCGGTTAGAAAGGGTTTCAAAACAAGCCTTGAAGGAAATAGAAAAATTTCCAGAAAGTCCGGGTGGCCCTGTGGGTGGGTTTGACATTTCCAGGCGAAACATTGCGTTTAAAAGTCAGATTGATTTGAGGGGCAAAAGAACCGAAGAGGCGCTAATAGCAGTTGACCATTTAATCGACGGTGCTACAATGCTTGGTGTCAGGGAGTTACGTATAGTACACGGGAAGGGCGATGGCATTTTAAGGGACATGATCCGCAAGCATCTCCGTACTTACAGTCAGGTTAGTAACATCCATGATGAGCATGCGGACAGGGGCGGGGCCGGGATTACTATTTTTGAACTGGGATAGCACAAAAAAAGCGCCCAGGTTAGATTGATTATGAGCGCTTTTCTATATTTTTATCATCTTTTACTGCTGCTTTGTGAGGGCAAATGTCCAGTCGCCTTCCAACCCGGCGGTTCTGTTAGCTGATCCATCCTGATTGAGCGAAAACTCCAAGACCAGGGTGGTTTCATTTAGTGTGGTAATATCCATTTTAATATTGGTGCCCCGTACAATGGTAGTGACATCGTCTCCATCAAATGACCAGGTACCACTAGGAAAAGCATTGGTTACATCATTGGTATTGTACGTACTGCTAGGCTCGACATTTGATCTGTCTGCATTCAGGGAACCGGCAAATGTAACCGTAAAATTATCATAAGTGGGTTCATCCGTGCCACCTCTTTCCACCGAGTTAGCGGTGGCTGCCCAGATACCGCGAAGCTTGTTAAACTGAATTTCCGCCGCTGTTTCGGGTTCGGGGTTTGATGTGCTCCCGCAACCTGCGTACACCAGTAAACTCAGTAAGAATGCTACAGTAAGTAAAAAATTTATCCTTTTCATGTAGTTTTAATATTTATTAGATTCTAGTCTGATTAACAAATATTGCCGAAATATCCATATTTTCAAAAGAATAGTGGCAATTTTAAATTAAATAATGTTGTTTTTTATTACGTAGTTTTTATACAAATATCTACAGTTTCAGCTCATGTATCCCTACCTGAAAAATCTTTAAAACTTTTTGAAATCGAGAAGGCTAATGACATCCTGACAGTATTTGTACTCATTTTTTACATTAGAACTTACAATGATTAATTTGTTTTTTTGCTGTTTGGCAACCTCCTCATGATACCATTCCACCCCTTTTTCGTCCAGATTAGTAGTTGGTTCGTCGAGCAAAAGAACCGGTACTTCGGCATAAAAGGCCAGCCCCAGTTTCAACCTTTGCTTCATGCCGGAAGAAAAATATTTAATGGGTTTGTGCAATGAAGCCGACAGGTACATGCGCTCTGCAACTGATTTAAGGCTTAATCCATCGACGATCTTTTTGAAGTTAAAATGAAACTGAATAATTTCCGACAGGGTAAATTCTTCTGTGAGCTCCATATAAGGGCTGGCAAATGTGTGGTCTTTGTAAAAAAGAGCAGCGGGAACACTACTTCCACCGGATTTTTTGTATTGAACGAACCCTGACGTTGCAGGTATAAATCCTGAGATTATCTGTAACAGGGTGGACTTGCCACTGCCGTTTGGGCCGGTGATGGCATAGGACCGGCCGTTTTTAAAGTGAAAGTCAAAATTTCTGAATACCCAGTTTTTCTGAAATTTTTTCCCCAATTCATGGACCAGGATATCCATTCGGGCTAATTTCTGAATCCTTTCATAATGCCACGGTCCGAGGTCCTTATAAAATTAAGAATCTCATCCCGTTCGTTGGAAGGTTTCATTTCCAGCTCAATAATATCCAGGGCTTTGGAATTGTTCAGGCCTCTCAGATAGATATTTCGGTAAATCTCCTGGATTTCCTGAATTTTTTCGTTGGAGAAATTCCTTCTTCTTAAGCCTATCGAGTTAATGCCACTGTAGCTTAGAGGTTCTCTGGCGGCTTTTGTAAAAGGGGGCACATCTTTTCTAACCAGGGAGCCACCGGATACCATTACGTGAGCACCAATTTTAACAAACTGGTGTACGGCGCTGGACCCACCGATGATGGCCCAGTTTTCCACCTGAACATGGCCTGCCAGTTGTGTCGTATTGGCGATAATGCAGTGATCACCGACATTGCAGTCATGGGCTATGTGAACGTAAGCCATGAGTAAACAGTTTTTACCGATCACCGTTTTGTGTTTGTCAATCGTGCCCCGGCTGATGGTCACATATTCCCTTACAACGGTATTGTCACCGATTTCTGCGGTAGTTTCTTCTCCTGCAAATTTCAAATCCTGCGGGGTGGAGGATATCACTGCACCGGGATAGATTTTAACATTTTTGCCGATCCTGGCCCCTTCCATAATAGTAACGTTGGAACCGATCCAGGTACCTTCGTCGATTTCTACATTTTTATGGATAGTACTAAATGGTTCTATCACTACATTCCGGGCAATCTTTGCCTGTGGGTGTATATATGCCAGCGGTTGATTCATGAGTCTTTTCGTACGATGCTTGCCGTCATTACCCCTTCACAGACTACGGTTCCACCCACAAAAGCCTGTCCTTTCATTTTTGCGATACCGCGTTTAATGGGGGCAAGAAGATCGCATTTAATGACCAGTGTATCCCCGGGTAAAACCATTTTTCTAAACCTGAAACTTTCAATTCCCAAAAAATAGGTCCAGTAGTTTTCAGGATCGGGAACGGTATTGAGGACGAGTATACCACCGATCTGCGCCATTGCCTCAACCTGCAAAACGCCTGGCATTACCGGATTTCCGGGAAAATGACCCTGAAAAAATGGTTCATTCATTGTCACATTTTTCACTCCGGCCACGGTTTCCTCATCCAGATGAAAGATTTTGTCGATCAAAAGAAAGGGGAATCGATGCGGCAAAATATTGCTGATCTGATTGATATCGAGGACCGGAGGCAGTTTGGGATTGTATTGGGGAACGTTGCTCTTTTGTTCCAGCATGATTCTTTTAAGTTTTTTGGCGAAGGCAACATTGGCGGCATGCCCAGGTCTTGCGGCAAGTATCTGGGCCTTGAGAGGTCTCCCTACCAGCGCCAGGTCTCCTACCATATCCAGTAGTTTGTGCCTGGCCGGCTCGTTTTTATAACGAAGCTCAACATTGTTAAGAATGCCTTCCTTTTTGACTTCAACCTTTTGTTTGTTAAACAATTTGGCCAGGTTATCCAGTTCGTGATCCTCGACTACCCGGTCAACAACTACAATAGCATTATTCAAATCTCCCCCTTTGATCAGATTGTTTTTGTGTAGCATCTCAAGCTCATGCAAAAAACAAAATGTTCGGCAAGAGGCAATTTCCTTGGAAAATTGGTTGATATCATTCAGCAGCGCATGCTGGCTTCCCAAAACAGGTGAATTATAGTCAACCATTACCGTAAGTCGGTAATCATCTAAAGGCAGGGCGGCGATTTCCACATCCCTTGATTTGTCCCTGTAGAAAATACCTTCGGGAACCTCAAAAAAGTTCCTCAGGGCATTTTGCTCTTCCGTACCTACTTTTTCAATTGAATCGATGAACATTTTAGAGCTGCCATCCATAATTGGTGGCTCAGGACCATCCAATTGCACCAATACATTGTCAATCTGCAATCCCACCAGGGCCGCCAATGTGTGTTCTACCGTATTTATCCTTGCACCATTTTGTTCTATCGTAGTTCCCCTCGATAAGTCCACCACATTATCCACATCCGCATCTACCACCGGTTCTCCATCCAGATCTACACGTTGGAATTTGATTCCATGATGAGGTTTAGCTGGCAAAAACGTCATATTGGTTTCTACACCTGTGTGAAGTCCAACCCCTGAGACCGTAACAGGTTCCTTGATCGTATGTTGCTTTATATTCATTGCTCTATTTGACAGTCGGCAAATTTAGTATTTTTTCTTCAAGTTCTTTAATTCGCTGATTTAATTCGGGAAGATTTTTGTAAATCGCAATGGCTTTGAGGTTGTCTTTATGATCCATAGAAGGCGCGCCCGAGACAATTTTATCATCTTTCAGGGACTTGGCAATACCTGATTGGGCGCCGATTTTGACGTTGTTTCCGATTTCGAGGTGGCCAACGATGCCGACCTGTCCTGCAATCACACAGTTGCTTCCCACTTTTGATGAGCCTGAAATACCTGTTTGAGCGGCTATTACGGTGTTTTTTCCTATTTCTACATTGTGCGCAATTTGGATCAGGTTATCTAATTTGACCCCTTCACGGATTACTGTTGAATTTAAAGTGGAGCAATCGATGACGGTATTGGCCCCAATATCCACGTGATCTTCGACAACAACGTTGCCTAACTGTGGAATGGTCTTGTAAGATCCGTCGTCCTGGGGGGCAAAACCAAAACCGTCGCTTCCAATCACACATCCGGAATGAATAACGCAGTAGTTACCGATTTTGGTGTTAGCATAAATCTTAACTCCCGCATGTATAACGGTGTTACTCCCAATAACCGAGTGATCACCTATGTAAACATGGGGATATATCTTGACATTATCGCCGATTTGTACATTTTGTCCTATATAGCTGAAGGCACCCCGGAAGATTCCTTCCCCGGTGATGCTGTCCTCCCCCATAAAACTCGGCTCCTCGACACCGGTTTTTTGAAAACTAATGATTTTATGGTACTCTTCCAGCAATATGGTGAAACTAAGATAGGGGTCCTCTACCAGAATTAGGGTGGCGGTTATAGGTTTTTTAGGGCTGAATCCTTTTTTCGCGATGATAGCACTTGCCCGGGTTGTGTAAATGAAATTCTCGTATTTTGGATTGGATAAAAAGGATATGGCACCATCTTTTGCTTCCTGTATGGTTCCCAGTGTTTTTATCTTCAAATCGTCATTCCCTATTACCTCCCCTTTCAATATATTGGCAATATCTTTTACTGTAAATTCCATTTACCTGTAAGTTAAATTTGATACAAATTTACATTTTTGGGCCAGCATAGGTAGTATTTTTTAACAATTTTACTCATTGCCTTGATGTTTGGCAAATCCGAAGCCTTTGCTACATCAATCAAGTTTCCGTCTTTGGTGAGTATATTGATTTTCTGTCCCTTTGAAATATAGGCTGCATTCGTCAAAAAACCTGTGTCCATAAAGTAGTTGCTTTCGCCGTCGGATAAATTGTATTTTTTGCGGATGGCATCCTGCAATCTGTGGATGGTTTTTTCATCAAACTTTTTGTTTGACATTTTCACTTTAAAAAGTTTTCTGTTTAGAAATAGCCTGCTCAATGTCGATAATATGGTATCCGTATCATCGACCCACATTTTAATACAGGCCCAGATATCAAAATCATCCAGTTTACAAAAAGCATCCAGGTAGGTGGGATTGCTGGCAAGATCCTGCGAGCTTATTTCATTTTTCAGAAAAATACCGAGGGCCGGGGTGAAAAAGATATCTTTGTTTTCCTGCACCAGTTCTTTTGCTCTGGTGATGATTTTTGATAGCATTTTTTCCGCACTGATGGAGGTCTTGTGTAAGTACACCTGCCAATACATTAACCGCCGGGCGCCAAGGAAATTTTCGACACTATATATGCCTTTTTCCTCGATCACTATCTGATCTTCGTGTACATCCATCATTTTTATAATGCGGTCGGCACCAATGGTACCTTCGGATACCCCGGTGAAAAAGCTGTCGCGGTTGAGATAATCCAACCGGTCTATGTCGAGTTGGCTGGAAACCAGTTGATGAAAAAACTGTCGGTGGTATTGTCCCGTATAGATCTTTAGCGCCAGGTCTAGTCTTCCGTCGAAAGCTGCGTTGAAATATTTCATAATGAGCAATGAAATCTCTTCATGACGCGTTTTTTTAAGAATAGATTTCTCGAGGGTATGAGAAAAAGGTCCATGCCCGATGTCGTGCAATAATATGGCAATAAGTGCGGCTTCGTATTCCACTTCGCTGATGGGATGTCCCTTGCTTTTGAGATTGTCTAAAGTGACAGCCATTAAATGCATGGCGCCCAACGCATGATGGAATCGGGTATGTAAAGCGCCCGGGTAAACAAAATCGGTTAAACCCACTTGTTTGATCCTTCGTAGCTTTTGAAAATAGGGGTGTTCCAAGATGTCGAAGACAAGGTTGCTGGGTATCGTTATAAACCCGTATACCGGATCATTAAAGATTTTTTTCTTGTTCAATCTTTAAAGCTATTTTTAATTAAATTTGATTGTTGTCAAAATAAAGTAAAAAAATAAACCATGCAAAGATATAGTATTTTGTGGGCTGATGATGAAATTGATTTATTAAAACCACATATTTTATTTTTAAATCAAAAGGGCTATGATGTGACGGGTGTCAACAGTGGTGCTGACGCCCTGGAAGCCTGTGAAACGGCACGATATGACATAGTTTTCCTCGATGAAAATATGCCGGGAATGACAGGCTTGGAAACTTTGAACCATATCAAATCGTCACGTCCGAATTTGCCGGTGGTGATGATTACAAAAAGTGAGGAGGAATATATTATGGAAGAGGCCATAGGATCAAAGATTGCCGATTACCTGATTAAGCCCTTGAACCCCAACCAGATACTATTATCAGTCAAAAAAATACTAGACAACAAAAGGTTGATCGATGAGCGCACGACCATTAGTTATCAACAGGATTTCAGAAATATCAGCATGGCTTATAATGATCATATGGATCATAATGAGTGGGTCGAGGTATATAAAAAACTAATTTTCTGGGAGCTGGAGATTGAGCAAACTGACAATAAGAGCATGTCTGAGGTGCTGGATATGCAGAAAGGTGAGGCCAATGCCAATTTCATTAAGTTTATTTCCGAAAACTACGAGACCTGGCTCAATGATCCCAATGTCGACAAACCAGTTTTGTCGCATCATATAATGAGGAAGAAGGTTTTTCCTGAATTGAAGGAAGGGCAAAGCACCTTTTTTATTGTCATTGATAACCTGCGTTATGATCAATGGAAAGTGCTTGAGCCCAGCATCAGCAATTACTTTGACGTCGACAGTGAGGAGGCCTACTATTCGATATTGCCCACTACCACCGCTTATGCTCGTAATGCCATATTCTCCGGCATGCTGCCTACTGATATGGCTAAATTTTATCCCAATTTATGGGTTGGAGAAGACGAGGAGGGTGGCAAGAATAATAATGAAGATCAGTTTCTGGAAAAAAATATTCAAAGAAGCAGGCTGAATATCAAACATAGCTATCATAAAATTAAAAACCTGGCCCAGGGCCGGCAACTCATAGATAGTATCAATAATCTGATGATCAACGATCTGAATGTGATTGTTTACAATTTTGTAGATATGCTTTCACATGCCAGGACCGAAATGGAAATGATCAGGGAACTGGCACCGGACGAAGCGGCTTACCGTTCCATCACCAAATCCTGGTTTTCGCATTCACCGCTTTTTGAAGTGTTAAAGATCATATCGGAAAAAGGAGGTAAACTGATTATTACTACTGACCATGGCACCGTCAGGGTTAAGAAACCATTCAGGATCATCGGCGATAGAAATACGAATACCAACCTCAGGTACAAGCAAGGTAAAAACCTGGCTTTTGAAGAAGATAAGGTATTGGTGGCCAGAAAGCCTGAGCACTTTCACCTGCCTAAAATTAATGTGTCAACGGCCTATGTCTTTGCTACGGATGATTACTTTTTTGCCTATCCCAATAACTATAATTATTATGTCAATTATTACAAAGATACCTTTCAACACGGAGGTATCTCATTGGAGGAAATGATCATTCCCATTATCTCTTTAAGCGCTAAAAATGCAGGTTAATGGAAAGATTCTGAAAGTTTTTGACCCTGTAACACCAGAAGATCTTCCAGCCGTGGCTGAGCGCATCATTGCACTGGCCGGAACCTGTAAGGTATGGCTTTTTGAAGGAGATATGGGTACAGGTAAAACCACACTTATCAGGGCTTTGTGTAAAGTTTTTGGGATCATTGATGATATAAGCAGTCCCACTTTTGCCCTGGTAAACGAATATGTTGACAGGCAGGAAACTTATTTTTATCATTTTGACTTTTACCGTATTAACAATGAGGAAGAAGCTATGGACATCGGGGCAGATGAGTACTTTTATTCCGGAAATGTGTGTTTCATTGAATGGCCGGAAAAAATTCCCGCTTTAATTCCTGATGAATTTCTTCGTATATTTATATCGATCAATTCAGATAATACAAGAAAAATTGTATTGGAAACAGTATGAAAAAACAATTTAAGCCTGAAATTGAGAAATTGGCACAGGAGGGAAGCTTATATCCGCAAGAGGCATTATTAAAAGTAAAAAAATCCCGTAAATCTGTTGTTTTTGGCATTCCTAAGGAAACCGGATATAAAGAAATCAGGGTTCCGTTAACACCTGAAGCTGTGGCTTTGCTGGTCAACAATGGGCAGGAGGTGTGGCTGGAAGCCGGTGCGGGTGAAAAAGCAAAATTTACCGACAAGGATTACAGCGATGCGGGTGCCAAAATAAAGTATGCTGCCCAGGAAGTTTTTGCGGCCAATGTAATTTTAAAAATCGAACCACCGTCTTTGGCAGAAATAGAAAACATCAAACCCGGCTCGACAGTGATATCAGCCTATCAAATGGGGCAGCAACATCTGAATTATATAGAGGCTATTAATAAAAAGCGGTTGATCTGTATCGGTTATGAAATGCTGGAGGATAAAGCCGAGGGTTTTCCGGTAATCAGGGCTATGAGTGAAATTGCAGGGAGCCTGGTGATGTTGATTGCCGCTGAGTATTTAAGTAACGCACACGACGGTAAAGGTATTCTTTTAGGTGGGATTACCGGGGTTTCTCCATCGAAAGTAGTGATTCTTGGTGCCGGTACCGTGGCAGAATATGCGGCCAGGACCGCTCTGGGCCTTGGTGCGGAAATCAAAATTTTTGATAACCATATCTATAAACTAAGGCGTGTCAAGCATGCCTTGGGCCATCAGATACATACGGCTATTCTGGATAACCTTACGCTTTCCGAAGCCCTGAAACAGGCTGATGTGGTTATTGGTGCCGTCAGGGCCGAAAAAGGCAAAGTAAGATGTTTCGTTAGTGAAGAAATGGTTGCGGCGATGAAGCCCAACTCTATTATCATCGATGTAAGCATCGATCAGGGGGGGTGTTTTGAGACCTCCCGTATCACTACCCATGAAAATCCTACTTACATCAAACATGGCGTAATACATTACTGCGTTCCCAATCTCACTTCCCGCGTAGCCAATACCGCCTCTAATGCCCTTAGTAACATCTTTACGCCAATTCTGCTACAAATTGCCGAGGTAGGTGGCGTGGAAGAAATGATTTTCACGTACAAGTGGTTTATGCGAGGTGTTTACGCCTATAACGGAAATCTCACCAACGCTCACATTGCCAATCGATTTAATCTGAAACACATGGATCTCAACCTGCTTATGGCCGCGAGGATGTAGTTGGTTGCAGTCACATCAAACCTCTCTCCTCAGCACCTCCAGAGGTGGTTTACTCAGGATGCCACGGCTGTTTAGTATACCGATAATGATTGTTAGGGAAGTGATGATCACGTAGACACCCAGAATCGGTAAAATGTTTGGCGTAAAGCTGGCATCAAAACTAAAATATGCCAGAAGCCAACTACTGATCATTGAAATGACGATGCCGGTAACCGAGGCCAAACTTCCTAAAAGAAAGTATTCAAGCGCGGTAATCTTCATAATTTGATTGCGGTTTGCCCCCATGGTTCGTAGTAGTACGCTTTCCTGAATCCTTTGATATTTACTCAATATGACAGAACTGATTAACACAAAAAAACCTGTTAGTATGCTAAACATTGCCATAAACCGGATCACAAAAGAAACCTTGCCCAATATCTCGTCAATGGTCGATAATATGAGCCCGAGGTCAATCACCGACACATTAGGAAAATTTCTCACCACAGCCTGTTGAAATTGCGCAGAGACGTTTTGTTGCTCCGTGCGGGTCATAATTACGTGAAATTGCGGGGCCTGTTCCAAAACACCTTCCGGAAACAAGACAAGAAAGTTGGTCTGCACCCTGTTCCATTCAATTTCCCGAAGATGGCTAATATAAGTATCGATCAATGCTCCCTGCACATTGAAAGTTAAGGTGTCACCGATTTTCACATTCATTCTTTCAGAATAACCCTTATCCAGTGAAATGTAAACAGGATCATCCGGTTGCTCGACTTTTCCCCTCCACTCCCCGTCTACTGTCTTTTCGCTGTCTATCAGGTGATCCCGATAGGTGACCCGGTATTCCCGGTTAAATGCCCACCTGGGAATCTCGCTCAGCGAATCCTTCTCCACCCGGGTTTTGTTTTTACCATTTATGGAAGTAAGCCTCATGGTAACAATAGGCGCCTCTTGAATAATCGGGAGTTCGTAATCAGAAGTCAGGCGATTCAAAGCTGTTTTTTGATTACTTTGAATATCAAACATCACCATATTGGGTTGGTTGTCGATACCGGACAACGACACTTTGTCCAGAAGCAGGCTTTGTGTAAAATATAAAGTGGTAATCAGGGCAGTGCCCAGTCCCACCGATATAATCAGGATTAAAGTTTGATTATTGGGACGATACAAATTGGCTAACCCCTGGCGCCAGGTAAAGCTCCAGGATACGGGGAAGTACTTTCTTACCGCCCACATAATGAGCCGTGCCACCGCGGTCAATATTAAGAAAGATACACCGAGCCCAAGGCAGAAAAATAAAGCGTCCAGCCAACCTCCGGTTTGCAGAAATGAAAACACATAAATAAAAGTGGTTATCAACGCATAAACAAACCAGTTTACACGGTCACTTTTCTGCTGTGTGTCTTCAAAAGATGCCCTTAAAGTAAGCAACGGCGATACTTTGCGAATTCCAAGCAAGGGAATCATAGCAAACAGCAGGGATATAAAGATACCAATACCGATGCCCCGGACTATGCTTGCCCAGGAAATGGCCAATTCAATTTCGATTGGGAGAAAATCTTTTAAAACATAAGGAAGCGTGGTCTGAATCAGACTACCGAGTACGGCTCCGATTACCGCCCCGATAAATCCCATCACCGCAATTTGGATCAAATATATCATAAGTGCCTGTATGCCTTTCAGGCCGAGGCATCTCAAAATAGCTACTGTAGCCAACTTTTCCCTCACATAAATGTGTACCGCACTGGCTACACCGACACAACCCAGTAACAAGGCCACAAAAGCCACCAGGTTTAAAAATTTGGATAAATTGTCAAAAGCATCCCCAAGATCATTTTTGGTTGATTCCACCGTGCTTATCCCCACTCCCTCACTTCTTAACCTTGGCCTGATGTTTTTAACCAGTTCCTTGACATCGGTATCTTCCGGCAGTTTTATATAATAACGGTATTGAATCCGGCTACCCTTTTGTTGCAGTCCGGTTTGCTCGAGATACTTCAGCGGTATATATACCGGAGGTGCAACGGTCGCGGCGATACCGTTTTGTCCGGGTAGTTTTTTTATCCGGCCTTCAATATAAAAAGACAAATTGCCTACTTTAACCGAGTCGCCCCGGTCAGCATTGAACTGCAGTAGCAAGGTATGGTCAACCAGTGCCTTTTGGCCCACTCTAAACTGTCCACTGGCGGATTCAGGCGCTGTTTCAATGTCGCCGTAAAAGGGAAAATCCCCACCCAGTGCCCTGACTTGCACAAGCCGCGTATCGTGGGTGCGTGGAAAATAGATCATGGAAGCAAAACTTCGCTCATGCGCCTGCTGACCACCGATAGAGTCGAGTAACAACTGCGTCGAGTCACTGAGTGGTTGGTTGTTTCTCAGCACCAAATCAGCGCCGAGCACCGTTTTTGCCTGACGTTCAATGTCTTTTTTTAGATTTTCACGAAATGAATTGATGGCTACAAGAGCGGCAACCCCCAGAATGATAGAGGAGATGAATAGCAATAATCTGGAACGGTTTTTACGGCTGTCTCTCCATGCCATTTGCCACAACCATCGATCAAAAAATAACAGTACTGATTTCATTAAAAGGGTTTGGGTTTTATTACTGTGAGACTGTTAAAACTTATTTTCACCTGTGGGAGTCAGCAGACTGTCTGAAACTAACTTTCCACCTTTAATTCTTATAACCCTTTGGGTTTTACTCGCCAGATCCATATCATGTGTTACCAAAACCAAAGTAGTGCCTGCTTCTTTGTTCAGATCAAAGATCAGTTTCACCACTTTATCACTGGTTTCTTCATCCAGGTTACCGGTAGGCTCATCAGCAAACAGGATTTTGGGTTCGTTGGAAAAAGCCCTGGCCAGCGATACCCTTTGTTGCTCCCCGCCCGACAATTGAGCAGGGTAATGATGCTTTCTGTCAGCTAACCCCACCCTTTCCAGCAGTTTTAAAGCCCTATCCCTGACATTTTTTTCACCCCTTAATTCCAGCGGCACCATAACATTTTCCAGGGCCGTCAGAGTGGGGATCAATTGAAAATTCTGAAATATAAATCCTACGTGTTGATTTCTGACAAACGCCCTTTCATCTTCATTGAGGCGGTCAAGTAGAATATTGTTGAGTGTAATTGAGCCGCTGGTGGCCCGGTCAAGCCCTGCACATAACCCTAACAACGTGGTCTTGCCACTGCCTGAAGGCCCCACGATGGAGAAGGTATCACCGGGATCAATTTCAAAACTAATATCATCCAACACCGTCAACGTGCGATGGCCACTTTGATATGTTTTTGTTAAATTTTTTACGGCTAACATTTTTTTGGTTCGGTATTTAAAACTTTAATTATCTGTAAGCGGTTAATTAAGAAGTAAGAATTGCGTTTATTTAACAACCATGAATATTAAAACGAATTGGTAACTTAGTTGTTTGTAAATATCGTACAAAGTGAATATTAATCCTATGAAAGGTCAACTATACTCATCAGTGGTTAGTAGTTATCCGGAATGAAATAATGCGTGTTTTATGGAAAAAGTTGTGCATAAACTGTTGCCATTTTTATTTGTTTTGGGGGTTGCGGCCTGCAATAATACTACCGGCAACAGAGAAAAACAGGAAGTAGCCCATCCAATCGAAAATAATGCTCCACAGACGAAGTCAGAGGAGAAAACGATTTTATTTTTTGGAAATAGCCTGACCGCTGGCTACGGGTTGGAGCCAGACAAAGCTTTTCCGGGGCTTCTCCAACAAAGAATAGACTCTTTGGGCTTAAAATATAAGGTCATCAATGCGGGACTCAGTGGAGAAACTACTGCCAGCGGCAATACCAGGATTGACTGGGTACTCAATCAGAAAGTGGATATTTTCGTACTGGAATTGGGGGGAAATGATGGACTACGCGGGATAAGTACTGAAGAAACCAGAAAGAACCTGCAACAAATGATTGACAAAATAAGATCAAAATATCCGGATTGCCAGATAATATTGGCAGGTATGCAGATTCCTCCGAATATGGGGCCGGAGTATACGGCCTCATTCCGGACCATATTTCCTGAAATTGCTGAAAAAAATCAGGTGGCACTTATCCCTTTTTTATTGGAAAGCGTTGGCGGGGAACCCCACCTTAATCAGCCGGATGGTATTCACCCCAACGAGAAAGGTCATAAAATTGTAGCAGAAAACGTATGGAAGGTGCTAAAGCAATTTTTAACAGAGGAAATCAGCTAATTGATCTTGCCTGAAAATCCTTTGAAAGCGCCATAAAATGGGAAGAACAATATCAGGCAGGCTATTGTAGCTAGGTGCTGAAAAATATTGGGAAGAAAAGTAATGCTAAAAAAAACAGTCAGCAAAATATAGGTTAAAGGGTGATAAATGGCTAACAACCGCCACTGGTTTAACCTTGCCAGCCAGCCATTTTCGCTGAGGAGTTTGATATTTACACCTGTAGAATCCTGCCCATCCTTTTCCTCCGAAAAAATAAACCGCTCATCCACATCAAATGCCCGGAGGGTGCTTTTCAGTACGCGGGCAAGAAGGCTGCCCCCTAAACCATGTACATAAACCCTAGGTGAATCGGGTGCAAAAGCCAGGTAGGAGATCAAAGCGGCTGCCATAAAGACACCAAAACTCAACCCAGATATCCAAAATGCCAGCGAATGGAAAACGATTCCTATCCACACGCCGGCAGCTTGCCATTTCCGGAAAAACAAAGTAACCGGCAAGACAACAATTTCAATAATCATGGTCTGCCAGCTTAGCATTTTGGAAATAAATTCATGCGATGACAGATCCGTTAAAAGTTCATAAGATTTGGCGTGAATAACATGTATCATCCAATGATCGAAATATTGACCCGTACGCCAGTCGATGTCCAGTATTTTGTTGATCCCGGAGCCGAAGTACATAATAATAAGTTGCCCATGAATAAGCCAGGGTCTGCCTTTGCTTTCACTCAGAGCCGTCAGAATATATATAAGGCCACAAAAAAATTTGGCATTGGAATAATAAGTTTTTGAAGAAAGCGTGCCTAGCAGAAATACACTTCCCAAAACAAAGCAGCTCAATCGGACTTTTTGATTGGTAAACAATAACAGCGCCGCAATGATAAAGGAAGTTTTGAGAGTTATCTGAAACAAAACCCCGTGAATATGGTCAAATACCGGTAAAAAGGGCAGAAAGGGTTGAGGTAAATGCTGAATATAACCTTTACCGATCAGGGCGAATGTAAGCAATTTTACCATCAGTAACAGATGCGATGGTAAATCAGTACCGCTTAATTTGAGAGGATTGTAACGGGCAGAATTCATATCATTGTTGCGGCTGCCATTGCCAGGTTTGTTCCTGGCCGCCATTAATACGATAACTTAAAACAACTTTGGTCCGGTCATTTTTTCCATAGGTTGCTTCGTATTGCCTGATCATATTTTTTACATTTTTAATGGACCTGGATTCAAGATTTACCCATTTATAAGCACCGTTGTTCCAATATCGCCAGGTATTTAGATGATATCTTTCGTTGATTTGTTTACTGGTCAAAGGTTTTCCATCGATGGTTACAGATAAATGATAAACGCATTGTTGATCGTGAGGAGCCCAGCAGAAGTATTTAGGTATATCAAATCGGGCACAAACAATCATTAAAAGCTGAAGAGAGAGCATGAGTACGCCAAGTAGTAACTTCATAGGTTTAAAAAAATAGACAATTTACGAAAATACATAAAAATTTGAATAATGTAAATCACCGGTAATCCTTCAAATTCGATTTCGTGTTAACTTTTAGTAGGGGTTATCCGTAATAAAGTTACTGATTGTTGAATTTTTTATGGATGAATTGATTTTTAACCACTTGCCGCCGTTGCGGTTCAGGGCGGTTATTTACATATGTGTGATAGGGGCAATAGCCTGGTCCTGTAGCGAAAAGCCGGATCCGCAGGTCATTATTGATAAAGCCATCGAAAAGCACGGAGGTGAATTTTATAATAATGTTTTGATCGCATTTGATTTCCGGGACCGGCACTACACTATTTTGAAGAAAGATAGCTGGTTTGAATATACGCGTTCTTTTGAAGATTCACTGGGCGATTTCAAAGATGTATTAAACAATGAAGGTTTTTATCGCATGTTAAATGGCGTAAAGATCGATATTCCTGATAGTATGAAAGCAAAATATGCCCGGTCTGTTAATTCGGTGGCCTATTTTGCGATGACCCCTTTTGTCTTAAATGATGAGGCCGTCAGGAAAAAATATATAGGTATGTGCTCTCTGAATGGCCAGAAATACCACAAAATCCGGATTTCATTTGAAAAAGAAGGCGGTGGGGAAGACTATAACGATGTTTTTGTTTACTGGATTAATAAAGACTCCTACACCATGGACTATTTCGCTTATGAATACGAAGTCGATGGAGGAGGTACACGATTCAGGGAAGTCCATAACCGGAGAAGAGTGGGGGAAATATTGTTTACCGATCATGTTAACTATAAATATACTTCGGAAGATACCCCATTAAGCGACTATGATCAGTTGTATGAAGACAACCAGTTGACCAAACTCTCCCACATTAATTTGGAAAATGTGACGGTAACGCCGTTAAAGTGAAAATATTTATCCCCATTAGTAACAGGTACGTAAATTTTTGCTACCTTTGCACTCCATTCAAAAAGGATGGTCCTGCCAAGGCGGGAATTGTTAAACGAAAACCTTAGTTTTTGCCTGCTTAAGGTAAATGACTATTGTAAGATTACAGCTTAAAAATACACTATGAGCGAAACACCAGAAGAGTTTGATTGGGATAATGTTGAACCGAAAGGATTTGGGGAGAATTATTCTGATGAAGAAAAAGAGGCATTGATTAAATTGTACGAAGGTACCCTAAATGAAATACAGGAAAAGGAAGTGGTCACAGGTACCGTTGTAGGTATATCTGACCGTGATGTTATCCTGAATATTGGATTTAAGTCTGACGGCCTGGTTTCAGCCTCTGAATTCAGAGATTTGGAAGACCTGAAAATAGGCGATGAAGTACAGGTTTACATTGAAGAGCAGGAAAACGCGAATGGACAACTGGTACTTTCCAGGAGAAAAGCCAAAATTGTTAAAGCCTGGGAGCAAATACAGCAGGCCCTGGATAAAGACGAAGTGATTGAGGGCATGGTGAAAAGAAGAACCAAAGGAGGTTTGATCGTCGATATATTCGGTGTGGAGGCCTTCCTGCCCGGATCACAGATCGATGTCAAGCCTATCAGGGACTTCGATGTGTTTGTGGGCAATAAAATGGAAGTGAAAGTTGTAAAAATCAACTACTCCAACGACAATGTGGTCGTTTCGCATAAGGTGCTGATAGAAAAAGATCTTGAAAAACAAAAAATAGAAATCCTTAACAACCTTGAAAAAGGGCAAGTACTTGAAGGTGTCATCAAAAACATGACCAACTTTGGCGTGTTCATCGATCTTGGAGGCGTTGACGGATTATTGCATATTACAGATATTTCCTGGGGCAGGATTAATCATCCCGAAGAAGTGCTTCAACTGGATCAGAAAGTGAACGTGGTAGTGTTGGATTTTGATGATAACAAGAAGCGTATTTCTCTGGGCATGAAGCAATTAACGGCCCATCCATGGGATTCTCTACCGGAAGATATTCAAATCGGATCCAAAGTAAGCGGCTCGATCGTCAATGTGGCGGATTACGGAGCCTTCCTGGAAATTCAGCCAGGTGTGGAAGGTCTGATTCACGTTTCGGAAATGTCCTGGTCGCAACACCTGAGAAATCCGCAGGATTTTATCAACATCGGTGATAAGCTGGAAGCCGTAGTGTTGACACTGGACAGGGAGGAAAGAAAAATGTCACTGGGTATCAAGCAACTGACTGAAGACCCATGGACCAAACAGAATGTATTAACAAAATATGCCGTTGGTACCAGACATAAAGGTATTGTCAGAAACCTGACTAACTTTGGTTTGTTTATAGAATTGGAAGAAGGTATTGACGGCCTTGTACACGTTTCCGACCTGTCGTGGACCAAAAAAATCAAACATCCGTCCGAGTTTGTAAAAGTAGGAGACGAACTGGAAGTGCAGGTATTGGAGTTGGATGTGGACAACAGAAGGTTAGCCCTTGGCCATAAGCAGTTGGAAGAAAATCCGTGGGATACTTTCGAGACTGTCTTTACGATAGGTTCGGAGCACAAATGTTCGATTTTGAGCAAAACCGATAAAGGGGCCGTTTTGGAATTGCCTTACGGTATTGAAGGGTTTGCCACTACAAGACATCTTGTGAAGGAAGATGGTAGCACTGCTGAGGCAGGTGAGACGTTGCCCTTTAAAGTCATTGAGTTTTCCAAAGATGACAAGCGGATTGTCATGTCACATACCAATGTGCATTCCGCACCACCGGAATCTTCCAGATCGAAGCGCAAAAAATCACCTAAGAGCACCATCGATAAAATCAACAAGGAGTCTGAGAAGTCTACCCTTGGAGATTTGGAGGCTTTGTCTGCGCTGAAAAGCCAGATGGAAGGCAAGACCGCTCCACCACCTGCGGAGAAAAAAGCACCGGAAGCTAAATCAGAGGTTAAGGGCCAGGTAAAGCCTGCGGAAAAACCAGGGGAGACAAAAGAGGCAACAACCGCTGGCGAGCCTAAAACCGAAACCGTTAAAGAGGCTTCCGTAGAAAATAAGGCAGCAGGATCCGCTGAAACTGAGGCGGCAGAAGTTAAGGCTGAGGTAGTGGAGGAGCCTAAAGCCGAAAAGCCCGCGCAAGATATCGAGGAGCCCAAAGCGGAGGAAAAAGCGGTAGAGGAGGTGAAAGCTGAAGTTGCCGGAGAAGCGACAGGAGAGCAAACGGAAGAGGAAGAAGCCATCAAAAAAGAGGCTACTGCCGAGGTAAAGGAAGAGGTCGACGAAAAGGCCAAAGAAGAAAAAACCGAAGAGTAAAGTCTTTATTTTATAAATGCAAATCATCTCAGGGGGGTATACGCCCCCTTGAAAAAAAACCAAGACTTTACACTCCCCTTGGGGATGGAGGGTGGCATTGAGATGTGTTTTGCGTAACAGCAAATTATTTTGATACGTGCAAATATCCTTTTTTTAGCCCATTCGATAGCTTTTTTAAAAATATCAAGGGAAATTTTGAACAAAAATTAAAAACTTTATAGATTTGATCATCTAAAAAAATAAGGTCGTGTGGCCGAGTGGTTAGGCAGAGCTCTGCAAAAGCTCGTACAGCGGTTCGAATCCGCTCGCGACCTCTTCTTTTTTTCTTATCAAGCTCATTATCAATCAGTTACGAACACACAAATTTCAAAGGTGCGGTTTCAATTGAAAGGTATGGACAATAATACTGGTGAACATAATTTTTTAACCAAGACTCAGGTGATAAATGCTGCTGATCCTATCTTTGATTTTATCTCAACAAATGCAGCAAACTTCAATGATGTAAAAAGCATATTCCAAAACGGGAATTACGGAGAATATTACGAAGATGCAATTTCTTTGCTAAAGGAAATCGGGTTTATCAAAGATGCGAAAAATAAATCCGGTCAGGACATTTATGAACTCCCGGAGTGGGTTAAGCTTCATATGAAGGGTAAAAGATTTACCAGCTTCTACAGCCCTAAAAAAATGGAAGCGATAAAACATCAATTTGTGGGATTGCTAAAAAAAAATAAAGGCAAAGTATCATATGATCAGTATATTAAGCACTTTTCCGCTTTCGGATTTGATGATAGAGAAACATTCCATTATAAGGATGTCCTTGTAAAAGAGGGAGTATTAGCGGATTATTTTTCGAAAGAAAATGAGCCTGGTATTTTACTTGTTGGGTATGAACCCTCTATCAAAAAAGTAAAATCAAAGATTAAAGAACATATCACTTTGGGAAAAATTGGAACCATTGTCACAATTGTTGGGGGGATAGTACTCATAATAACGCGTTGTTCAAATTGAATTTACAAAAACAGTCCATTGCGTTAATATCCTGGCAAAAAATTAAAGCACCTTGTCGAGTAGTTTTTCCGCCGGATTTTCCAATCTCATTTCTTCCTCAATGCTGGCGGTGTAAATTTGGGTAGTGGTGGAGCTGGCATGTCGCAATACCTTCTGAGCATCTTCAATAGATCCGCCGGATTTGATGATAGTAGTTGCTACAGTATGGCGTAATGAATGCACTGAATATTCTTTACCATCCAAGCCAATTTCACGCAATCCTTATTTGATCATTAGCCGAATGGATAACGTAGCTAATCGCCTGCCTTTGTTCTGGTTACTTTCAGAGACAAACAATGGATCGGTGTCCTGTATGTCACTGCGGATGTTTAAAGACGCAATTGCAAACCAGTCCATCAGTAGAATGAAATTTGAGATCCCCATTAAATTGGCAAGTCAAGAGCAAACCAATTTTAAGCTTTGATTATTTCCTCATGTATCCTAATGCCCGACCCCATCAAACATATTACCCTCCGCTTGGAGGTAGACTACACCAACGGCAACAAGCTGGCGAAAGACTTTAATACCGTCCAGACATTTGCCCAATTCCTGAAGTATAACCCGGATATTGCCGGACGCGTTGGATACATTCCCAAGAAAAAGATTTGAAAGCTATCGGCAACAAGCTACGCAAAATTCTCAAGTCTAGCATTGATCTGGTTTTTTATTTTTAGTGGCCAATACATTGCTGTAAGAAAAGATATCTTTTTCATTTCTAATAATTAAAAAGAAATTTTCACAAGGTTAAATGAACAATTCATTCATCATTTCTCACATATTATTGTCTTATTTGGGCATTTGATGTAATGTTTTGTCTATTTATGTGTTTTATTTTCAGATCATAAGTGATTTTTTTACGTTAACTTGTATACGATATTATATACAAAATGATCTTGATTACAAAAAGAGCAATGCATAGTTGGCAAGCAATTTGCACTTAAGAAACTAACAGTTATACAGTACTTCTTTCGGTCTCTAAAGGTCTGGTATGAATCTTACTATTAATCATGATGGAATAAATCAAAATCAATGGGTAACCACATTTGATGTTGTTAACACAATCCTTAATGCGGCAAAATTCGTTCTTGGATTGGGGGGAATAATTATAGCTACACCAATATTATTAGTTGGTATTGGTGTTTTGTATTTTACACTTGTGTGGGCAAATATAAAAAACCGGAAGGCTACTCAAAAAATTTACAATGACATCCCTAATATGACGGATAAGGAATTGATAGAATGGCATCTTCTTTATGAGCGGGCATATAGGGATTTATCTAAACTTGTAAGAAACAAGTTCAGCCATTCTACTT
This sequence comes from Agaribacillus sp. DX54, assembly GCF_056858335.1. Classification (NCBI taxonomy): domain Bacteria; kingdom Pseudomonadati; phylum Bacteroidota; class Cytophagia; order Cytophagales; family Splendidivirgaceae; genus Agaribacillus; species Agaribacillus sp. DX54. The sequence goes on from NZ_JBXEQE010000004.1 coordinate 318,239, forward strand.
TTTATCTATATAAGCCTGTAATATGGCAACTACGTAAATTTGTAAAAAGCCTCAAGTCAGCAGAGGAGGTCTTAAAAAAAGCTGCTTATCCCGAACTTCATCGTAAACCATCCAAAGACCAAATTGAACGATTAGTGAATACATATTCTGAAGTTCAAGATTGGGATAATGATGATTACGATATCTATGAAAAAGAATATCTTTAATTAATGCCAAGATACGACGTCGGTGAAGTTGTATTAGTATATTTTCCCTATAAAAATCACAATGGAGAAATTCAAGTAAAGACCAGGCCAGGACTTATTTATCAATTAGATGGGGACAGGGAGAGGGTAATCATTCAAATAACAACCACTAACAGATCCGATAAATTGCCTGGCAAATGGATCCCAAAAGCTTCTGAAATCGGTAAAAAAATGGGGTTACTCTCTGATTCATTTATAAATGTTGGTACACTGTTATGTCTAAAGTTTGAAGATATCATTAGAACTATAGGATTTTGCCCCATCATGGATGAAATTGAGAAAATTGTAAAAGATAATACTATAAAACCAAAGGATTGGTATAATTAGACTAACTTCTATACCAAAATCTTTGTTCTTTACTTTCTTTTAATTCTCCGAGCCTTAGCTTTCAATTCCGGATAAATTTTCTTAATTTAATACTTCGACCTAACCAGTAATACCCATGAATACTTTTTCATCGGCTGAAGTAATTCAGCTAATTTCTCCGTTTCCCAATCAGTAGACAAAGCCAGCTATCTCCCAAATGGTTCGCTTTTTCCGCCTAAGCTGCTGGAATTGCCGATTATACACCTGGGCTTTAAAAAAATTGTACATTACGGTACTGGCGTTTATGGCTAGCATATAGGGGAAGAAGGTTTCTAAAACCTCATTTGCCTGTTGTAGATTTGATAAGTTTTTCATTGTAACAAGTGGTTGAATTCAATTGTAACTTGAATACATATAGTGAATTTATTTTTGTATATAAAATTTTCAAACTGTTATTTATACAATTCATTTTTGTGTTTATACCTTTTTGGCTAAATTTGCGTATACATTATAAATTATGGCAGAAAAATTAAATCGAATAAAAGTAGTGCTGGTAGAAAAAGGTATTACCCAGGTGCGATTAGCTGAGGCCATTGGTCGAAGCAAAAACGCTATTGCATCAATTTGTAATAACAAAAGTCAACCTCATCTATCGGATTTAAAAAAGATAGCTGATTTCTTAGACGTAGATATGTCTGAGTTATTGGTTAAAACTAAAGCAGATTAAAACAATGGATAACGAAATATTAAAACTGTTAAATCAGGAAATCATTGAAACCAGGAAGCTCGCCACGGCTGCACAGACTCAAGCAGTAGCAGCACAGCAACAGGCAAACGCGGCCTGGGAGGGTGTTAAAGAATTGAAATTGCAAACTGCTCAAATCAGGGAGCTGGTAATCATTACCCGCAACGAAATGCAACTACGTACCCGGCCTTGGTGGAAAAAGCTGTTCGGGATTGGAGGCTAAATAGTTATAAAATTGACTGATAGATGAATCGGCCTGATAAGCTTGATCTTATACTCAATAAGTTGGTTAAAATAAAAGATAGACCAAATTCCATTTTAAAGCCAGAGTCCATATTTGGTAGAACAATTGATAAGGAAGAAGCAATAACGCCAGTCAACCGCCATGAGATGTATTAAAAGACATTGCCAATGCGTTAGATGTAGACATTAAAGACCTGCTTGTTTCAACTAAACAAGATTGATAAGTATATTATTGGATAAAATCAGATTAAAACAATGGATAACGAAATATTAAAACTGTTAAATCAGGAGGTAATCGAAACCAAAAGGCTTGCTAGTGCGGCCTGGGAGGGTGTAAAAGAGTTAAAACTTCAAACGGTTGAAATGAGGCAACAAACTGCTGAAATCAGGGAGCTGGTAATGATTACCCGCAACGAAATGCAACTACGTACCCGGCCTTGGTGGAAAAAGCTTTTTGGCATTGCAAGTTGATGTGACTAAAAATATATTAAGACTTTGGACAAGTAATATCTACTATGGTTCAGCTAAAGTCATAAAAGATCAAAGATATTATTATTGGTCATATTTATAGTTATCTCTATCATGAAAAAGCAAAAGTTATAGAAGGGTGTGGAATAAAATTTACAGTTGACAAATCCCTTTTTATCCTCTGTATCATCGGTATCCTAAAGATGAATGAAACAGAAATTCCCGGATTGTTTTTACTGGTAAACAATAATTTTATCTAAGTTATCCGGATTTTTGAATGCTCTCCGGGATTTATCTGCCATGTTACGGTCTTATTGCCCGAAAAGGAAATGATGGGGGATAAGGTTCGGTTGTGGCCACTATATTTTTTTTCAACGAAATAAAGCCCTGATCTGACCAAGAGCGTAGTTTACCACTCAAGTTTCAAATTAATCATAAACTAATTATAGGCTAATAACAAACCCATATATGCTTTTTATATTTCATTCAATATGGAAATAAGATTGATGTCTATCAATACCTGGAAGTGTGATGGTGAGTATTACCAAAGGATACAAACCTTGTTCGATGGTTTGAAAAAAATAGATCCTGATCTCCTGGCATGCCAGGAAGTTTTTCATACGACTGACGGGAAAGTGAGCACCAAAGATGCAATTGCTTCTGCATACCCCAAGCACATCATTAGCGGTTGTCGATAGCCAAGTGGTACTCAACGAGGCGGAAAATGGTATGTATGCCAGTGATCATTTTGGACTTTATGCAAAATATAAAATACAGTGAGGTGAGTGATAACTTCAAAGTACTGGCCATTAGCAGTTTATCGAGTACCGGAAATGCCGGTCTGAAAAACTTAATGAGTATACTTGGTACAAGAATAATTCCGGTACCTACGCTGTTAATAAGCGGCCTAGGCAATATGGATGGCCACAGAAGATTTGCTATTCCCTTCAAAGATTTTCTGTACGAAACCATGATAATGGCAAAGAAAAATAGCTATACGCTTATTGTATACACGGGCTATCTCGATGATGTCTCACAGGTTGATATCATCATCGAGGTATTGCAGAAGTTCAGGGAAATGATCAGGACTGTGGTTGTGGATCCGGTTTGCGGAGATAATGAAAGCGCTTATGTCAATGCGTCGATCATTGCCGGGCATGCGAGGTTATTGGCGTTAGCAGATTGGGCGCTACCCAACCAAACAGAGTTAAGGCTGATCATGGGCTACGAGTTTGCCGCAAGCCTGGATGTGATTCTAAAACGCTTAGGCAATAAATTTCCCGGAATGCAGTATGTGATTACCGGTGAAGTGGTCAACGAAATTATCAATAACTATGTCTTCGATGGGGAAAGATTGTCGGTTGTTCGGCAGACTTACTCAGGTTGTTCTTATTCCGGAACCGGCGATGCTTTTGCCGCTCTTTTTATTCATTATTGTTTTTTTCAGCATTTGTCTCCTGTCGACGCGGTGAAGAAGGCAGGAAGCGACGTGATGCAGTTCGTTACGGCGAGTATGCGGGAAGAAAGGGCATGCCATGATTTGCAAATAGCCCATCAGTTTTTATCTCCGGCACAATCAGATCAGATATAATATGAGTAAAGGAAAGCTTTTCTATGTTGTTGGCCCTTCGGGTGCCGGTAAGGACACACTCATTAGCTATGCGAAAAAAAAAACAGAGGGCAAAAAGACCATCTTTGTTCGAAGATACATTACGCGACCTGCAGATGCAGGAGGGGAAGACCATATTTCCATTAAACCGGAAGATTTTAAGAAAAAGCTAAGCCAATCCTTTTTCGCCTTATGGTGGGAAAGTCACAGCAATTTTTACGGCATTAGCGGAGAGATTGATGACTGGATCGAGGCCGGATATCATACTGTTGTGAATGGTTCCAGGGGTTATTTGCGAAAAGCGCTGGCAATATACCCTGATATGATCACAATTCTTGTAGAAGTCAGTGAAACCGTCCTTAAAGAAAGGCTAAGAAACCGGGGCAGGGAAACCGATTCGGAAATTGAGCAGCGGATCATCAGAAGCAGAATGTTCGATAACTTTGCGGCCCCCAATCTTATCAGGCTAAAAAATGACCATGCGCTGACCATCTCAGGAGATCGATTTGTGGATATTATTACTAATTATCCATCTCATAACAGGGCAACTGTCTTACACGAATAATACATTTCTTTTGTTTGGTTAGTAATCGCAGGTTTGTTTATTCGCAATCCGGGAGATAGCAAAATATAGTCAAGGCATAAGGTATATACTTTGCGGGAATAACCTTATGCCTTTATTGATAGATTCAGGTGATCTGCTATTCAAATCGATACTAATACAAGCTTAAAGTTATTCCTGCCTGACCCCTGGCCGAGTACCACTCCACCTGCTCCGGTCTGTTTTCAATTCCGTGATAATATCTCAGTGGCTCATTTAAAATGTTGTTTACCTCAGCGAAAAGCCTCACCTTTTGGGAAATGCTATATGCTGCTGAGAAATCAAGGTTTAAGTTTTTATCATAGAACCGATCCTGATCCGGGCCGCTTCCCTGCAATTCATCCAGGTATGATCCTTTAAAATTTGCTGCAAACCGAACCATCAAACCATACTTTTCATAAAATAAAGTGGCGTTGTAAATATTTTTTGACTGGCCAAACAATTGCTGTTTTTGGTCCCTGCCGGGTACTTGTACTTCAGAATCGGTATAGGTATAATTCAAATCGACGCCAAAGCCACTGGCAAACCCCGGTAGAAAGTTTAATCTTCGTTGTATGCCTATTTCAAAACCAAACAACCATGCATCTGAAGCATTTTCAGGTCTTGTAATTCTGTTGAAAACAACACCATCTATGGTTCCTTGTGTATTTGCGTCAAAAATGGCATCGGTTATATCTTTATAGAAGACGCCTGCTGCCACCACACCCACGTTATTAAAATAATGCTCTGCCAGGAGATCGAAATTCCACGAAAAAGTTGGGGCGAGATCAGGGTTTCCGATTACCGCTTCATTGTCACCGAAATCAAGGGACCGACTAGGGCTTAAGCTAATAAAATCAGGTCTGGCAAAAGTTCTGGTAGCTGCTAAACGTAAGTTTGTATTGCTTTGAGGTGAGTATTTAAAATGTAACATGGGCAGAAACGCATCAAAAGATCTTTGTGCGTTAACAGGTGATACATTGTCGTTTTCATCCACCGAATATCCGTCGTAGTCAATCGAAGTATGTTCCAGTCTTGCTCCGCCAAGTACCATCCATTTTGGGGATACCTGCCATTCAGCCATTGCATACCCTGCTGTAACATTTTCGGCAGCGTCGTAGCTTTCGGTAGCCCTGTCCGGTCCGTCAAAGGGTTGCACGACTCGCTGTATCCCCGGCATTGTGGTTATTTGGTAATTCGCCTCTAAAGTTGGGTAGTCGACAAGCAAATCGTCATAGATGCTACCGATTTCTTTAAGAAAACCACCTCTTTTCGGAAACTCTTCAAGCGCAAAGTCTGTCATGAACATATCCGATTCGGGTAAATACATCGTTAGCGGAGCGTTATTTAATCTCGCCTTTGTCCTGTATTTTCCTCCAAACTTTAGCTTTATCTTGTCTGAGGCGTTATATGAGAAATCGAGTTTTCCCGTGATGTCTCTTTCCCGTGTCCATCTGCCATAGGCGAGTGCGTTGGTGAATCTTGAACTTTCAGCACTTAAAGGTGTGAGAAGTTCGGGTTGAATGTTTTCGAAGTCTGTAACGCCTACGCCATCAGGGGCATCATAGGCGAAGTATTTGTTGCCGTCAGAGGACAGACCTCCGTATTCGACGTTGCTTTGCCGAAATGTGGAAATATAATACCCCCTGTCCTCACTTGTTTTTGGCGGAGGACCATCGAAAAGGAATGGCCTGTTTCCATCTGTAGGACTGTCATACCAAAATCTGGAAGCATAGCTGGATACCTTCCATTCCGCCTGGAGCTTTTCAGATAATTGCTGCTCCCCGCCCAGTTCTAATCCCCTAAACCGGGAATGATATATAGCATGTGTAAAAGCGTGTTCTACCCTGTTGTTATTGAATCTGAATCTGGTTCTTCTGCGTTCTTCATCATCTAAAAAATCTGTCCAGATACCTTTAATATAAATTTTACTGCCCGGGTTAAACGCATAATCTATCCCGGCATTGAAACCCCAGGTGGTTCTGTTGCCAATGTAGTCCCTTAGCTGAAGTTCGTTGATGGCAAACTTTTCAGCTTCGGAGGTGTTATAGACCACCTCATAATTATCGGAACCCCAGTCCCTGTTCCAGGTGGCAGCAGAAAATATATATCCCAGTTTATTGTCCAGCACCCTATCTCCGATGATGATTGATCCGTTGAGAATTCGTGAATTTGAATTACCGTGATATCCGGCGGCTAATGAGGCATTCATGATCTTTTTCTGTGGAGATGTTCTTGTTATGAAGTTTACAGATCCACCGATCGCATCACCTTCCATGTCAGGTGTAATTGCTTTTGAAAGTTGCACGTATTGAATGAGTTCGGACGGGAATATATCCAGTGGCACACCTCTGTCACCCGATAGCGTGGAAGGCATGCGGTCACCGTTGATAAGTGTCGAATTCCATTGAATGGGTGTTCCGCGAACTAAGACAAAACGTCCTTCTCCCTGATCTCTTTCTATGGCCACACCTGATATTCGTTGTACTGCTTCCGCTGCATTCCTGTCAGGAAGCTTGCCAATGGCATCAGATGCCAGCACATTCATGATATTCGGCGATATCCTTTGGATGTTCAAGGCCTTCATTTGCCCCTGCATAAATGTACTTTGAATTACTATTTCCTCCAGCTTTGTGGAAGCTTCGGAAAGTGAGACAGTGCCCAGAGAAACATCTTGCCCGGCTTTAATTTCAATCTCTTTTTCAAGGGCATCATAACCGATAAATTGCATAACAATGTTTTGTTTACCTTGTGGTAAATTAATAATACGAAATTTTCCTTCTTTGTCGGTAACACTCCCTATGGCAGTACCTTTCAGGAAAACATTCACGCCTGGCAAAGATCCTGTGGCATCCACCACTCTTCCGGAAAGAATACCCGTTTGAGCGAAGCTAAGATTTAATAACATTACCAAGGCAATAAAAGTGGTAGCTAGTTTTTTCATCGTTTTCATAGTTTAGATTTTGCGGGAGCAAATTATTCTAACCTAATTAGCGTGATATTGTCAATTATTTAAAAAAATATTAAGCCTTTATAAGTGACGATGTATGGTGTCGGTGAGATCTCGCAACAGAAGCTGTCCGCTTTTTTTTCCTTTTTGAAGCGTTGGTTAAAAATACGCCAAGCCTGTAAAAATTCGCTTCATTAAGTCGAAATGCAAGTTAACTATAAGCTAATTTCAGGCTAATAACTATCATACGTGCCCCATACATTTCAAATAAAAACTGAAATGGTATTTGATCAGGAATTAACGTCGGTTAAACCGGCCGATATTTTCATCACGGCTTTTTGATATTTTTTGGTCATTTGCATGATGGACATAAGGTCAGGCGTTGAAAAAGTATATACATTTGTTTGTATTTCCTCTTTATTTCTTTTAAAGGCCGAATAATGAATTTTGTTTTCCAGCTTATATTGCGGATCGCCTATCCAGGCCATTTGATATGCGTTAAGGAACAGTACATAATCAGCATCGAACTCCTCCAAAAAACCATTAAAGACCTCAACGCTAATATTTGACAGGTCAGTGGCCACTCCTTCTTCCTCCTTTCGGAGCTTCTTATTTTTAAAAAATATTTTTTCTTTCAAAGCGAAAAAGGTTTTTGAAGGACAAGGGATATAACTGATTCCAACACCAGCGTATTTGGTAAATATCGATGAGATTTTTTGGTTATACAGTGTTAGCACTTCTTCTTCCACAATTTTGTTTTTTTTGGCTATTTTTTCCTTGGAATAAATGTCTGTATCGAAGTTATCTTCTATAAAGCTGATTATCAATACTTTCTTTTTTCCCTCGTCCCTCTTATCGATGCCGAAACCCAAAAATGAAATTGTTAAGATCAACAGGGTAAGATAGTTTTTCTTTTTCATGACAATGAATAGTTTATATATTTTGGTTTTAAAAAAAATTCAGGTCGCAGTAAAAAATAAAATCAGTTATGAGAACAAATGATCTTGCCATTTGTGCCAATTGATGGCGTTTATGCCTTCATTTTCCGCCATAAACTTCAATTTTCCATTTACCCAAACATGTGAAACTTTAGCAAAGTCGGTCTCATCTTCGAAGGCTACGAGATCCGCTTTTTTGCCTACCTCGATAGAGCCCATTTCTTCGTGTATTCCCAGGAATTTGGCTGGGTTCAAGGAAATAAAATTCACGGCTATGCTCGGTTTGATTCCATTTCTCACCATTTTGATCATTGCGCCAAGCACAGTAGGAAAGTGATAGTCGCTGCAAAGCATATCCACAAGATTTTCTTGCAAGGCATCCTGACAGGCCAGATTTCCGCAATGTGATCCACCTCTGACATAGTTCGGTGCCCCCATGCATACCCACATCCCCAGCGCCTTGGCTTTCCTTGCCGCTTCAATAGTAGTAGGCATTTCCGACAGCGTAGCGCCATGTTGCCTGGCTTCCATTACATGCTCGATGGTTGTATCGTCGTGGCTGCCTAAAGGTACCGAACCCGAGAATGCCGATTGAATTTCCGGCCTCATATCTACCTGGCTTTTGTCTTCAATTTGCGCTTTGAGTAATTTTTCACTTTCCTCAAAAGAAATCTGCAGTAGCCTGGCCCTCTTTTCAATTAAATCTTCCAAATTGAATTGCCTTTGTCCGGGAATACTATCATTTATTACGACCAGTTTTAAACTGGATATGTTCTTCATTTCATCGAGATATTCAACCACCCTCGTGGAGTTTGGATCTAACCTGGAGTGGATAAAGTGTCTTATCATGCCGGAATGGCAATACTTATCCAGGTATTTGGCTTTTTCAATGGCACTTTCAAATGATCTGTTTAATTGGCTGTTTTCAGAAAAACTTATCGCATTGAATAAGGTAGTAATCCCGCACGCAATCGCTCGTTGATCCATGAAATGAAAAGCAAAAGGCATGCTGAAACTGGCACTAGGCCGTGGGTGCAGCTCTTTTTCCAGATAGTCCGAATGTATATCGATACAACCCGGAATAAGCCATCGTTTGTTAAGATTAATCCCGTCCCGATAGTTAACCCCTTTTTTAATGGAAGTAATTATGCCATTTTCAATGACTACACTGCCTTCAAAATCCTCGACGGGAGTAATCACGTGTGCATTGGAGAGGATATGATTATTCATCTGAGTTTTTTACTGATTCGGTCTAAATATCAATGCTACTTATTAGTGGATAGTTAGTGTAAATGTATATTATGATTAAACTGTACATTTAATCGGTTCTAACTTTCATTGGGGCATTGTATGTATTTTAAAACCGTCGGATGATATCATTTTTGATGTGCTGGCATCATTTGCGCAAATGCACCAAACGAAGTACTGCCTCTATATACGCCTTCTGTCAACAAGGTGGGAAGCACACTTATCCAATCGGAGATAGATCTCATCCATAAACCGCCTGAAGTTCCCGTATTCCGGCGCCTAAAAGAACTTCATGCAGCAGGCCATGTATTTATAAAGTTATTTGCAATTATCTAAGTGTTTCTTTATTCAAAATGCGGGCCCTTAAATGATCGGATATTTTTTCAAAAAGCATGATAAACACAATGGTAAAAAGTATCAGGGCCAGCGCATCACTGTAGCGGAGCATCTTCATGGCCATATGTATCTCAAAACCGATACCTCCTCCGCCAAATATCCCCAAGCCAATTGCAGCTCTTAGGTTCACATCGAAAGCATAAAAGAAATTGGCAATAAATGAGGGTATTACCTGTGGTATAATGCTAAATCTGATCGCTTGCCATTTGTTTGCCCCAATAGCATATACCGCCTCAACAGGCTCATTGTCCACTTCTTCTATGGCATCTGCAAACAGCTTTCCAAACATGCCAATGGTGCTTAATGTCAAAGTAAGCATACCTGCAAATGGCCCAAGCCCCATCGCGATAACAAATACCAGAATTGTGACTAATTTAGGTATCACCCTTTCTACCGACATGAATAGCCTGAAGAACATCCTTATGATCACAGAAGGGCTTGTATTCCTTGCAGCGAGAAAGGCAACGATAAGGGCCATCAAACCTCCGATGATTGTCCCGAGAAAAGCCATAGCGATTGTTTCTTGCACGGAAGCGAAGATGTTATGTCTCTCCCATAATATATTGATGTTGGGAGGCAGCATCTCATTGAGAAGATTGATCAAATGATGTCCTTCTGTAAAAAAGAGAACAGGATTAAATTCCAGTTGTACGGAAAGTGCCACTAAGACTATGGCGAATAGGGAAAAGCATGTGACTTTCTTTTTTAACTTTTCAGAGGGCAAATGTTTTTTAGCAATTGTTGCAGTCATTTTAATTTCCCTGTGGGTAATATTTTCTTTCTTAAATAATCTGACAATCTTTCTGATGAGAAAACCAGAAAAAGTACCACCAGTATAGCAGTACTGGCTCTTTCATATTCCAGCAGTTGAAAAGAATAGAATATCTCATAACCGATTCCACCGGCACCGACAGCGCCAAGAAGTACTGAAAGCCTTATGTTTACTTCAAACCTGAACAAAACATTTGAAATCAGGGAAGGCATCACTTCCGGCAGCACTACATATTGAATGATCTGCATTTTTGAGGCGCCTACAGATGTTACAGCTTCCATTGTTTTGGGGTTTACTTCTTCAATGGCATCTGCAAATAATCTTCCCAGCATACCCAGGCACCCAATGGCGAGCGCTACAACGCCCGGAAAGGCTCCCAGGCCTAATGCCGCCACCAGCAGTAAAATAATCACAATCTCAGGCAGTGCTCTTTCTGCGACCATAATAAATCTACTCACAAATTTAAGCCATGCAGGAGCCAAATTAGCAGCACCGCCAAAGGCCAGCAGTAATGAGATCAGCGCTCCGAGTATCGTGGCCAATAGGGCTATTAATACGGTTTCAAAAGCGGGATATAACATTTCTCCTAAAGCGCCAAAGTCAGGAGGAAACAATTCCTGAATAAATTGAAAGCCCTCGAAAATACCACTTTTAAAGATCCGATAATCTACGCGACATAATTTTGCGGCATAATAAACCAGTATGCAAAAAGCGACAAAAGAAAGGATCTTTCCAAGCGTTTTCTGCCTTTGAAGCGTCGTCATTATGAATAAGCTAGTGTGGGGGTCATCTTTGCTTCTTCCAAAGCATTGAACTCTTCACCGTAAATCTCCTCCAGCTTTTTTTCCGATAGGTTAGGGCTACCGTCGTATACTACAATCCCATTTTTAATGGCAATTATTCTGTTGCAATATTCCGAAGCAATTTTTGGTTGGTGAAATACGCCGATCACCGGCATCTCTTGCGCCAGAGGTTTTAATAATTTCATGATTTTTTTTGCATTGCTGGGATCCAGGTTGGCAATTGGCTCGTCGGCCAGCAGCATGACAGGATTTTGAAAAATGGCCCTGGCAATGGCTACCCTTTGCATTTCTCCGCCACTTAAAGAGGCCACTTTGCGATGGGCCAGGTGGGCGATTTTAACATTTTCGAGCGCCTGAAGCGCCTCCTTGGCTTCACTATCGGTGAATCCATAAAACAAACTGCGTAACGAATTAATCTGTCCTAATCTGCCAATCATCACATTGTCAAGCACAGATAATCTTTTCACTAAATTAAAACCCTGGAATATGACCCCAATTTTTTGCCTCATCTCTCTGAGCTCCCTTCCCCTGCATTTGCTGATGTCCTTGATCCTGTTTTCGTAATTAACGTAGATATGGCCGCTCGACGGTTTTGTAAGACCATTAAGGCATCTCATGGTCAATGTTTTTCCTGCTCCGCTAGGTCCCAGTATGCCGATAAAGTCACCTTTCTCTGCAACAAAACTAATGCCTTTTAGTAGCTGTTTCCCATCAGGTAAACTTTTGGTGATATGCTTTACCTCAATCATTTAATCCATTGTTTTACGTTTGATCCGGTATTTCGGGTAAAGCTAATTTATCAGTATTAGTCGGTAGCAAGCCCCGGATTAGCATTTTGTAAGTATTCGGCATTTTAACCGGCAGTGATATTGATTTTGTTTTTTTCTAATGTGCCGATGATCTTTTTTATCTTTTCAAATTTTCTAATCGCTGCGATAATATCCCCATTGGTTTCAAAATCGGTCCATAAGTATCCTAACAGTGCAATACCGTCGAATCCCACATTGGCAGCCATCTCCACCTTGGTATGGGTGATACCACCCAATGCAATGATTTCCGGCCGGTCGCTTGTTTTTTGAAGAAAACTTTTGAGATGGCTCAGTTTAAATTTGCTATTATATCCTTTATTAGATATACTATCGAAAATAGGACTTAGAAATATATAGTCATACAATGATTTGAATTTTGACACCTCGGAGATGGCATGCAGCGAAAAGCCCACTTTGTCGAAACATTTGCTGCCCCTGTTAATCCCCTGTTCTTCGGCATAATCATCATAACCAAATCTTTTCGTGAAATGAGCTCCGCCAAGTTCATATTCCGGAATCAGATCAAAATGAGAATGAAGGATAATGCGGTTATGAAAAGGTTGCGGAATCCGCTCCAGGTACCTCCTCATTTTTTCCTGGGTATACGCCATTTTTCGTAAATGAAAATGCTGTAATCCTTCACAGAAAAGAAGGTTTAAAAGATAATGTTCATAGGGTATATCATCAAAGTTGCTTACTAACAATAATTTCATTTTTTAGTTTTTATTTTTAGCTCATCTCAATTAAGTAATCTTACCATTTATTTGTGCCATGATGTCCGGGGAATCGTAGCGGGTGTCATGGATCGGTATATATTCGATGTCAAAGTCATACAGGTAATGAATCCTGCAAGCGGATTCAGGCTCTTTTTTATGCAAATTTACAAAAGCTTCCCGGATCTTCAGGATCAGGTCTTTATCGGGATCATTACTTACAAATATAGCTCCTATTGGGAAAGATGTTGAGTTCCGGATGACTTTGTAGTCAGGATCAGATATTTCTCCATCGCAAATATTCTTTCAAAGTAATGTTGTTGACAAACATCCTGCCTCCATGTTGATCGATGAGTTTACTATATAACATGATTATCGGCCCTATTGTCATGAAGATCCTAAAATTATTGGTATTGCGCTTTCTGCAGATTTTAGCCATAGTAAGTATTGAATTTAACTCATTTTTATAATTTTTGAAATGGCAAATGATTAATGGCTAATGATATTTTGATTAGTGTTTTGTTTGATCATTGCTTAGAGATTTTAATTGGCTATCTTTATGTCTTTGAAAGAGCACTAGTAGAAATGAAAGCAAAAAATGTCCATATTTTACAGCACCTCCCCAAAACCTTTTGGCATTGGGATAGATGGAGGTCCGGGCTACACAAAGGGAAATGATTTCTGAAAAAGCATTAAATACTAAAACCCGGGCTGATTTAACACCCGGGTTTTTTATTTCCCCATTCTTGAAAATCAAAAACATAAGCACCGAATTAGCATGGAATTGATTACCACCAAAAGCCGACAACAATTAAAATCTACGCTTGTAGATCTGGAGAAGTTAGCATTTACTTCGGAATCTTACTTTGCCTTGAAAAAATCTGATGAAATGGATGAATTTATTGCAGCAAATGAACAAGGTATGGTAGAATTTGCCAAGACATTGCTTCAGTCGGTGGTGGAGCGGGAAGGTGGATATGCCTTGCTGGATTACAATGTTCTGGCATCGGATTCGGACATGCGGCCGGTATATGTTGAATTTGTGGACCGGCCACCTCGTAAAACTGTCAAGGTTTTAACAACCAGCCCCCAAAGATTCAACATCGACAAACCCCTGCACTTAGCCCTTTATCTTTTTGGCTTATTTTCGGGTTTTGTTTGTTTGATTACGGGTGCTTATACAATCTTCAGCGCTTTGTTGCAATAGTTCAGGGGCTATGCAATAATTGTGGTGGTTTTTATATCACTATTACTGTTTTGTCTCATAGATATATTTCGATAATCGTCGTATTTCAGCATAAAGTGAATCATGTGCCGGTAAAAATACCAGTGTGGAGTCGTTCCATTCCTCGTAAAAATAGTTGGCGCTGGCCGGAACCTCTTCTGCCAGTCTGAGATAAATATCACGCAACCTTGCTTTAAATCCCTCCGACAATCCTTTTCTGACGGTCACCAGGTCAACAGGCAGTGGTTTTGATTTCCACAATATTTTCACCTCATCTTCCTTCAACATTCCCCTTTCTATCATTTTTCTAAACACGGTATATGAACAGCCTGCTACATCGACTTTGTTATTTGCCAGGGCAAGAATCGTTGCGGTATGGTTTCCGGAGAAAAGAATCTCCTTAAAATGCTCCTCAGGGTCGATACCCATCAAATGCAACTGCCCTCTGGGAACCAAGTGCCCGGAAGTCGAAGCAGGGTCAGAAAAAGACAGTGTGTATTTTTGGCTGGTATGCTTAAGATCCGCTATACTTTCAAGTCCGGAGTCACGATGCGTGATAAGCAAGCTATTGTATGTAGCGGGTTCACCTGTCTTTTTACCAGGCACCACCAAAGGCTCAGCTCCGGCCTTGCCGGAAGCCAGCACATAAGAGAACGGACCAAATACGCCAATATCCACTTTTTCTCCTCGCATGCCCTCAACAATGGCTGTATAGTCACTGGCCCTGTACATCTTTACCGGAATGTTCAGCTCCTGCCTCAGAAATTCGATGGCCGGTTCCATATTTTTTACCATCCGTTCGGCTTCTTCAGAAGGAATTACTCCTATAACCACCTGCCCGGGAGGATCGACAGCCCCCTTCTTGTTCTGTGTGCATGACAACCAGATCACGGCCGTAAACAGCAGGACTAGTTTTCTTATTAAGACTATCTTCATCGTTACCGGTATTTATTTTTGTAAATCAATTTCAATGCTTAGCGTCGAAAGCAAGTGCACCGCCGACAAGGGAAAACTTTTATATTGTTAATAGCGTCAGGCTTGACCATTGCAGGATCTTCTGTAATTATAACAAAGTCTGCAAGTTTGCCCTCTTTGACAGCACCTTTTTTACTTTCTTTAAACCTGGCATAGGCACCTCCATACTTCAAATGTTCAATGCAGTGGTTAAAGTACCATTCCTTGTAATCTGAGCGCGTTCGATATGAGCCTGCATGTAACAAATTACATCTGATTTGTTTAGGCAATGATTAAGATAAGATGAGATTTTTGTAATAAAGATGAACTGAAATTGGCCGTATCTAACATAATTCTATCTTTGTTTTCAATAGGATCTAATTGGCAAGGTGTAATTTTACCTGGAAAAGATTTGGATTTTGCTCCTATCATCCATATATTTTTAGTTAAAACGAAAGGGCTCATTCAGGTAAAAATTCCTATCCGATAAAAAGCTTTTGGATAAGCAGCCCTATATTCTATTGGATCAATAATATGTATAATAAGTAAACTTCTAGCGTTATCAAAAGTGATTTAAATAACGGCCCTTTTCAACTTAAATACATTTTCTCAAGAGAGCTTTTGCCTGAAACAATAGATAAGCTCAAAGCCATCCAAAGCAAAAACAGCGCAAAGGGATTGAATACAGTTATTTCGGTTTGCGGAGGTTCATGTACCGGAAAAAGCAGTCGAGTGGCCAGGGGAATTTTAGAATATTTAAAAGCGTGTGTACTGCTGTTTGCTCAGGATAGGTATCAGCATGATGCAGATTACATCACAAACCCGAATCCGGTTTATGAATGGGATCACCCCAGGAATTTTGGCATTGAGAAATGCTTTGACGCCCTTGGCAGGCTTAAAAGGAATCAAAGTGTGGAAGTTCCGAATTACTCCTTTGCGTCAGATCGACCCGCAGGTATGGAAAGGTTGGATCCGAGGCCATTTATTTTGTTTGAGGGGTTGTATAGCAGTTATGATAAATTGATTGGCTGGAGCGATTTTACCATCTATGTGGAAGCCCCTTTTTATGCAAGAATGCTGAAAAGAATATTCAGAAATAGTTTTGAAAGGTATAATTATACCCCTTTTCAAATTTTAGAGAGGTTCTTATCATCTGTGATGAAGGCACACAACGATTTTGTAATATGGCAAAAAGAACAAGCAGATTTGATCGTTGAAATGCCTTTCTATTTCTGCGACCTTAAGGAAAGATTTGGCCTGAAACCGGTTGGTGACTATCAACCGTTAATCATTGAGTATAAATATGACGTAGATGCCGATACATCTGTCACTGTTGAAAGGAACTTGGATAGTTGGTCTTTTAACCTGATTTACAAAGATAAGTTGTACCTCAACTTTGCCATAAACCGGGAAATGCAGGAAAGGCTCAGGCGTTTCGACTGGAAATCATTGTAGTCGACCTGAGGTGACCGGGGCGCTCTCCGGACGAATTGGGTTGAGATAATCGATAATGCGTGCCTGGTCTCCGGGTTTGTGATACAGATAACCTTGTCTTTTGTCCCCTGCAAGTGCCATTTTTAGTTTTTACATTTTTCAGAACTTTGGCGGCTTACATGGTCAAATCATAGTTAGGCTGCTATTTTAGGTAGTGTTAGAAAGGTATGTGTGCCGGTGAAGCCGGCCCGGTTCCATACAGGAGATTTACTTTTGTCTTTTTAAATCAGGCATTTAAATCTTTTTGAGCTACTTACGTTGGGGTGTTCAATCAAATAATGTTAATTGTTCCAAACCTTTTATGCCTTTTTCCAATTGTAACAGCCTCTTTTTGGTGGTCGTCCCTCCGGCGTAACCGACTGGTTCGCCATTGCTTCCGATAATTCTGTGGCACGGAATGAAAATAGAGATCGCATTGGCACCATTAGCAGCCGCTACTGCTCGAATGGCTTTTTCATTATTCATTTTTTTGGAAAGCCCGGAATAACTTTCGGTTTTTCCATAAGGTATTTTCAAAAGTTCCTGCCAAACCTGTTTTTGAAAAGGCGTACCGACCAAAAGTAGCGGAACCTCGAAATCATTTCTTTTGCCATCAAAATATGCCTCAAGCTGAGATTGGGCTTCCTGAATCACAGGGCTGGATTTTTCTTCATAGCTGGCTTCCAATCCACGTTGTATTCTTCTGTCGATGGCTGTTCTCATACGTCTGTATTTCCAATCACAAAGACAGATCTTCCCTTTAAATGCTCCCAATATCAATTCTCCAAAGGGTGTTTTAAAGCATTGTATCTTTATTTTTTTCATTCATTATGCAATCAAATGTTTGTGAACCGGATGAAGATTATTGGTGTAATAAATTTTCCAATTCCTGATTAACCAGGTACCTCAGCTCAGCATATAACGTGTCGGATACTGCTGTATAGACTAAATCTTTGCCATACATTTCTTTGATTAATGCCAGGATTTCCGGTGCCTCTGCCGGCATATTTAAAAAGGCCTCCCGAATACCTTGTTTAATGTGATTTGGTAAATCCTTTCGCACAAAAATCGGTGTCGGTGGTATTTTGTCGGATCGCCACAATATTTTATATTGATCCGGAGTTATCCGGCCTCTGGCAACCATGCGGTCCAATGCAATGCTATAGGTACATGCCAGCTCTACTTTGCCCGATATGGTAGAATAAATTCCGGGCGCATGGCCTCCGGCAAAAAATACTTCTTTGAAATCTTCTTCGGGTTCCAGGCCAAGACTTCGCAAATAAGCAAGCGGATATAAGTATCCTGATGTCGAAGCGGGATCTGCGAAGGCCATCGTCAATTCCGAGGCCCTGTTTATGACATCTTCCATGGAGTTCAGGCCGGAACCGGGGAATGTAAAAATGAGTGAGCCGGAATAATTGATGCCACCATTGCGGTATTGCGTAGCCACCAATGGTTCGGCGTTGGCCTGCGAAGAGGCGATCAGATAAGAAAATGGCCCTGTAGAGGCGATATGTACTTTACCGGTTTTCATGGCTTCAATCACGGCGGCATAGTCGGTGCCTTTTACGTAGCGCACTTTCATATCCAGTTTCTGTGAAAGGTACGTTACTACTTTATTCATTCGATTTAACTGCGCTTCCGCATCAGCCCCCGGAATGATACCAAAGACTAACTCCTGCGGGGGCGAATCTTTTAACTTACTGCCACAACCATAACTAAAAAACAGCAGCGAAACGTATATGGCAAAACAAAATTTTTTCATGATTCCGGATTATGTTAGCTATAAAGCTTTTGTATGTCGATGGTACTTCTCTATGAAAGCTTCCAGGTCCATAAATTCCCTGAACCTGGCTTCCAGGGTTTTCCTATCCCAGTCCCACCAGGCTATCTCCATGAGTTGATTGGCGGTATGTTCCGGAAACCTTCTTTTAATTACCTTGCCGGGTATTCCTGCCACTACCTCGTATGGGCCTGCTTCTTCGGGAAAAAAGTCTACTTGATGCAGCATAGGGCTTAATTATTTTAGAAAAGAATAAACCGGGTAATGAGGTTGCCTTTCAAAAGCCGACAGGTCTTCATAACTTCTGAGTTCTGCCTTTGTAATTTTAAAAATCAGTGATCTGCTTTCGAGGGTTTTATTTACATATGCGCAAATTTCACCTAATTGAAACTTTTCTTCTTCATTAAAATCTCCATCCACATACATCAGGGTTACATGGCCTATGAAAGGCCGTGTTCTTCTAATGTCGATACGGTTGAGATCCGGATTTGAATAGAATTGCTCCCTGAAACGAATGATCGTTTCAAAATCTTCCTTTCTTGAAAAAGTCCCCAAAATACCCAAAGCCGACCCAAAAATACCGACTCCTGCCAGCTTCATTTCAACGGGGCCTTCCGACCGGTTTAGCTGTATTTTTTCAAAGGCCTGAGCAATTATTCCGGGGAACTGATTTTCTATGCCCCTGGCTATTATGTGCTTTTTAAACCTTTCCCCGGATAGTGTATTGGCGATGGTTTGATGAAAGCTGTCAGCCGGCAATAAGTAATATTTGTTAGCATCGTTTAATTTGGCTGCCAGGAGTTTTTGCAAGTTTTCTAATTCGCCTGTTAAACTTTCATTTTCCGAGCTGTCATTCAGCATAGAAACGACAGCATAACCAGGGTAGGGCAGTTTTTCCCAGATTCCATGATGACTTCTGAATTTGTCGGTCGCCCTGATATTTGTTGCCCTTGCCCGCAACCCTTGCGGGGTTACTTCATGTCGCTGCCGGGCATGGTAGGTTTCAAAGTTTAGTTCCGAAACCTTTTGTGCGGGTTTTACGGACATACTGCTTTTCTTGTGGGTTGAATCCGATGATTAGAGGTGATGTTGCCATTAACAATCGTGTGAGTCACCAACGGAAGATTACCCATCGTATCTACAATCAGCATATCTGCATTTTTACCTACTTCGATACTACCGATTTCAGCTTCCAAACCAACTGCTTTTGCCGGATTAAGTGTAGCAAGGTTCACTGCTCGATGCAATGGCAGCACACGGTCATTGAAAAGTTTAAATATAGCATGAAGGATAGAAGGTGGATAATAATCGGAACAAATAGCATCTATCAAGTTTTCCCGAATTCCGTCCAGCACGTTGAGGTTACCGGAAAGAGAGCCGCCACGAAGAAGATTGGAGCCGCCACCGACCGTATACATCTTTAACGACTTGGCTCTCCTGCTTGTCGGTAAATTGATAGGAAACTCACAAATCCTAACCCCCATTTCAAAGAGTTGTTCCACCTTTTCAGGGGTGTCGTCATCATGTGAGGCGATAGGTACATCATGATTTAACCCTGTATCTATTAAAAACTGCAAACTTTCTCCTTCAATTTTTTCCTGATTTAATCTTTGTGACAATTCTTCCTCAGCTTCTTGTTGAGACTTGCCGGCTTTTATTCTCTCTTTTATAAACCAGTCTCTTTGGTATTGGCCTTGTCCGGGAGTATGGTCCATGACCGACAATAAATCTATTTTTCCGGCATTCAGTAAGTCAATGGTTTGCTGATAGTGATAGGTTCCTGTAAGCTCAAATCTCAGGTGGATCTTATTGTTAATATGCGTATTTTGACGTGCGAGATCGTAAACTTTGTTGAAAACGTCTTCTCTTTTGTACTTAGACCTGGAATTCAGCTCGGCGGATTTATAACCGAGGTGCAGGGAATGATAGACTGTGGTAATCCCACATCCGGCCATTTTCCTTTCCAGCTCAAGAAAAGCCACCTCGATCGGAAAGTCGGCACCAGGTCTCGGTATGATCTCGTGCTCCATGGCATCGGTATGAAGATCAATGATACCCGGCATAACAATCTTGCCTTGCGCATCAATCGTATTTTCCGAAGCGGTCTCATCTTTAGACGCATCTATATGAGCGATTTTTCCATCGGAAATTTTTATAGTCGCCTTAGGTAATGTTTCGTTTGGCGTAACTATTTTTGCATTAGTTATGGTCAGATTCATATGATTATCAGATAATAGGTACAGAAACAATTTTCCCTTCCTTTAATTCGATTACCCTATCGGTCATTTTTTCAATGGTATATTGATCATGTGAAATACAAAGCACGGATGTTCCTTCCTGCTTTAATTGCACAATCATATCAATGACAACATCTTTTGTTTTTTGATCTAATGAGGCTGTGGGTTCGTCGATTAGCAAAAAATTAGGTTTGGCGATAATGGCCCTTGCCACATTAATCCGCTGTTGTTCCCCGCCACTGAAAGTTGACGGGTAGGCGTCCCAAAGCTCCTCGGCCAGTCCGAGTTGTGAAAGATATTCTCTTGAACGTTCCCTGGCGAATTCCCAACTGCTTCCCCTTATAACAAGGCTTTCTCCCACCACATCTACGGCAGAAACCCTTGGTATCACTTTTAAAAACTGTGAACAATAAGTGATCTCAGATCTTCTCAATGTCAATACCTCATTGTCATCGGCAGTGACAAGGTCTATTTCTCCGAACTTTTCAGAATTATAAATGATTTGTCCCGAGGTGGTCAGATAGGTTCTGTAAATACACTTGATAAGGGTCGATTTACCTGATCCCGACTTCCCTGTAAGCCCCACAATTTCACATTTGTTTATTTCAAAATTCAGATCGAAGAGGGCATTGATTTCCTTGTCGTTGAGAATATGCATGACAAAGCTTTTCGACAAGTTTTTTATTTTTAGTGCGA
This sequence comes from Agaribacillus sp. DX54, assembly GCF_056858335.1. NCBI lineage: Bacteria > Pseudomonadati > Bacteroidota > Cytophagia > Cytophagales > Splendidivirgaceae > Agaribacillus > Agaribacillus sp. DX54. The sequence goes on from NZ_JBXEQE010000004.1 coordinate 339,432, forward strand.
AGGTCATATTTGTACGGTTAGAAAGATTACAATAAGGAGCTTACCAGTAGTTGGGTGTAGGTATTTTGCGGGTCTTCTAGTATTTGGTCTGTCAAACCCTTTTCTACAATCCTGCCATCTTTCATGACAATCGTCCTGTCAGTGAGCATTCTTATCACACTCAAATCGTGTGAAACCACAATCATGGCTATATTCAATTCCTGCTGAAGCCTGCGAATCATATCCAGCACTTTCGCCTGCACCGAGACGTCCAAACCAGTGGTTACCTCATCAAGAAAAAGCAAGGGCGGGTTGTTGGCAATGGCTTTGGATATCTGCACCCGCTGTTGCATGCCTCCACTGAAGGATAAAGGCGTGTCATCCATTCTGGCCACAGGCACTTCCGTTGCTGTTAAAAGACCGGAGGCCCTTTTTCTGATGTTACCTACATGAAAATTACCAGCCATAAGAAGCTTTTCAGCAATATTACCTCCTGAGGAAAACTCAAAATTGAGTCCGTCTCTGGGATTTTGATAAACCATGCCCATTTTATGGTGGCGTAAATATCTTTTACGTTGGTTAGATTCATTCAGCAGGTTGGTCTTGCCATGGTTATATTCGTTTAACCAGACATTGCCCGAAGTTGCTTCAAAATCAAAGTATAAAAGCTTCACTACCGTACTTTTTCCTGAGCCGCTTTCCCCCACTATGCCCAACACTTCGCCAGGATACAGTGTGAAATTAATGTCGGCACAGGCAACTATCGCCCCGGTTTCCGGGCATTGATTCGTATGATACAATGGCCCGGTGTGATGAAGGGTATTCTTTCCCGGTTCTCCATAAATTTTGGTAAGTCCTTCTACTTTAAGCAACCAGTTTCTACTTTCCATTTATTACGTCTTTTTTTGGGGTAAATTCGTCTTCCTTCTCCTGAATTTTTTCCTGAAGGTATTTGTTCGACCATTGGGAAGGCCTTTTTTCGTGTATGAGCTTATCCAGGAAATCGCTATCGTTCACGACATGCGAAGTGGATCCCCCGGCATGGTACAATTCGTCGAGGAAAGCCACCTTTTCTCCGCTCAAATCGCAGGCGATACCATTGAAGTCCTCGATTTTGAACTTGACATCTTCAAATTCCAGGGGTTCGACATTTGTAAACGGCGGTACGGCATAAAGCCTTTTCTCCCTGCCAGCTCCAAACAAATAAAGGCATTTGGCATGGTTGAGATTGGGGATATCCCAACGAGGAATAGGAGAGGGGGACATGATGTACCGCTGATTGACTTTCACCGGATAACCTGCACCCCGCATAATGTCGCCGTATTTTACATACGACTCATAAAGTGAAACCCACATCTTGGCATAATTGGCCTCTGCATGCATCTGGCGCGTTTTTCTTTCATACCGCTCCACCCCGCGTAAAGGCTCTGGTTGTGGTACCTGAAACACCATAATTTGATTTTCATGAAGCACCTCTTCCGTGATACGGTGTCTTGTTTGAATGATCGTGGCTTTTTGAGTTTCAAAAGTCGTCTCGCAGTCGGTAGTACTTTGAACAAAGTCTCTGAGGTTGCAGGCATTTACGCTTGCATCACTTCCCTGATCTATAATTTTGAAGATGTCATTTTTACCAATAATAGCCAAGGTAACATGCAAACCACCGGTACCCCATCCCCTTGCGATGGGCATTTCCGGTGAAGAATAGGGTACCTGATAGCCCGGTATGCATATGGCTTTCAGAAGTTTCCTTCTGATCTCTTTTTTTGTACTTTCGTCTATAAAGGCGTAATTGAACTTGTTAATAAATTTTTTTCCCTCTACCATAAAATATTATATTAAGTCATCTGAGATCTGTTCGACGGTGGTTTTTAATTCTTCCTGCTCACCTTGTCCATTCTGTCTTTTCACGGCATTTCTGAGATTGTTAAGGCCCGACTGGAAGGTTACGTAATGCGGAAGTTTGAGGTGATTGGTGAAACCCATAGCCTCAATCCCTTCCGTATGGTATAAAACAAACTCCTGGTCATTCGCCGGCGAATCATTGCCGGGAATACGCATGGCCCTGTCCAGAATGCCCATGCATATCGCTTTGGTTTCGTTTTGCCCAAAACAGAGGCCGTAACCAATCGCATAATACGGCGTTGATTTCCCGCGCTTTGTTGCTGCCTTGGAGATCATTTCTGCCTCCGTGACTTTAATTTTTCCAATGTATCTCACTTTTCCTGAGGAACTTTTTACCTTGACCTCTACTAAACCTACCCGAAGTTCCCCAACTGTCGGGTGCACACTTCCATGTCCACGCATACTGCTGTAACCAAGCGCCATCAGCCCACCGGTTTCGGCTCTGGCCAGCATTTGTAGCCGCGCAGACCGGGGTACCGGAAACTTTATAGCCTCCCGGGTTACATCTAAAACCCTGGTGTCCTCATTGTTTCCTACCCCTTTGAGAAGTCCTTGTGCGCGTAGAATGTCTATCACTTTACTAAAGGATTTGATTTCTTTTAATGATACATCACCTGCGCTTTTTTTAAACTCCCTGAGAAAGGTCCGAATATCCTCATCCTTTTCATCTGCCAGTGAAGTGTCCAGCATTCTGAGGGTATAGTCCCTGGTTGGTCCGAGGATCTGACCTCCCGGAATGTCACGAAACGAAGATGAAATTCTTCTTTGCACAAACATGTCTTCCGTAGACACGATTTCAGAATAGTACTTACGTGAAAGCGTGGCCCTGTATGCCCGCATAATGAAGGCTGCTTCCAACACATCTCCTTCCACCTGTTTCAAAGCCAGTGCCGCATACTCGGGGGTATAAAAAGATCCCTCGCCCATGATTTTGTCTATGGCCAATCGAAATTGCGATCTCAACTGATCGATCGTGACAGCGGGCGTGTTATCTCTCAACCGGTAGAATTCCACCAGGAGTTTCGCATTATTAATCGCCTCGGATCCTCCTTTTACAGCTACGTATCCCATTTTAGATTTTAATTAAGTTGTTTGGCATGAAAAATTGATTTGACCTGGGTAAACAAAGTAGTTGCCCTTCTTCATCGGTCAATAGGGTATCTACCCCAAGTGGATATTCTTTATTCTTTAAAGACACAATCTGTAACAATTCAGGTGATACACCCAAAACAAAAACCTTTTTGCTACCATTGACACCCGGACCTTTGAGGACCAGTTCCACACTTCCTTCCAGTATTTGTTCTGAAATCCTTTCAGCTTCCAAAACAAGAAAAGCACCCTTTTCAGGGTATTCAAGGCTCCCCTCTTTGGCCATTTCAACAGCACCGATGTTTGCTTTCTTTCCCGACAAATACAAAAAGTCAGCCTTCTCTGCCGAAGCCGGTTTAGCGGAAGTGTTATCAATGAAGTAGTCGGTTATATCCTCATCGTGATCCTGTATGAAGAAAGTTACATCGCTGTTCATCAATGCAAACCCTATCAGAATAGAGGCGTTGTTTAATGGGCTTATACCATGTATGTCTGCTTTTAAACGGTTTAGCTTTCCCGGGTTAGCCATGCTATCCATAATAAGCCTGAAATGTTCCTGGGATTGGAATACTTTATCGTAATTTGTTTCTTTAATCATACTATTAGGCTTCTTCCATCAGCTTAAAATCCACCTTGGTTTTTAAGGTTTGACTTTGTTCCTTCAGTTCTTTTTCCCGGATTTTTTTTCCTTCCTCCGCAAGAAAATCCCTGATTAATGGGTAACAGTCATCATTCAACTGCATTAATGCATCTATTACGGCTATACAATAGGCCCTTTCAGGCTCATCACCGAGACAAATTCCTGATCCCGCCATATCGTCGATGATGACCTCCGTCTCAGTCGTGAGAGCTTCACCCAGGTAAAATTCCTGACACTCCACACTGTCATGAGCCCTGATCATGGTAAGACAAGTAGAAGGTGGCTTGCTTATTGTAATCGTATACTTTTCTTCTATGGTGCCTACAAAGTTCTTGATCCTGGTAAGGTCACCTTCTACCAAAATATAATCCATATTCATATTGGCGCTTTGTTTAATTAATAATTCAAAGGTATTGCGACATTATTTATGTCATGTTAGCCGGCAGATAGGTTTCGGTAAGAAGTTTTAAGAAAATGTTAAAATCGATGGGGCTTCGGTGACCGGATTTTAATCACCTAAACGGTAACCTACTCCTCTTACCGTTTCCAAATAATCTTTGTATTTACCCAGCTTTTTTCTTAACCCCACAATCTGTACATCTATTGACCTCTCCGTAACGATGTAATCAAATCCGTTGAGTTTTTCAATGATCTGATTTCTGGTAAATACTTTCCCGGGTTTATTGGCTAAGAGGTGAATCAGCTTAAATTCCGAATAGGTGAGATCGAGCTCATGATTGTCGATATAAACTTTATACTTTTCAGTATCCACCATCAGATTTTTGAAATTAATGCTATGTTCTTCCTTGGGCTCTTCTTCTTTCAATGCGTCGTTGATGGTATTTTTTTTGGGTTTTTGGACATTTGACCGATGTTTCATGATCTTTTTGACCCTTGATATGAGTTCCTTTATTCTTACGGGTTTAGAAAGGAAATCATCGGCGCCCAACTCAAGTGCGGTAACTGCGTCGATCTCATCTGATCTAGCGGTGAGCATGATAAACGGGATGTTTTCCAACGCCCTGTCCTTCTTTACAATTTTACATATTTCGATGCCATCGATGTCTTCAAGCATCCAGTCACAAATAACCGCATCAGGTTTATTTTTTTTAATGAATTCCAAACCCGCATATCCCGAGGAAAAAGTATGGGTATTGGCCCTTTCTTTTTCGAAGTTATATTTTAGTAACTCAAGAATATCTTTTTCATCGTCAATTATCGTGATGGTGGCATCTTTCATGAGTTTGTTTTTTATGTAAAAATGCTTTTCAATTGTTAATTTAATGTTTGAATCAGGTTAGTAGTGAGTTGCAAGTGTTTATTATTTTGTTATATAAACATGACTAAAATGTTAAACGGCAACAACTGAGATAACATTTCATAAGTCTGTAAGACGGTTAGTTTTGATTGATGTCGATCAGATTTCAAAATTTGTGGAATCAGGTCATGGATCCTTGTTTTCTCTTTTGTCGGTTATCTTAACCGGGAAATTCCGTGTTGAAGCTGCATGAGGATCAACCGTACCTGATCGGTCATGGCCGATTACCGGTTCTTATAAATGGCATGGAGCTTAGGGGCGAAGAATCAATGTATTGGCGATAATATCCTTATTGTGGTTAAGCTTTTATGGGAATCAGATATACTTTAAAAAGTTTTGCTTCCCTATCCTGATTGTTTTGAACAGAGTGCGGAATGCTACCATCAAAAAATAAGGTATCTCCTTGCAGTAAACGAATGGTTTCGCCATTGATACCATAGGTAACATCTCCACTTAATACATGCGCCAATTCCCTTCCGTCAGTGGCGATGGGCTCTCTATAAACATTGCCTTGGATTCTGATGATATTAACCCTAAAGTTCAAGTTGAACAGGTCTTGATGGATCAGTGATTCATACACTAATCCCAGAGAGTCTTCTCGTTCTTCCAGTTCACCTTGTTGATCTTTGATGAGTGTATAGCTGCATTTTTCTCCAAAAATTACAGATTCAACTAATTCGGAGAGGTTCATTTCAAGTGCTTTTGAAATTTTGAGTAATACCGGTAAGGAAGGAATCGTTCTGAAATTTTCTATTTTGGACAACAAACCAGCCGTCACATCACTGCGTTCGGCGATTTGTTGCAAACTTAAATTTCTTTTTTTCCTTTCTTCCTTGATTTTTTTTCCAACGAGACTCAAAATATCATCTTTCATATGATTTAAACGCTGTCCTGACCGGTTTATTAAAAGCTGCAAAATAAACCAATTCTTAAAAAGAATCGCTTAAATCCTGACAAATCTTGAATTGTAATCTAACAAATATTGAATTGTAAACTAACAAATATTGAATGGTATTAAATAATATTGCCAAATATTGAGTAATACTAAAATTTTAGTAAAATCCTGTTTCCGGATTCAAAGAAAAATTTATGAAAATCAACGTCAACGGTATTGATTATAACCTGCATAAAACGCCGGTAGTAGGTATTTGTATGGATGGCACTTCATACGACTACTATCGGGCAGCAGCGGCGGGGATGCCCCATATTCAAAGATTTATCAAAACCGGAAGTCTGGGTTTTGTAAAATCGGTGATACCTTCTTTCACCAACCCTAGCCATATGGCCATTGTCACAGGTGTCACTCCGGATCAAAATGGTATTTGCGGTAATTATTACTATGATAAAAGCGCCCACAAAGAAGTAATGATGGATGACCCTGCCTATCTAAAGGTTCCCATGATCATCAACCGATCACTCAATCAACCGACCGCTCAATCAAGCGTATAGTGAAAAATTGGCTTCCGGAGAAGCCCGGAATTTTCAACTATTCGACTTTTTACACAATGGCATTGAAAATTGATGGGTTGTGGCCACAGTAAAAAATAACAAAAGGCTGCATAACCCATCGACAGATATGGGTACCGTCATCACTGAAACAACCGGTGTGGAAATAGAGCACCGTCATGTTGAGTACATACCTCTATTTTTTCAAAATTAGTGCCCTGCTTTTTTCCCTGCCCCATCCAATTATTTTGATCACTTCATCGGATAGGATCAATTTGGCAAAAGAATTTTCACTGCTATCTACCATGCCTTTGAAAGTGACATAATGAATGCCGTTTCTTTTATCATAACCCCCGGCATGATTATGCCCATTCAACCAGGCTTTCACACATTGATAATTATTCAAAAGGGTAACGATTTCTTTCCAATTCCATAGTTGATGATGGCTTCCTTCCGGAAGAACAGGAAAGTGACACAGTATAATAACATGTTCGTTTTTCAACTCCGATTTTTCCAATTCACGCTTAAGCCAAACCAACTGGGTTTTCCCCAAGGCGCCATTATAATCGGGCTGGTCACTGTATAGTTTCTCAAAGATATTTTTGGATTCGATGTATTTAGGGCTGTTTTTTGACCAGGCATGCAGGCTGACATCATTACCATCCAGCACAATAAACTTCCAGCTTTTGATATAGAACGAAAAATATCTCTTGAGCAATCCAAGATATGAAGGTACCTTATGCTTGAGTGAATCGGGAACAGAAAAATCATGGTTGCCCAAAACATGTGTCATGGGTATCTTTAAATTTTGCTGTTTTTGCAGAACTATATCATAATTTTCCGGCCCTGTGTCAATAAAATCACCCAGATGAATAACATGGTCGAGGTTTGAAGCATTAAATTCGTTTACCGCAGAATCCAGTTTCAGAACCGATCGCCTGTACAGTCGTTTTCCCCGATCCGGTTGATCGGCATATTGACAATCGGCCATAACTCCCAAATGCACTATACTGTTTACCTTATCAGCAGTTTGAATGGCACTTTCCCTGGTACAACCTAATAACAGGACAGTCAGAATTAATGTGAATATAAAACTTTTGGTATGTATCATTACCGGGCCATTCTTTTCTAACCCTACTAGCCAGGGTTAGAATTTTAGGTAAACTAATAGGGATGTGAATAATAGGTATTCGTCACCGACCCATCTTCAAATAAATCAATGACAGCATAGCCGGGAGGTGTTTCTCTTACCCAATATTTACCGGCCGAATGCTCATTCCCTTCTTCCCACCAAAAGCCACTTAATGCGCCGTTACAGAAATAGTTTACACTATTGTATACAACACGATCAAGAAGATGGACATGACCACTTAAACAGGTGATTTTTTTATCTTTATGCTTGTAATACAAGTTTGTTAAGTAATTGTGGTCGGTATGTTTGCCGCCATTTGCGCCAAGTATAGGATAATGGGACATGATCAGCACATTACTGCCAGGGGCGATTCGGGCAAAATCTGCTTCCAGCCATTGACGTTGTGTTGCATCCAGTGAACCGGCATTATCGTTATTACTATCCAAAATAATAAAATGCCATCCTTTTTTGTCGAAACTGTAATATCTACCCGGAATTCCCAGTTGTTTTACGGCATAGTCCTTCCCGTACATGGAATCCTGCTTGTTGGGTGCCGCCCACCACATATCGTGATTACCCAGGCAACTGTGCACTTCGTATTCGGAAAATTCACTTCTCAGTTCTTTCCATATAGCCCATTGCTCATTCACCCGGTCTCTATCGATATGATCATAGTCAGCCGCATAAATGGTGTCTCCTCCATTCAGAAAAAAATCGACTTTGTTTTTCTTTATATCTTTCAGGCATTTCCTGAATCGGTTAGGGGCATCCAGTTCCGGACGGATATGCACATCGGTAATATGGGCAATTTTTAATACTTTTTTGCTTTTTCTGGTATTTGTAGTCGATGCAGCAGATAAAACAGGGGGCAACATAGTGGCTCCTGCCGATAAAGTCAGCCCCTTTATTAGCGTTCTTCTACGCAATGAATGGTGTCTTTGTGTCATGATTATGTTGATTTGATGAGTACTTCTATTTCGTCGCCGGCCTTCAGGTTTGTGCCTGGCCAGGTGATTTGATATTGATTTCCGTTTTGGGTCATTTGAGAGGTTATTTTTTCACCATTGATCTTTAAAATGGCTATTGGCTTTTTATACACACGGGCCTTCAGGTCGATTTTCGACAAGCTTACATTTCCATAATCAATAGATAAGGTATTTGTTTGTTTTTTGTCACTTCTTTTTTGTGTGAACCTCCCCCATCCTTCGGCAGTCGTAAAAAATGAAACATGATCTTCTGGCTGCCAAACGGGATCGAAGCCGATCATTTTTTCCGGGCCATTATAACTAAAGCCCTGAAGGGCTAACAATACCGACCAACTACTCATAGCACGGCTGTAAAATTTACCGCATTCATCGTCTCCAAAAGGATTGCCACTGTATCCCCAATTACCCCAGCCTCCGCCATATCCTACTTTAAGTTTTCCTGTATACCTGTCCGATACAGCTTTTACCATTGTCAATCCTTCCTTCAGATTTCCCGATGCTATCATGGTTGCCGCAGCAGCATATTCGAATCCTGACATGACTTCATCCGCATAGGATGTATGGGGCTTCGGTCGCCCTCCCTTTGGCCAGGTAATCATCAAAAGTCCTGCCTCATCAGGCTTAGCGAATTCTCTGGGTGTTTGTTTAATCCCCTCAAAATTTGACTTGAAATTGTATTTGAAAATTGATTCCATGGTTTTATCAAGAATATCTTCAGGGTAAAGGCTCCCTAATTGGAGCTGATTGGCCCACCACTGCCCCAACATCTGATCGGTTGCACAACCTGTAAGAAAATCGGCGCGGGGAACGGAATCCGGTATTTGAATAAAGTATTCTCCATTCCAAAGTGTTTCCAGATGGGAGTCGATGGCCCTTTTACTCAATTGATTGTAATGGGTGGCGATTTCAGGTTCTTTTTGTAGCAGGGCCATTTCAGCCACGGCGCTAAGCGCAGCAGCATAAAGTGAGCCATGCCAGGCACTGTTTCCTCCCAACCTGCTATCCAATGTATTGTGTTTTGCCCCTTCCAGTATGCCGTCTTCGTCCGGATCCCAGGTTTTAATAATGAAATCCATGGCTTTTTTTGTTTTTGGATAGTTTACATTTAACCAATCGAAATCAGTACCGGTGAGATGTTCCCGGTAGACCTGAAGAATTTCTCCGCATTGTCCATCAAAAGCCTCATGTCCATTGGGGTGACGGTATGGGATCATGCCGTTTTCTTTCATGTAACGGAACGATTGCTCCCTCATTTTCCTTCCTATTTCAGGAAATAACCGCGCATGTGCCTGTGCATAATGCCACACGTGTGTACAATTTCCGGAACAGGCCCCACCTCTGGGAGAAATGCCTTCCCAGCCATCTATATAGCCTTCATTGTCCCAAAACATTGTATTGGTTTTCAGAATGGAGGTCTGTGCTGTTATGCGATCCTTTAGCCAATGCGGGAAATTATTGATAAAAAGAATTGTGATATAACTTCGTCAATGAATGCAGCTCTTTAAAATGCGTCTGTAGATAATCAGCCACTTCCTTTGAGTTTTTCCACCAATGTGTGTATTTGTTGCCATCACCTCCCCATTGACCTCTGCTCCAACTATTTTTTGAGTAACTGCCTCGCTCACCAAAGGGGAAATGCCAGGTTAGATAAAATGTTATAGTGCGTTTTTCACCTGGTTTAAGCCAAAATGTTTTTGAAACGGCTGCATCAACGGTTTCACCTTTGGGTGAAGGTTGGGTCTTTACCGTTTTAACTAAGCTTCCTGTTTTGTAAAAATTACCGTATAAGGCTTCCATGGATTGCCAATCTGCTGTTGCCTCGCCTTGTTCACCTACTAGTCCGATGGTCATATCTCCATATCCTAATGAATCGTTGGAGCGGTTTTTTGTCAAGTGCACATAGGTATGATGACGGTCCTGATGGATTCGGTTGATGTTCCCTCCGTAGTTTTCAAATGATTTGCCGTCTACCGCGTTTAAGTTTATATATTTGGTGTCATTTTCAAAAAATTCCCTGGACGAGTTTTTGGGCCCGTGTCTGTTAAATGGGAAATACCCCACGGCATTTTGTTGCGCATAGAGGAACCCTACTTCCACAGGCTCATTCGAATTATTTTCGGCACTTAGCATGAATATAGCACATGGAATGGACGAATTTTTTAATTGCATGGGAATAAATGGGTTAAACACCTCCATAGAAATATCAACGGGGAATTCACTATCGGAAAACCTCATATTGGCAAATGGGTATTCCCCTTGAAATGTCAGTTTTTCCATTGCCGGAAAGGCTTCAACAGCATGGGTTTGTAAAGCACGAACTACAGGCTTTCGACTATTTGGCTTCACTCTTGCTGCAAAAAAACTATGAGGTATAAACGCCAAATTATGGTTGTTAAATATTTTCCAATGCTTCAATTGACCCGTTCCATCCAGTAATATATGACCACCGCCAAAAGCACCAACCGGAAATTCTATTGCTTCAAGGTACTCACCACTATAAGTGTGCGTTTCACCCCTTTCCATAAGAGACGGAGCAGCTAATAACTGCTTTTGCCGTTTGAGACGAAGGTCTTCTAGCTTTTTGTCGACGATTTGTTCATTCAAGTACTCGGTGTTACCGACCTCTTCTTTGGCAATCTCTTGTCCAAAAGAAAAAAAACCGGACCATAAAAAAATCAAAAATGCGAAAGTATTTTTCATAATCATTTTAATTATTAAGATTATAGTCATATAATCGTTTGTGTTGTATGCTATTTCCATGGTTTTGGTGGGAAAAACGTTGTCTTTTCTCTTTTTCCACGACTGTTTTTTAGCTTCGGCCTTTCTAAAAAACAAGGCTATCATGATATAACCTGCTAGCAGAATCTTTTTTTGTTGGATTAAAATGACCGCAAAATTGCTTCGAGGCCTGCCCCGAGATTCCTGACAACTGCTCATGATTTGAAGGTCATTGCTTCTGCCAAAAATAAACGTAAAAGCCATATAATAGACGGTTCTCACAGGGGGTAGGTATTACTACACAAAAAAAATAAATTGTGGTCATGCTATTAAAACGTTAATAATTCAATCGGTTATTTAATTTGCCTGTGGTTAAAAAGCATGGTTATGATCGCCTGTGACTTCGTATAAAAATCTGATTTAAATCATGCCTGCTTAACCATTGATTTTCCCTGTTGACCTATTCATTCATGTACTTAAAAACCAATATTTAATGATTTGTTTACAGTTGAGTAATATTAAATAAATATAGCAAATATTGAGTAATATTAAATAAAATTTGCTTATTATTGAATAATAATTAATAAAGTTACTGTAATAATTCGATTCTAGATTAAAGGTAAAACTGATGAAAGTACATACTTACAGTATGATTAAAAAATATACAAAATACTTGTGATGAACATTTGTATATCTCGTAATTTATTACGACTACTAGAGGAAGCGGTATCAGTCATATCTACTATTTAAGGACTTATCAAAACTAGAGCCCAAGGCTTTGCCGCTTTAATGAAGATCCTCGAAATCAATTAGTAATTTCATATGTTATCTTGTAATTCCGACAAGATAATAGTATTAATAACATGTATCAGTAATTTTTATAGTTACTTGATTTCTTTGAATAATTATAAAGTGTCGCTTAACAAAAATCATAACGACGGCGAGTTACTCCAAAAGATAGCATCAGGTTGTAAAGGATCATTTGAAATCCTGTTTAAAAAGTATCATGGGTCTTTATACTGTTATGCACTCAGGGTTTTCAGAGATGAGGCCTTGGCTGATGAAGTAGTTCACAAAGTCTTTATCAAAATCTGGGATTTAAGGGAAACGCTATCCGAAATCAAATCCTTTAGAAATTATATCTATTCCGTAAACCGCAATTTGATAGTCGAAGAACTAAACGCAATTTCGAGAAACAGAAAATTGGCCGAGCAATTTGCCTGCAGGATTGTGACCAGTTACAATGTTGTTGAAGAAGAAGTGATCTACAATAACCTTGAAAAAATTGCTAATGAGGCCATTGAGCTACTTCCCAGCAGGAGAAAAGAGATCTTTAAGCTGAGTCGGCAAAATGGATTTTCGCATAAGGAAATAGCTCATAAGCTCAATATCTCGGAAAACACGGTAAAAGTGAGTGTTTCCAAGTCACTGAAACAGATAAAGGGCTACATATCTATCAATGCGGATATTTTTTTTCCTAGTGCCAAGTAGTACACTTCTGCAGCCATCTTTTTTGAACATATGCTAATTCAATGATTCCATTGAAATGATTAACGCTTCAATCGGGTCGGTGCCATAAATGTAAATTTTTTTTAAGCGGAGTAATACCAACCCCTTGTGAGAATCATCTATTAAACACCAACATACAACATGAATATAATAATAAGGTGAACGAGGAAGATATTTTATTACTTACCAAATACCTTAACAATGAATGCACGGAGCATGAATTAATCCGGGTAGCGGAGTTGCTCACTAATCCTTCTAACCATGAAAGAGTAGCCGGACTGTTGGAGCAAGCCTCGAAGAAGTTTCGTGATCATTTTGAGACGAGCCCGGTACATCGGGAAAGAAGTTGGTCGAAAATCCATGCTGAAATAGTAGCAGGTAGAAATACCCTGAAAAAGGGTTCACAACCGTATCAGATATGGTTAAAGGTAGCAGCCCTGATTATTTTATTAATAAGCGTAGGATTATTGATTAGGTTATTCATTTACCAGCCGGGAAATTCCATTGACAAGTTGGCGGTACAGATGAAAACTGTGAGCAATGAATTGGGAGAAAAATCTAAACTGACACTTCCCGATGGCACCATCGTGATTATTAATTCCGGAACGATCATTACCTATCCGGAGAAATTTGATTCCCGGATAAGGTTTGTGTCGCTGGTAGGCGAGGCATATTTTGATGTTAAAGAAGATAGTAGCCGTTCTTTCGTTGTTAACGTGCAAGGGCTTAAAGCAAAAGTATTAGGAACCACATTTAACATTCGGGCCTATAATTACTATTGTGATGTGCGGGTATCCCTCACTTCCGGAAAGGTTGCCATGCAACTACCCGGCGAACCCACTCAACTAGTACTTGAACCTGGAAAAGAAATCATCTATGACCTCACGGCTCATACTTATAAGTTAAGTGAATTTGATAGCGAGAAGGTTTTAGGTTGGCAAAAGGGAATTCTCCATTTCGATGAAGCTTCGGAGCAGGAAGTGATTCACATCCTTGAGCATTGGTACAATGTGCATATTGAAACTGTCAACGCCTCATCAAAGGAATGGACAAACCTTACGGCAAAATACGACAATGAATCGCTGGAAAATGTATTGATTTCACTGGGCTATACCCTTGATTTTAACTATGAAATCAAGGGTAAGAACATAAAAATTATTTATAAATGAAAGGACCTATATGACCATAAACGAGACAGAATAGAAAAGATCAGCAGTGCTCCAGGAGTGCTGCTGATCATAAATTCTCCTGATTTGAAATACAGACTTTTTGCAGTAAGGCATATTTCAATCAGACAGTTTTAACATTTTAATCATATTAAAACCATGTGAAGTTATGAATTACAAATCATTACTAAAAAGAATATTTATGTATTCATCTTATGTGCTTTCGATCCAACTGGTCTTTTGTGCTTCTTTACTGGCATCAAAAGTTACTATGGGACAGAAAGTCCACAGTCTCAGGGAAATCTGGGTTTCCATGGATTTTGAAGACCATAAGATCATCGATGCTTTTAATAACATCGAAGAGGAGACAGGTTTTACTTTTGTCTATCTTAAAAACGAAATAGACCAAAAACTTACATTGAGTGGCAGTTATGATGGCACTAACCTGTATGATCTGCTAAGCAGTCTTTCCAGGGAAACCGGTCTGAGATTCCACAGAGTAAATAACAATATCAATGTAAAGAAACTAAGAAATCGTAGAAGAAACAGGCGGGATCCGGTCATTATTGAAGAAAAAACAATTACGGGTAAAGTAACAGACGAGCTTGGCAATGAGCTTCCGGGAGTGAATGTGCTCCTGAAAGGTACAAACGTCGGTACTGTTACAGATGTCAGTGGAAAATATTCAATTAACGTTCCCGATGATATAACCACATTGGTTTTTTCCTATATAGGATTTTTAACACAGGAGGTTGAAGTCGGTGATCGAAGTATTGTCGATGTTCGAATGGCATTGGACAGCGAAATGCTGAATGAGGTAGTGGTCGTTGGTTATGGAACACAGAAAAAGGTGAATTTGACAGGTGCTGTTGACAACATTGATTTTGAAAAAGAGATTGGTAACAGACCTGTCGGCAATATTTCTCAAATGCTTCAGGGAACACTTCCTAATGTGAATTTTTCTGCCACTGATGGTGGCGGAGAGCCAGGTGCTGCTCTGAATATCAACATCAGAGGAACAGGAACCCTGACAGGCAATGAAGGCATTCCTTTTATACTTTTGGATGGTATTCCAATTTCTGTTGCCCAAATGAACAGTATCAATCCAAAATGATATCAAGGAGGTTACCATTCTTAAAGATGCTGCTTCTGCTGCCATTTATGGTGCCAGAGGTGCTTATGGTGTTATTTTGATCACCACCAAGAAAGGGGAAGAAAATGGAAAAATTACCGTGAATTATTCCACTAATATAGCGATTGCAACACCTGTTAGCCTTCCCGAACTTTCAGATAGTCTTGACTTTGCCCGTGCCTATAATCAGGCGATAACCAATGATGGGCAAGCTCCGATGTTTGATGATAATGAAATTCAGGATATCATAGATTATCAAAATGGGGTAATAACTGCAGACACGGAACCAAATGCTGCCGGAGATTGGTACAGGTATTGGCACGATGGGTGGGCCAATTATGATTGGTTTGATCTTATGTATGAATCCGCACCACGTCAAACCCATAGTTTGAGTGTAAGCGGGGGTACGGAAAAAACATCCTATTTTATTTCCGGTGGATTTTTCAAACAATTAGGCAACCTGACATATGCAGATGATGAGTATCAGCGGTCGAATATCACTGTTAATTTAAGAAATCAAACAACCGATTGGTTAAGTTTTGATGTTTCGACGAAGTATGCCCGCGAACGTAATCTGTTTCCCAGTGGTGGGTTTGGAGGATTTGATAAAAATATCATCTATCACCAAATTTCCAGATTGTGGCCGGTAGTTCCGTTGTACAGCCCTGACGGCAGCTTTATTGTGGTTCAGGATGTGAAACGTATGATGGATTCGGGAAGAACCACTGAATTTAAGAACAACCTGCTACTTACCCTGGCTACTGAAATAGAACCTATCAAAGGATGGGTAACACGTATATCATTCAACTGGGCCGCTAATAATGAAAACAGGGTCATAGAGCAATTCAGAAACCTGATACCGGCCCCCGATGGTACCACTGTAAATGCAGGTCACAATCAAAATTCGATATCCCGCAGGTTGATTGATAATACCGACAGACTCATTAATGCTATTACAAGGTATGAAAAGGATTTCAAACTTCATCACCTGGGCATCATGGTTGGTTATGAACAGCGAATAAAAAAAGAATTTGAAACAACAGGCACAAGAGCAGACCTTATTACAAATTCCTTGCCTACGTTCAGCACAGCTACAGGCGTGCAGACGGTGGATGATGCTTTATTTGATTTTTCCACACAAGGATTTTTTGCCAGGTTAAATTATAATTTCAATGAGAAGTTTTTATTCGAAACTAATCTTCGCTATGATGGTAGTTCGTTTTTCAGAGAGGGTAACCGTTGGGGCTTATTCCCTTCTTTTTCAGTTGGCTACAACATGGCCAAGGAAAATTATTGGGCGCCACTGGAAAACGTTATCAGTCTCTTCAAATTAAGAGGATCTTGGGGTTCATTAGGCAATCACGATCCGGAGCTTGCTGCGAGATACCAGGAGCTGATGAGTGCAGGCCAATCGAGCTGGATCATAGGTGGTCAGAGAGCCGTCATAGTTGGCGCTCCTAACCTGATTAGTCCGGATTTAACCTGGGATACTTCTACGACTTTTAATGTTGGACTTGATGCTACGATTTTTGATCGTCTTCAAATAAATTTTGACTGGTACAGACGCGTGACCTCTGATATGGTAGGACCGGCCGTATCTTTGCCAGCCACTTTAGGCACCGGCGCACCTCAGGAAAACAATTCTGAACTTGAAACCAAAGGCTGGGAATTGGTATTAGGCTGGCAGGGAAACGTAAATGCAGTGGGTTACTCAGTACGTTTGAATGTGAGCGATAACAGATCTGTTGTTTTTCGATACCCTAATGATAGTGGAACACTCGATGACTGGTTTGACGGCCGGGTTATCGGTGATATACACGGTTTAACCACGTCAGGCTTCTTTGAGTCGGATGCCGAAGCAGCCGAGGCACCGGATCAATCCCTATTTTGGAATAGCTGGGGCGCTGGCGACATCAGGTACGCAGACTTAGATAATGATGGTGTAATAAGCCAGGGAGAATGGACCAAGGACAATATGGGGGACTATCAGGTTATCGGTAATAATACGCCCCGATATTCTTATGGTCTCAATCTGGGCGCTTCATTTAAAGGGTTTAACCTTTCTGTCCTGGTACAGGGTGTTGCGAAAAGAGATATAGCCCTAAGCGAAAGTACCAACCTTTTCTGGGGTTTCAGGGGGAGTCAATGCCAGAACACCATTCACAGGCAAGCACTGGATTATTGGACACCAGAGAGAACAGATGCTTATTTTCCCAAACCTTATATGAGTTCACAACACTTGAAGAACACGCAAACACAAACAAGATATCTTCAAAATGGCGCCTATATGCGTTTAAAAAATGTTCAACTGAGCTACCAGTTGCCGGAAACACTTATTTCAAAACTCGGTTTAAATTCGCTTCAGGTGTATTTCAGTGGTGATAACTTGTTAACTTTTACTGACTTGATCGATACGTTTGATCCCGAAACGGTAGACGGTGCTTGGGGAGACGGTAAGATATACCCTTTGCAGCGTGTATTTTCAGCGGGACTTAATGTTTCGTTTTAAACCCTATAATATTTACGAGCTAAATTTGTAAAACAATGAAAACGTATAAAATATTAATCATAGCACTTGTACTGTCAGTATCGATGGGTTGTGAGGATGATTTTTTGGACCGGCCGGATTTAGATAATATCAGCGCTGAGAATTTTTGGAAAACGCCGGAAGACCTGGAGTTATACGCTACCCAATTTTACCTTTCCCTTCCGGGTTGGCAGCCAGGAGGATGGAATGGAATGGTGGCATTTATTGGGAGGATGATAATAGCGATAACATTATTCATAATAATGTGGCTACGAGTGAGACTATCCTGGGAGATAACATACCCACTACCGGCAATAACAACTGGGACTTTGGGGCCATTCGATCCATGAATATTTTTATGGAAAATTATGAAAACGTTGAAGCGGCATTCGATGACATAAAGCATTATGTAGGCGAAGTACTTTTCTTTAGGGCTTTGGCCCACTTTAACCTGGTAAGAAATTATGGGGATGTGCCCTGGTTAGATAAATCGCTTTTGCCGGATTCAGAAGAGCTTCAGGGTGAAAGAATGGCCAGAAATGTCGTGATTGATAATATTATGGCGGATTTGGATAATGCTATAGCCTATTTGGTATCAGGAAGAAATTCGGGAGGGAATCGGTTAAACCGGGAATGTGCGAGCTTGTTAAAGGCAAGGGTAGCGCTTTATGAAGGCACATGGGAAAAATATCATGCCGGCACAGCATATGGTGTAAGCGGGTCAGATGGATCACAGTACCTGCAAATAGCAGCCGATGTAGCGAAAGCATTGATAGATGATCCGGGAGGTTTCGCTATATATACTACCGGTGATCCGTCAACAGATTATACGATGCTATTCAACCAGGCTGATTACTCCGCTAATCCTGAAGTAATGTTGTGGAGACAGTTCAATCTCAATGAGGGGGTTACACACAATGGACAACGGTATTTACCCAGAATTGGTGGCGGCAGGGGACTTACCAAAGCGCTGGTAGATTCCTATTTGTTAACTGACGGTCTTCCGATTGCTGCCAGTCCGCTATATCAGGGCGATCAAAGTTTAACAGAGGTGGCAGCCAATCGCGATCTTCGCTTGAGTCAAACCATGTGGCTGCCGGGACAACTCATGCAGACAGGCAGAGGGGCCCCCGATATATTTTTTGAAAGGGCCCCCCTTGAAGACGGTGGTGCTGCCGGGTGTCCGACAGGGTACATGATAAGGAAAGGAGCCAATACTGATCGTGAGCTGTCTCATACCGGAGGGGTAGGCACTACCTCTTCTCCCATTTTTCGTTTTGCCGAGGCGCTGCTTATCTACGCTGAGGCAAAGGCTGAAATGGGAACCATTACACAGAATGATGTAGATATGACCATTAATGTTATAAGAGATCGTGCAGGCATGCCCGGCCTGGTCATTAACAACATCTTCAATGACCCGGATTGGCAGTTTCCTTCACTTTCTCCTATTATCAATGAAGTGAGAAGAGAGCGAAGGATTGAATTAGCGGCTGAAGGATACCGGTTTGATGATTTGATGCGCTGGAGAGCACATGAGACTTTTATTGGAGCGCGTTTCAAAGGGGCATTTTTTGTACAATCCGACTATCCGGGCCTTGAAGAAGGAGTATCGGTATTTTTGGACAATGATGGATATATAGACCCACATCAAACACAAATTCCTTCGGGATTGGCTTTTGACCCTAATCGTGACTACCTGTTGCCTATTCCCCTGGATGAGATTACTTTGAATTCAAATCTTACACAGAATCCCGGATGGTAAAATTGCTGACTAATAATTTAGTTATTTGATCTTTTGCCCTGCGCATTAGCGCAGGGCAATTTTACACGCTTTGATTTTTATTGAAAAGAAAAAATATTTTAAAAGAAACGATAGATGAGAGATTCCTGAAATTACTTCAGGAGCTCGAACTGCTAAAAAGATACCTGATGGGATAAAACCAAGGTTGTTGTACCCATTGATTGACAATAATTTCTTTACCATGTTTAAATTAAAATTAATATCGATATTGGTGATAAAACTTCTGGTAATTGTTGGAATAGCTATTATGAGCTCAACGCGTATGCTACGTGAAGAGCAGGGGCCTAATATAATCCTCATACTGGCCGATGATTTAGGATATAATCATCTGGGCGTATATGGCCAGGAAAGAATAAAAACACCACATATTGACAAGCTTGCTTCAGAGGGCATGCGTTTTACCCGGTTCTATGCCGGTGGAAGTGTTTGTGGTCCTTCCAGGGCCGCGTTGATGCTGGGACTTCATAGCGGTCATGTGCCCTATAGAGATAACGGTGACAATCATCTGGCCCATGTTTATGAGCCGGTAGGAAAGTTAAAAACGATGGGAGAGCTTTTCAAGGAGGCCGGTTATCGAACAGGGTATTTTGGCAAATACGGTTTAGGAGGCAAGGCAGGTTGGAAAAATGGACAAAAACCCAACGACAGAGGTTTCGATGAGTTTTGGGGGCTTTTAGAGCACGGGCATGGGCACTTTCACTTTTCTTCCTACATCTGGCACAACCAAAAGAAAGTGTCACTTAACAATACAGTACGAAATTCAGAAGGGCGTTCTTTTGGGCTAAGCAGCCTGAATATCGATGAAAGAAGAGAACACACAGATGATGTGTTTGCCTCAAAAGCCATCGACTTCATCCGCAAGCAGGCCAAAAACAGAAAACCCTTTTTCTGTTACCTTTCTTTTTCCCTGCCTCACACAGAAATGTTACCCAATGAGACCTTTGCGCAAAAATACCGTGTGCAGGGTTGGGAAGAGTACGACTCAAAAGATAACGGATACCATGTGCCGGTCTCTACACCGAGGGCAAACTTTGCCGGTATGGTCTCGCAAGTCGATGATTGGACGGGGAAGGTGATGGCGGTGCTAGAAGAAACAGGAATGGCTGACCATACGATCATAGTATTTACCTCAGACAACGGAGGACAACTTAGGGAAACCTGGGGAGATCCCCCCTCTTACTTTTTTAAGGCCAATGGTTTATTGAAAAAAGGGAAAGAATGGCATTACGAAGGTGGCATCAGAGTACCGATGATCGTTAGGTGGCCCGACAAAATAAAGGCAAACACGCTTAACAATCATATGGGGTATTTTCCCGATTTCATGCCGACATTTGCAGAATTAATTGAAACTGAAAAACCGGAAAAAACAGACGGTATATCCTTTGTCCCTACTTTATTGGGCAAAAATGACCGGCAAGTGCAGCATAATTATCTGTATTGGGAGCGCCCTCAGTATGACCGCGTTGGTATGACCAAAAAAATACATCCTACAAAACTGAGACAGGCGGTCCGTTTTGGCAAGTGGAAAGCGCTCAGGGAAGATACCAAGGGGGCCATAGAGCTTTATGACCTGGAAACTGATTTAAGGGAGCATTTCAATCTGGCTGGTGAACGCCCTGATTTAGTAAAAAAGGCTGCCGGATTAATGAAAATGGCACATTTCGAACCAATGGAGCTTCCAACGACGGAATAACCTGGTCACATAAAATTGAAGCTGACTAACAACCACATACGATGAATACATGAAAATTACATACCAAGTGCCAAATATGACTAAATCAAAATATTTGCTTACAATAACTACTATGAGGAAGACACTTTTTCGGGCAATATTATGCTTGTTGCTTATAGCGTTGCTTTGCTTTAATACCTGGGCGCAAGTACCGGTGGATTCTTCCAGGATAGTTCGGGTGTTGACCTTCAACATTTATCATGGAGAAACTATGAAGGGTGATTTTGACCTGGATTTGATTGCCGGAGTAATTAAATCCGTGAATCCCGACCTCGTAGCCCTGCAAGAGGTGGATTTTTATACGAACAGGGCAAAAAATATGGACTTAGCAACAGCATTGGGTTTACGAACAGGCCTCGCACCACTTTTTGGGCAAGCCATGCCTTATGATGGCGGTGGATATGGAGAAGGGATATTGTCTAAGTATCCATTTTTGAGTACTAAAAATCATCCGCTAAGTGCACAAGAAGGAAAAGAGCCCCGGGCAGCGTTGGAAGCCCATGTGGCATTGCCAAGCGGAGATACTATAAGATTCATAGGAACCCATCTGGATCATACCCGGGAAGAAACAGACAGGATCACCCAGGCCGGTGAACTAAATGAGTTTTTTGCGAAAGATGAAAAGCCTTCCATCCTGGCCGGAGACTTAAATGCCAGGCCTGAGAGTAAAACGATGGGCATTCTTTTGAAGGAATGGGAAAAATCATTTTCTGAAAACACGCCCACAGCACCGGCAGCAAAGCCCCGTGCTAAAATAGACTACATTCTTTTCAGACCGGCCCATCGATGGAAGGTGCTTGAAACCCAGGTGATTGACGAGCGGGTAGCTTCCGACCATCGGCCAGTGTTGAGTGTGTTGGAGCTATTGCCGGAAACAGCAGAATAAAATAGGCAATCTTTTAAAACAGCGGGCTAATGCTACTTACATGCAAATAGATATTTTCAAAAGAACTATCGGCCATCCTATAGATTTTCGGTCATTCTTTCCTTAAAGCAATGACTGAAACAAACAAAACGATTTTAAAATAAAATATACCAATGAAAAGAAGAGGTTTTATAAAAAAAACAATGCAAACGGGGGCAGCCCTGTCATTTCCATGGTCTGTTTCAGGATTTCACCTGAAAGCACGCAGGAAGCTAAGAATCGGTATGGTGGCCGATGTGCATCAGGACATTATTCACGATGGTTATGCCAGGTTGCGTTTTTTTATAGATGATATGAAAAAACGCAAGCCGGATTTCATTATACAAATGGGGGATTTTGCTTTACCACGCAAACGCAACCAACCGTTTCTTGATGCCTGGAATGAGTTTGAAGGTCCGCGGTACCATGTTTTGGGAAATCATGACATGAAAGACTTTGGCTTCACAAAAGAACAGACCATGGATTGGTGACAAATGGAAAGGCGTTACTATGCTTTTGATCAGGGTGATTTTCACTTTATCGTGTTGGATGGTAATGAGCAAAACCCTGAACCGCTTACTATCCGCGCTACATAGGTTCGGGGCAACAGGAGTGGTTGAAAAAGGATTTGGAAAAAACATCCAAACCTACGATTGTATTTAGCCATCAAAGCCTTGAAACCCCGGAGGGTGGGGTAGCAAACAATGCTGAAATCAGGAAAATATTGGAAGGACAAAAGAACGCTTCCGGACAAACGAAAGTAATAGCTTGTCTGAGCGGTCATCATCACACGGATTATGTAAAAGAAATAGGCGGCATACCCTACATACAGATAAACAGCATGTCTTACAAGTGGGTAGGAAGTAAATTCGAATACCAACGTTTTAGTGCACATGTGGAACAGGCCTATCCGGCTGTGAGCAAAACCTGCCCCTATAAAGATCCCCTTTACACGGTTTTTACTTTGGATCCCTCTGCTGGCACCATGCATTTGGAAGGGCGAAAAACAAGCTTCATTTCCCCCTCACCGAAAGAAATTGGTGTTCCAAATGCAGAAAGCATGCTCCCTTCGATTACTGAAAGAAAATTACCATTACCTCAATAGAATTTCAAAGCAAATGAATAACTGCCAATCCGGAAACTTATCTTTTTTAATGATTATACTATGTTCGATGATGTCTTTTACGTGCAGGGCATTCTCTCTTGAAAAACAGGAGCAGGACGGTCCCTTGGTTAGCATTGATATGGAAAGTAAAAACATAGCTAATTCGGTCTTTCACCATAAATTTTACGGAAAAGATTCTATTAAAGAAGGCATTAGCGGGCAGGCTAAATATTTTACCGGTAAAATAGGAAGTCCTGCCTATGTGCTGCTGGACAGAGAAGAATCACTGTCTCGACTTTGGGATAGCCTGGATTTTTCAGTGGAGGTTTGGGTACAAACCACGGCGATCCATCAAGATTACCAGGTAATAGCTGCTAACAAAGCGTGGAATGCCGGTGAAATAAAAGATTTTACCACAAACCATGAATTTGGAATCAGTCGCAGCAGTGGCAACAACAAAGGGTGGGCCATCATTTGCCAGCCGGATGGAAGTTGGGCATGGAATATAGGAGATGGAAAATACAGATTAGACTATAGACCCACCGCTCCGCGTCAGCAAATCAATGACGGGGCATGGCACCAGATTGTTTTTACAATCAGCCGTGGACAAAAAGAGGCCCGGATGTATTTTGATGGAAGAAACGTCGCTATCTACAATCTCGGAGGCATCAAAGATATGAATAGTAATTTGCCTGTTAGCCTGGCTACAGATGCATTAGCAGATAAAATGTTACCCGCATATGCAGGAGCTTTAGATGAGTTCAGTATATATGATTATGTTTTAAATGCAGCAGAGGTCGCTGAAAAATATAAGCTTTTTGTTCCGGCCGCCAAATTACCGCAACCAGCAAAACAATCGGTGAGCAGGCTGAATCTGATGGCGTGGAATATATGGCATGGCGGACGCAGGCACGGTCGGGAGATTGGCCCTCGACAGGTTATTGATTTTATAAAAGATACGGGAACTGATATCGTGATGATGCAGGAGACCTATGGCTCGGGGGCTTTAATTGCCGATGTTTTGGATTACTATTTTTATTTGGCAAGCACCAACATTTCGGTTATGAGTAAATATCCTATACTGGAAACCAAGTCGATCTACGATGCTTTCAGGTGTGGTTTAACCACGATTCAATTGAGCGCGGATCAAAAAATAAACGTAGCCAGCTTATGGATACATTACTTGCCGGCTTGGAGAAAAGACAGCCGTGACCCTAAGGCTACGGCTGCCAGGTTGATCGAAGGTGAAGGTAAGACCCGTCATAAGGAGATCAAGGAAATTGTACGGCTCCTGGATCCCTATATCCAAAAAGCCAACGAGGTCCCATTCATTATCGGTGGTGATTTTAACAGTCCTTCACACAAAGACTGGATTAGAGAAACTGCGGAGTGGCATAATGGACTTACCGTAGAATGGCTTGTTAGCAAAGTGATGATGGAAGCTGACTTTGTCGATTCTTTCAGGGAGATAAGACCTGACATCAACTATGCATCACCTACCATGACAGCAGAAAGGCTGACCTATCGGATTGATTACATATATTACAAAGGGAAAAATCTAAAAGCGATCGACTCGGACATGCATTTCAAATATAAGGGGATATGGCCCAGTGACCATCCGGCAGTGACTACAACGCTTTCAATCGAATAGTGAAATGAAAATGTATAGCATTAAATACGTGCGTTTTAAACCAAGAAAAGCTTTATTTGCCAATTAGATCTAA